>JAAYBW010000317.1 GCA_012729975.1 Clostridiales bacterium
CATCACCAACATCCACGCGGAAATCCTTGACTATGAGCGCGGCGAGGATGAACCGGAAGAAGATAACTCCATCCCCGCCGACCTGACCGTGCGTAATTTCAGCTATACCCTGGCGGACGGCAAAATCTACTACCGACAGGACAGCCGCATGGTTCCCGTGGAAATACCGGTGACGGCGCAGAACCGCGTCAAGGGCCTCATTGAGCTGCGAGAGTGTGTCCGCAGGCTGATTGAGTACCAGACCGAGGACTATCCCGAAAGTGACATCCGCACAGAGCAGCCCGGTTGAACCGCCTGTACGACGGCTTTACAAAGAAGTACGGTCTCATCAATTCGCGCGGCAACAGCATGGCCTTTGCGCAGGACAGCGCCTACTGCCTCCTATGCTCTCTTGAAATCATTGATGAAAACGGCGAGCTGGAGCGCAAGGCCGATATGTTTCAGAAGCGCACCATCAAGCCGCACATCCCCATTACCCACGTTGATACGGCAAGCGAGGCGCTGGCCGTGTCCATGTCCGAAAAGGCTCGGGTGGATTTACCGTACATGGCCGAGCTGACCGGGCAAAGCGAGGACGCGCTGGTAAAGGAGCTGGAGGGCGTTATCTTCCTGAATGTCGGCTCCGCCGATTCCCAGGATAAAGCCTACGTCACCGCCGATGAGTATCTTTCCGGCAATGTCCGGGAAAAGCTGGTTCACGCAAAGGCGGCGCAGGCCGCTTTGGACGACGGCTCCCTTGATGTCAATGTCCGCGCCCTTGAAGCGGCCATCCCGCCCGACCTGACCGCTGCTGAAATCTCGGTGCGCCTTGGAGCGACATGGCTGCCGGAGGATGTCATCCAGAGGTTTATGGTTGAGCTGCTGCAAACCTCCGGCTACGCCCGTGACCGTATCAGGGTGCATTATTCCAACCGCATGGGCGAGTGGAGCATCACTGAAAAAAACGCCGACCGCTCCAATATTCACTCGTTCAACACCTACGGCACGCAGCGGATCAACGCCTACAAAATCATTGAGGACAGCCTGAATCTGCGGGATGTGCGGGTCTTTGACAAGGTTTACGACCCTGACGGAACCGAAAAGCGTGTCCTGAACAAAAAGGAAACGGCGATTGCGCAGGCCAAGCAGGAAATCATTCGCGCCAAATTTGAGGAATGGATATGGAAAGACCCCGCTCGGCGGGAAAGGCTGTGCTGCATCTACAACGACCGCTTCAACAGCATACGCCCCCGCGAGTACGACGGCAGCCATATCAAGTTTGTCGGCATGAATCCCGAAATCACCCTGCGTAAGCATCAGATCGACGCCATCGCCCACATTCTCTACGGCGGGAACACCCTACTGGCCCATGAGGTAGGCGCGGGCAAGACCTATGAAATGGTCGCTGCCGCGATGGAATCCAAGCGCTTGGGGCTGTGCAATAAGAGCCTCATCGTTGTGCCGAACCACATCACAGAGCAGTGGTCGGGCGAGTTTTTACAGCTCTATCCCTCCGCAAATATCCTTGTGGCGACCAAAAAGGACTTTGAAACCAAGAACCGTAAGAAGTTTTGCGCCCGCATTTCCACCGGCGATTACGACGCCGTAATTATCGGCCACAGCCAGTTTGAGAAAATCCCCATGTCGCTGGAGCGCCAGCGGCACATGATTGATCGGCAGATTGACGACCTTGTGGACGCCATTGACGAAACCAAGCGCAACAAGGGGGAACGCTATACCATCAAGCAGCTTGAACGGATGAA
>JAAYBW010000318.1 GCA_012729975.1 Clostridiales bacterium
CCCTTCCGGCATATAGGGTCAGAACAGGAGATAAAACGGAGGCGATTACGCGTTTTATGGAAGAAGAAAAACTTCTGAGGATTAATATGTTTGGCGGTTTTTCGATAACGGCCGAAGGCGGCGGCAAGGTCTCCGACGAGAATAACCGTTCAAAAAAAGTCCTTTCATTGATCGAATACCTGATTACATACCGCACCAAGAAAATAACACAGTCCGGATTGATAGATCTGCTCTGGCCGGAGGATGATATCGATGATCCCGTAAATACTCTCAAGACGCTGCTGCACAGAGCGAGATCTCTTGTGGAGGGGCTTGGAGTCGGCTCAGGAAAAGATATCATAATATCCCAGCACGGCACTTATTGCTGGAACAACGACTTGCCGGCGATAATAGACACGGAGGAATTTGACCGCATCTGCCGGGAAGCAAAAAACGAAACGGGTGAAAAGCGCCTGGAGCTTATGCTCGGTGCTATAGATATATATAAAGGAGATTTTCTGCCGAAGGCGGCTTCCGAAGCTTGGGTTGTCCCGATCAGCACCGGTTTTCACTCGCAGTACCTCAAGATCGTTCACGCCGCCGTTGAAGCGCTCGACGAAACGGGCCGTCTGGACGAAATAATAGGCGTTTGTCAGAAGGCCATCGCCATAGACCCCTACGACGAGGGGCTGCACCATTCGATGATAAGCGCGCTAAGCGGCGCGGGAATGCGTCAGACGGCACTTCAGCATTATTATTACGTGACGGATCTTTTCATGACCAGGTTCGGAGTTAATCCCTCGCCGGAGCTGACGGCGCTTTATAAGGAGATCGTGAAGACCAGCAACGCTTCCGAAATGGATCTGAGTCTTATACGAAGCGACCTGTCAGAGTCCGAAAAGCAAACGGGGGCCTTTTTCTGTGAATATGAATTCTTCAAGGATATATACCGGCTTCAGGCGCGCGCGGCGAACAGGAGCGGCCACGTTGTACATATATCGCTGCTGACCGTTATGGACGCGAACGGGAAAAAGCTCCCCCAGAAAAAATTGAACTTGACGATGGATCGTCTTTATAACGTAATTATGGCGTCTTTGCGCCGTGGCGATGTTTTCTGCAGGTACAGCGTTACTCAGTATCTGCTGATGCTGCCTGCCGCCAGCTATGAAAACAGCAACATGGTGCTGCAGCGTATCAGCAGGAACTTTAAGGCCGCTTACCCGCATATGAACATCCTGATGCGCTACAGCGCGCTGCCGGTTGAGCCCGTAATGCAGTAATAAGCCGAGGTTACAGATATAAATAGCGTTCGGATTTCATAAAAAGTTCTTTTTTGTCTTTTTTACGCATTTTGTACCCAAAAACGTTACGTTTCGTTATATAATGATAAGGGACAAGTTTTAAGGCCATAAACATAAAACCTAAAAAGGGGGCAGGTAATATGAAGAGCAGGCGTCTTGTTATCGTGATTGCTGCGATCGTTTCGGCGGCGGCTGCCGCTGTAGGCTGCGCCGCGAAAGGAACTCCCGCCGCTCCCGAAGACTGGTATCTTGAAGACAGTTCGCAGACAATGATATTTGACGAGATCATACCACTTTCCGGACAGTCGCCCGCCTCGGTTTATCTTATGCCCGAAGCCTCGGGGACGGTTGTTTATGCCAAAAACAACGCTTCGATAGACGCATCAAACGCTTTTGACGGATACGTTATGTGCAAATACACCGGAGGCGCCGCTAAGCTCAAGGTAATCGTTCAGGGGCCGAATACAAAATATACGTATAACCTTTCCGATTCCGGAGAGTATGAAACATTCCCGCTTTCCGACGGAAACGGGACCTATAAGATCGGGGTCTACAAAAACATTTCAGGCACCAAATACAGCACACTGGTAAGCCGGAGCATAACAGTCACGCTTGCCGACGAATTCGCGCCGTTTATTCTCCCCAATCAGTACGTCAACTACAGCGCCGACAGCGAAGTCGTAAGAAAAGCGGAAAAGCTCTGCGAGAACAGCGATACCGAGCTTGAGAAGGTTGCTGCCGTTTACGATTTCGTGATTAATACCTTCAGTTATGACAGGGAGAAGGCCAGGACGGTAGTCAGCGGGTATTTGCCCGATGTAGACGAGATACTTGCTCTTGAAAAAGGCATATGCTTTGATTACAGTGCCGTAATGGCCGCGATGCTTCGCAGTCAGGGCATTCCGACAAAGCTGGTCGTCGGATACGCCGGTACCGC
>JAAYBW010000051.1 GCA_012729975.1 Clostridiales bacterium
GCGGTTTTCAGAGCGGGGAGTTCCGGTCTGCGCGCCGGAGCGTTCGGATATTGCCGTTTTTGATATTACGGACGCGTATTTGCCTGAAATGGCCCTGCACGGTGCCGAACTTCCGGTTGCAAACAACTGCTTTCTGCGTGCGGAAGGTTATGTAAACCTGATTACCGGGCCGAACAGCTCGGGGAAGACCTGCTACATTATGCTGGCCGGGCAGCTGCTGTGGCTCACGCAGCTGGGCTGTCTGCTGCCGTGCCGGACTGCCGCGATAAGACCATGCGACTGTTTGCTCACTCTCTTTGCCGCCGGAGAAAGTGCGGAGGGCGAGGATTCCCGGATGGGAATGGAGGTCATCCGGCTGGGTGAGATCACCGGGCGCATGACCTCGCACAGCCTTTTGCTGCTCAACGAGCCTATGACCGCCACAAGCGCAAATGAGGGGATACAAATATGCATCGAGCTGGTTTCGGAGCTGATCGCCAGGAAAGTCAGCGCGATGATGGTAACGCATTTCGGAGATATATATGAGCTTCTGACAGGCCGGCTTGCTCAGGACGGGCTGGCGGACAGGCTTACCAGCCTTGTGATGGCCACCGCCGGGGACGGTGAGCTGTCCTATTTATACAAAATAATTGAAGCGCCGCCGCTGCGCTCCAGTTATGCGCGCGCCGTTATAGGCAGGATGGGCGTTACGCTCGGCGATATGCTCAAACGGATGGACAGCCTTGGCATGGATGCGAGGCCGCATGACAGGGCATGGGATCTCATTAAGCGCGGGGAGGTGCTGTGATGGGATGCCTGTTATATCCTGAGGGAATGCTCCCGATGCCGGGAAATATCCCGGATCAGACCACGGAGGATTTGCAGCTTGAAAGGCTGGCTGCTTTCATGTCATGGACGCATTATCTTAAAATCTCCGCCGCTGAACTCAACGCGCTCTGGACCGAAGACCCTGCGGTCATATCGCACAGGCAGGCGGTTTTGCGGGAGATCTTAGTAAATCCGGAGCTCGGAAAAGCGCTCGACATGCTCCTCGGCTGCATCGATGGCTGGGAAGGCCGAGCGGGCGGTATCCGCCGCGGGCTGGACAACATGGCTGTCGGAATCAATATGACGGATTTCGGAAACCTTGACAGCTATATTAAAAAGCTGGATGCCGTATACAACGAACTCGGCAAATTCAGTTTCCGGTCGGCAGGTATGAAGGCACTGTATGAAAAGCTCGGCTCCATGAGGTGTTCGGAACGCTTTGAAAATGTTAAAAAGAGCTTTGAAGCGCTGTGCCGGGGATATGCCGCCCCGAAGCTCATGCGTCTGGGCTTCAATCTCGACGGTGAGCTGAAGCTTAGCGCCTATAAGCTGCTGTATATGGAGCAGTATACCGGCGAAGAGGAGAAAAAGTCGAAAAAGCGAAAGCTGTGGTTCACGCAGAAAGCGATGGAGACGAACAACATGCTGCTTCAAAGGTCGGTGCAAAGCGCTTCCCAGGCGATCGGCGCGTTCGTAAGCCGCGAAACGATGGAGTTTCGGAGTGTGAAAAAAGACCTGATCTTTTTCCTGTCGCTCGGAAAGCTTTGCCGCGCGTGGGAGGAAAAGGGGCTTAAATGGTGTTTTCCGAAGCTGTGTCCGGTGAGTGAGAAAGCGTTTGCGGTAAAGGATATGTTTAACCCGCTGCTTGTCGTCGGAGGCCGCGAAACGATCATAACCAACGACATCGAACTGAAAAAGGGCGGAGAAATTTTAGTTCTGACCGGCGCGAACCAGGGCGGGAAGACGGTGTTTTTGCTCTCAACCGCGCTGACGCAGTGGCTTTTCCAGTTAGGCGCCGCGGTGCCGTGTGAAAGCGCGCAGATCAGTCCCGTCAGCGGAATTTTCACGGTATTTTCTCCGAATAACACGGAGCACAAAACGCGCGGCCTGCTGGCAGAGGAGGCGCAGCGCATCGCGAACGTTGTGAGCAGCGTGAAGGAGAACAGTATGGTGCTCTTCAACGAACCGCTGACCTCCACAAGTCCGTCGGAGACAAAAAGCATTTCGCTGGATGTGATCGCGGCGTTTAAAGCTGTGGGCATGCACGGTGTGTGGGTCACGCATATCCATGAACTGGCTTCCGAGCGGAGCAAAATCGAAGCGGCTATCCCCTGGGGCAGTTCGCTGGGCAGCATCAGGATCGTCATGGACAGAACCGGGGATGAGAGCGTGTTTACATATAAGGTCGAACGGGCGGAGCCGGAATTTAATAGCTATGCGAGCGAGGTACTGCGCAGGAAGGGTGTAAC
>JAAYBW010000052.1 GCA_012729975.1 Clostridiales bacterium
TCCGCCCGGGGGAGTAAAAGTTTTTTCCGCGGCGGCCGCGTCCCGCGGTCTGCTCTTCCGCCGCTATGACCGTTCCGTGAGGCGCGCCGTCGAGCAGCAGCCGCTTTGCCTGTGTATTTGTTGAATCCACGGTGTCGTATACATATATATCTCTGCCGCGAAGCTCCGAAGGTAAATGGAGCCCTATGCCCTCGGCGGACAGGCGGTCGCTCTCCTTGTCGAGGCAGTATCCCCTGTTGTTTTTCGCCTTAATCATGTGACCGTCTTCCTCAAGAGCCCTGACAGCTTTCCAGACGGCCGTGCGCGATATACCGAGCGTGTCTGCCAGCTGCTGGCCCGATACGGCTTTCCCGCGGTTTTCCTCGAGCACCGCAAGAATTTCGTGTTTTGTCGACATTAAGTCACCTCCCGCGGCAAGGATAGCAGAGGCCGGACCGAATGTCAACCTAAAAACGTGGAGAGGTTAACCTGAATTCAGCTATAATAGAAAAAACCTCTTGGAGTAAAATTATGGAATCATGTTGACAACCCGCACTGCCCCGCATATAATGCACAGTAATCTCTTTGCACTGCATTACATTCCCAAAAGGGAATGCGAGACGAACAGTACAAACTGAGCAGGCGATGAACCTCTTTCGGGTTCGTGGGGCCGGGCTGCGAAAAGCAGCAGCAGATAGCAAGAAACCGCATCTGTGGGACAGTGGTATATCCCGCAGGTGCGTTTATTTATGCCTGAACGGGACGGAAATCTATGTATGGAGTGCCATAGAGCTATCATACGCATGCCATAAGGCAATACGGAGGTAACTGATATGACAGAATACGATTTGGGAGCGATGGGACTGTCCTCGGCCCGGGCGGCGCAGATGCAGGAACAATTCGGAAAAAATGAGTTGGTGCCTCAAAAGAAGACAAGCTTTTTTATGAAGCTGATGCACATTATCGCCGAGCCCATGTTTCTTTTGCTTATCGCTGCCGCGGCAATCTACTTTTTCCTCGGAGAGCCGAGGGACGGCGCGATTATGCTGATTTTCGTGGCGGGAATCATAGCTATAGAGGCCGTTCAGGAATGGAAGACCGACAGGACTTTAAACGCTCTTAAAGACCTTTCCGCGCCGCATATAACCGTTATAAGGGACGGTTCGCAGGTCGTTATACCGAGCGCGGATCTTGTTCCGGGCGATATAATGCTCATCAGCGAGGGAGTAAAAATACCCGCGGACGGCGAGATTATTATGTGCAGCGACCTCCGGGTGGATGAGTCCTCGCTGACGGGCGAGTCCGAGGAAGTCTGGAAGGCTGCGGCCGGTACCGCGGAACCTTCTTCGGATTACTGGAGAAAAGATTACTGCTACGCGGGAACGCTTGTTACGCAGGGCACGGCCGCGGTACATACGGCGGCTATCGGCGTTCAAACCGAATACGGGAAGATAGGAGCGGGCGCGGCATCCGCGCCGGAGCTAAAAACGCCGCTGCAGAAGCAGACCGCCGGCCTTGTCAGAACCAGTGGTATCGCAGCCGGAATACTTCTCGTTCTGGTGGGTGTTATTACTTACTTCAACATACCCGACCACGGTTTCAAAGAACGACTGATAGAGAGTGTGCTTTCCGGAATCACGCTTGCCATGGCAATGATACCCGAGGAATTTCCCGTAATACTGACCGTGTACCTGTCGCTCGGGGCATGGCGTCTTGCCAAGAAGCACTCGCTGGTCCGCAAGCTGCCGTCTGTCGAGACTCTGGGCGCGATATCCGTTCTTTGCGTTGACAAAACGGGCACGATTACGATGAATAAAATGACCGTGCAGCGCATATGGATGCCGGACGGCGATAAGCGCGCTTTGTGTGAAACTATGGGGATGGCCTGTGAAACACAGGCATATGACCCTATGGAGAAAGCGATGCTTTCTTACTGCGAGAGTATTGATCTCAATAGAGAGCAGCTTTTTGACGGCGAGCTTTTATACGAATATCCGTTTACAAACGAATCTAAGATGATGGGCCATGTCTGGCGTAAAAACGAAGCTGTTTTCGTAGCTGCCAAAGGCTCGCCGGAGAGCCTGCTCGGTCTGTGCGATATGAGCGAAGAGGAGCGCCGGACCGCGGAGCGGACGGCACGGGATATGGCCCTGGAAGGGCTCAGGGTTATCGCGGTAGCGTCGGCACCGGTGGATGAGAAAATGGGGATACCGGCAGCGCTCGGCGACTATCGCCTGACTTTAAAAGGCCTCGCGGGGCTTGCCGATCCTCCCAGAGA
>JAAYBW010000319.1 GCA_012729975.1 Clostridiales bacterium
GGCGGACTGGTTGACGGAGAAGAACCCGGAGAACATGCCGCCCAGAACGGCGCCGAACAGGATGACGACGCCGATGAGGCCCTTCAAAGACGAAAACTTCTCCCGCCAGGTGCTTTTTGACGGTGCGGGGGCGAGGCTGGGATTCATCCGGCACATAAGGACAATGGTGATAATGCAGAGAATGGCCATCATGATGCCGGGCAGTACGCCGGCGGCGAATAGAGACCCGATGGAGGTCTGGGCCATGATCCCGTAAAGGATCATCGGCGTGCTGGGCGGGATCAGGATGCCCAGGGTGCCGCCCATGGCAATGGAGCCGGTGGACAGCCTGTCGGCATAGCCGTATTTGCGCATTTCGGGCAGCGCGATGGTTCCCATGGTGGCGCAGGTGGCGGCGCAGGACCCGCAGATGGCGCCGAAGCCCGCGCAGGCCGCAACCGTGCCGCACGCCAGGCTCCCCGGCAGCCGGGAGAGCCACTTGTTGCCGGCGTTGTACAAGGCCGAGGACAGGCCGGCATGGTAAGCGAAATTGCCCATCAGGATAAACAGGGGGATGACGATGAGCGCGTAATTGCTGGCCTGGGTGGCCGGAACCGTGCGCAAAAGGCCGATGGCGGCCGCAGGATTGAGGATAAGGGCGTAACCCGCAAAGCCGATCAGCAGCAGCGCAAGGCCGATATTCATACCCAGGAATATCAGCACGAGAAAAGCAACAATGCCGAGTATGCCGATGAGTTCAGGTGCCATTCAACGTCCGTTTCCTTTCGTAAGTACTGTTAAATCATATCCCGACTGATGTGAACAGTCGGGATATGAAAAATTCAGGTGTGAAATCAGGAGCCGTAATTCTTTGCCAGCGCCATGGCTTCGTCAAGAAAAGCCTGTCCGTCCAGCGCATCGGTGGTGATGCTCCTGGCCCACGCCGCTGAGATATCGTCCGCCGCCGCCTGGAAAGCGGCCAGATCCGTATCGGACACCGTGACCCAAGTGCAGCCCGCGTCGGAAATCATCTTCTTCGCCGCTTCGGCGGAGGTTTTGAAGTCCTCGGCCGCCTCGAGGGAACCGGCTTTGCCCGAGACGCTCATGATGGCTTCCTGGTATTCGGGAGGCAGGGAATTCCACTTGTCGATATTCATGACAAGACCGAAGGCGCCGTTATACAGCGGCAGGTCGGTGAAGTATTCGTAAGCGTCAAACAGCCGGCACCTTGACATTAATTCAAGATGCCGGCTGGCAATCAATAAAAGACTATGATATTTTTACAACAAGTCGGGTTTGCCCGTTTCGAGGAAATCGCAAAGCGCATTATTCATTAGAATTCTGAAATCGTCGTCCGAGATATCGTGGTTTTCAGTGTACTCGTATTTGGCTTCAACTGTATTGGCAAACTTCCGCGCCAGGCGGGCGTTTTCACGTTCCATCTTCGGGAAATGCTCAAGGGCATAGCCTGAATAATCAAGCTCAAAGTTGAATCTTGACATTTTGCCATCGGCGAAATCCGAGATGAAATCAACCATAAAAGCAGTGTGTTTTCCGACCTTCACGCGTCTACCTCCCAAGCATATTTTTCTGATTTTTCACTCTTTGGGTTAGGTGAAAACACTTTTTCGGGAATAGCCGCGCTACCTGGTAAGAAATGTTCTGTTTTTGCTACGTAACCAGGCCTTCCGAGGTTTGGGGCGTTCGTAAAAATCCACGTCAGATATTCAAATGGGTTCAGACCATTTTCTCTGGCCGATACGATCAGGCTGTAGTAAACGGCGCTGGCACGAGCACCATTCGGCGTATTGGAGAAAAGCCAGTTTTTACGGCCCATCACAAACGGGCGAATCGTTCTTTCGGCGCGGTTGTTGCTGATTTCAAGCCGCCCGTCAAACAGATATCGTTCAAGATACTTTCGCTGTGACTCCGCGTAATATATTGCCTTGCCCATCAGGGATTTTGGTGCCTCACGGAGCGACCCGAGCCATGTGTAAAACTCGTCCATCAGCGGCTTGGAAAAACGTTCGCGCTCCTTAAATCGGTCCTCAGGGGACAGCAATGCAAACTGTTTCTCAAAACGAAACAGCTTATCACAATAGGCGATTCCTTTTGCGGCATCAGACGAATCTCTTTTGTCTTTCGGAATCGTTTGCAGCAGCTCATCGAATTTTCGTCGCGCGTGCGCCCAACAACCCACCACGGTGATTTTGTCGGGTAACCGATGGTATCCATCGTATCCGTCCGCGTGAAGATATCCTTTGAAATCCCTTAAAAATCCTTCAGGGTTCTCGGCCTTTCGGTTCGGCCGGTAGTCATACAGAACAATTTGATGTTTGGCCTCGCCGCTTGTCCGGTAGAGCCACATATAGCTCTTGCTCTGGGCAGGCTTGCCGTCTTCATGAAGTACTTGCAGTGTGGTTTCATCAGCGTGAAGAACCTCATGCCCGCATAACCGCTGCTTCATCTCGCCGTATATCGGCTCCAGCCAATTCTCGCAGGCTTTGATAAGCCAGTTGGACATGGTTTGACGGGAAAGCCGAATGCCGGAAAGCGCCCATTCCTGCTCCTGCCGGTAAAGCGGGCTGCCCATCACAAATTTCTGCGTGGCGATGTGGGCAACTGATTCGGGCGATGCAAACCCGCCCTTAATGACGGGCTCAGGCATCTCCGCCTTAACTATCGGTACATGGTCTGAGGATGCCTCGCAACTGCGGCAGGCATAGACGTGCCGCACATGGCGGACTATCACAGCTTTTGCCGGGATGATTTTCAACTCCTCGCGAACGTCCTCGCCCATTTTGTGCAGGGAGCAGCCGCAATCGGGACAGACACGATTTTCTTCAGGCAATTCATGTTCAACGACCTCGACAGGCAGATCCTCTGGCAGCTTGTCAGTCGTCAGACGGGTTTTCTTTCTGTAATGTGCCTTGACCTCCGTAATCTCTGGTTCCGGTGCGGTCAATGCGGCAGTCTGCTCCGCTTCGTTGAACAGGTAAAGCTGATTCAAATCAGTTTGTTCGCTGGACGCGCCAAACTGCTTATGCTTTGCAAGGCGAAACTGTTCCATAAGCCACTGAATCTGATTTTCCAGTTCAGTAACCCGGGCAGTCTCACGTTCTAATTCGGCAATCCGGCGGTCTTTTTCTTTAATTAGAACGAGCAGATTTTCAACTGTAATTTCTTGATTTCCCATACTCTAATTATACAGGAAAAACCTTGAAATATCAAGGAAAACAGCCGTTTCCGCGCTTGATATTTCAAGGCTTTTTATGTTCGAAAATATCGCTGCGGCGGAGTTTTTTCTCCAGCCTCGCGCCATCAATCAGGCAGGATAATTCCTCGCTGTTCAAAGTCATGGTGGACGCCCCATCCGATGACGGCCAGCGGAAATGTCCGCGCTCCAGCCTCTTGAAATACAACCAAAAACCATCACCGTCCCATTCGAGAATCTTCAGACGGTCTCGGGACCGGTTACAGAAAACAAACAGCGCTTCGGCGTATGGGTCGAGGGAAAAGCTATGCTGCACGAGCGTCATCAGTCCGTTGATAGATTTTCGCATGTCTGTGTGCCCGCAGCAAAGATATACGGGTTTCCCGCCGAATCGCATTACAGTGACCTGAGCGCCCGGCAGACCTTCGCCAGTAGTTCCAGGTCGGTCTCGGCGGTTGCGGTTATGTGACACCCGCTGACTTCAACGGTTAGTGTGCCTACGGTGACGGTGGAAGGGGTAGTTTCCGAAAGCTGTGTCCATCCGTTCGGTACGAGCCCGTTCTCACGGTTTTGAACCGTCATGTGCCCAATGCAGGCCGCCTCCCGTAGCTTCCGCTGCCAGTAAAAGTATGCATTTCTGCTAATCCCCGCAGATGCGCAGAATTCTTTAATGCTTTGGCCACTTTGTACACGAGCTTGTATCGTCTGCGTCCACTGCGCCATCCGATACTCTGCGGCCACTTCCCGTGTATTCACACTATCACTCCATTCACGGTTGAATTCGTTGCATTACTTTTTCAACCTGTTCTGTTGTGATTGTACTATCTTTGCCCCCTGGCTACTATGTGACCCGCTACTTGACGTTTACAGTATATCTAGTATAGTAGTATAGTAGTATAGTAATCATAAAGACCTGTAATCACACCATGCGATTACAGGTCTTTATTTTGGCAGGGGCAGAAGGATTTGAA
>JAAYBW010000320.1 GCA_012729975.1 Clostridiales bacterium
AAGGCAAGGAAATAGCCGTCAGGCGGCTCAAAGGCTTTGATACGCTCGACGGCTATTTGAACCTTGTCAGTCATGCCAAACAGGGTGTCCTCTACAAGCATGATTACCGCGCTTCTCTGTCTTTCGGTTTTCGGGCTTTGATGGGCGGGGCGGGTTGTTTTGTGGCCTCACGCTCGGCGCGGATGACGTCAAGCCGCGCCGCCGCCCATGCAGGCAGTTCCTTTATTTCACCCTGAACCTGATACCTCTCAAAACGTGTGCGACTGCCGTCGTTCAGGTGGATACAATAAACGGCGTTTCCATGCGGGTTGGCGTTTGCGCCGTTGCCGCCATCCACCAAAACAAGCTGCACATCCCCGCGCCGGTATTCCGGGCGCAGAGCCTCGGCCTTGATTGCCACCACCTTGCCGACAATGCCCTGACTGTAATCGTTAGGGTGGCACTCCCTGGCGGTGATCGGCTCAGGCTGATACGCCGCTTTACCGATTTCGGATGCAACTTTTTCGATCTGATTGTGCAGGCCCTTGGCAAATTCCTGAATGATTTCAAGATAATTGGAATCAACGACAACCTGAGAGTATTCACCGATCAAGCCATTTTCAGTGTACTCGGCTTTCATATAGAAGTTGCCGTCCTCCGCTGCGGGGTTCTCGGACATCAGAATCTCGCTATTGCCAATGCGGATGGATTGCTTGACTTCGTAGCCGGTGTCGGCCACCATACGCCTGCTTTGCTCGGCCTCCAGCCTTTCCTGCACCGCCCGTAAACCTTTCAAAAGCGGCTTTACATCGGTAACATAAACCTCATGGTCGTCAAAGGAATCCGCGATTTCCTCTATGTCCTTAATGGTTTCTTTGACCATCTCCGGGTCGGAAAGGTAGCTTTCCAGCTCCGCAATAGCGTCCTCTGCCGGAGTGTTCGTATAATAGCCGTGCGGGTCGTTCTCTTTTATAAAATTGTAAAGTGTTGCCGCAAATTTTCTGTTATCCATGAAAAACACGCTCCTTTATCTGATTCGGTATTTGTTGGCGGCCCTGCCGCCGTCGCTGTGATACTGCGCAACCACATCAATATAGCCGCCCTCTCGCAGACGGCGAAGATTACGGCTGACAGCGCCTTTGGAAATGTGCAGCGCGGCGCTGATTTTTTTCTGTGGGATAATTATTTCGCCGTTTTTATCGGCAAGCTCTTCGAGAATGAGGTAAAGCAGCTTGCCGGTCACAGTAGAATCAACCTCGCCGCAGACTTTGTATTTGGACAGCTTTCTCACAGGTATTTCCTCCTTTCAAAAAATCAAGAGGGCAAATGCCCTCTATGTAAACAGGGACAGCAAACCGCTATCCCTGTTGGTGATTGTGGGTTAATATTCTCACTTGTGGATTAACAGAGGGGGTGGGTGCAGGGAGGGGGAACGCGACAATGCCATAGTTTGGGTAAAGACCTACTATCCCCTTGGCGGGAAAGGTTCATCGCGCGTCACGGTTCCGCTCTCTTTGCCGCCAAAGCTCCAGCGCCTTGATAATGGTGTCCTCAATTTTCTGCGCGGGCGTCCCCACGGGAAAAAATTTGCTGATTTTATCGCGCGGCATTTTGAATTGCTCCACTTGATTCGGCTTTTCCTCCTGCATGATGGAGTGGATGACATCCTCACTCAGCCGCCCTTCCTCTGAAAACTTTCGCATTTTCATGGCTTGGACGTGTGACGGGGTTCTTTCCTCGGCTGCCATTTCCTCTAAAAGTGTCTGCTGCTGCTCCGGGGGGAGATAGGAAAGCTCCACGGCGGGACGCATGGCGATTTTCCCGGCGTCC
>JAAYBW010000321.1 GCA_012729975.1 Clostridiales bacterium
CAAGACCGGCTTCGGCACGCAGTTTCTTTGCCGCTTCGGTCATGGTGCCGTACTTGATTTCCTCCAACTCGCGGACAAGCTCCGGGTCTGTGTTTTCCTGGCGAGGCAGCGGCACATCCTGCTCGGTGCAAAGGATCTTCTGTACGGTTTTAATGTTGACGTTGTGCGTTGTCGTGCTGTCCTTTACGGCAACGGCGGCGGCGACACCCGCTGCCTGACCCATGCCCACACAGTACGGGATTAGGTACAAAGTTCCGATCGCCTTCTCATCGGCGCTGAAATGTCTGCCGGGACAAAGCAGGTTTTCGATCTTCTTAGGCAGGATGCTCCTGTACGGGAGCTCAATCGGCACTCCGCCGTTAATCATACCGCCGGCAGTATGCCAGGCGACAACATCGTCATGCTTGGGAACAGTCGCAAACTCAAGCGGGGTTATTACATACTCGCCATCCAGCCTGCGCGTGTTGCGCGGACCGAATTGCGGAGCGATGTCATACAGATACGCATTTTTAAATATCATGGGCAGCGCGGACTGCATGAATTTTATAATCCTGCGGATTGAATTGCGCACCATGAACTCGGTTTCTTTTATGTCTTGTATATCTATGCAGTTTTTGCCGGTCAGCCAGTTGTTGAACCATACAACGTCATTGCGTGTTGATGCGAAAAACATTGTATTGTAACCGGCAACCTTTCTTATTTCAGCCAGCAAGGACTGGGCTTCCTGAGGATGATCCTTGCTCCAGAGCGCGTACTTGTCATAATCCACGCCGCCCATTCTCCAAACCAGCGCAGTGGCGTAAACAGGCGAGGGATGGTTCATCGGATACGAATAATATGGAGCGCCGGCCTGACTGTATATGTCTCCGTCGCCGGTAGCGTCGATAACTACTTTCGCCATCACAGCCTTACGGCCTTCCTTGCTCTCGTATATCACGCCTTTAATCGTGTTTCCGTCCATTATAGGCTTTGTTCCCCAGCAGTGGAGCATTACCTTAATATTCGGAAGCTCCTGAACCATCATATCCATTTCGATTTTAAGCTGGTTAGGCTCAAAAATCGGTGATCGCGACAGATATTGCTTTTCTCCGGTGCTGCCGGAGCCGCGGGCGCCGAATCTCGAGGACCAGTAATGGATCTTTATCGGGGACGCGTCTTCAAGCTCGTCAAGCGGAACGCCGATAACTCCGTCAGTCGTGTTTTTTTCCAGCCTGGTGAACCATTCTTCCTGAATTCCTCTTGTCATGGAGTACTTGCGCCAGCTCAGCCCGGGTACCGCCAGAACAAAGTCTCCGACGGCGTCCCCGCCGAAATATCCGTAGCGCTCCATCAGTATGACCTTTTCACAGCCGGCTCTGGCAGCCGCGACTGCCGCGCTGTGTCCCGCGCTGCCTCCCCCGACGACAAGCACGTCGCACTCATCGTAGATCAGCAAGGTGTTCGATTCTTCTTGATACGTTTTTACCATTACAAACATTCCCTTCGCAAAATTTATATAACCAATAATTAACTAACAATAAAAAGCAATCGCTTAACTCACTGATTTTTGGGGTTTACAGGAAGCAGGCCATCGTATGCTCCTTGCCCACTTCCTTAAGCTGCGGAACCTCTCTGAAGCAGCGCTCCTGTGCATAACTGCACCGGTTGTTGAACGGGCAGCCCTTCGGACGGTTGAAAACACTGGGCACCTCGCCTTGAAGTCCGATAAAGCTGCGTGTTTTTTCCACTAGCGGATCGGCGACAGGTACCGCCGAGAGCAGCGCCTTTGTATACGGATGCATTGGATTTTCGTATATATCGCTGCTTAAGGCTACTTCCATCACACGACCAAGGTACATAACGAGAATTTTGTCGCTGATATGTTTTACAACGGCGAGATCGTGCGCGATGAACAAATATGCAAGGTTAAACTTCGATTGCAGCTCCTCGAGCAGATTGGTAATTTGCGCCTGAATCGACACATCAAGCGCTGAAATAGGCTCGTCGCAAATCATCAGAGCGGGATTAGACGCCAGAGCGCGGGCAATTCCTATACGCTGGCGCTGACCGCCTGAAAACTCGTGCGGGAAGCGTTCCCTCATGCTTGTATCGAGCCCTACCAGCTCAAACAACTCGTTCACGCGATTGTATATCTCGGTAGTCGATTTGCATATTTTACTTATTTTCAAAGGCTGGGCTACAATCGCTCCAACCGACATACGCGGGTCGAGCGAAGAGAAAGGATCCTGGAATATCATAGACATCTGCTTGCGGTACGGTTTGATTTCACGCATATTCATAGAGGCGATATTTGTCCCGAACAGTTTAATCTCCCCGGAACTCGGCGTGTACATTCTCATAATAGTGCGTCCGAGCGTCGTCTTGCCGCAGCCGCTCTCTCCCACCACACCGAGCGTTTCTCCTTTTCGGATCTTAAAAGAAATATCGTCTACAGCGTTTATTACCGCTATCTTCTTTTGCAGAAACCCGCGTGTTACATCGAAGCTTTTTATGAGGTTATTGACCTCCAGGCATACCTCGTCCAGTATTATTTTCTCGGGTCTGAATTGATGCACTTGTCTGTCGATTTCTTCTTTCTTGGCCTTTTTTTCGTTTTCATCCAGATGGCACGCGAAAAAATGCCCTTCTTCGTATTCGACAAGCTCAGGTTTCGGGAGCGTTAAACATCTATCGTGCCGATATAAGCAGCGGTCATAAAAAGGGCAGTACTGCGGGCGGTTTTGCGGCATGGGCGGCATACCGGGTATAGGGATCAACACGCGGTCAACCGGATCATCCAGTCTCGGAATCGCATTCAGAAGCCCTCGCGTGTAAGGATGCTGCGGACTGTGGAATATTTCCGCGGACATGCCTTGTTCAACAATGCCTCCCGCATACATGACATATATACGCTGAGCGTATCGCGCTATAATTCCCAGGTTGTGCGTAACTATGATAACCGAGATGCCTGTCTTAAGCGACAGATCCCGGATAGTCTCAAGGATCTGTGCCTGGATTGTCACGTCAAGCGCGGTAGTAGCTTCGTCCGCGACAAGAATATCCGGCTGCCCCGCCAGAACCATCGCGATCATGATGCGCTGCCGCATACCTCCGGAAAACTGCATCGGATACTCTGCGTAACGTTTTTCAGCATCCGGGATTGCGACCAGGTCCATCATCTCGATTGCTTTTTTCTTCGCTTCACCGGCACTTAAGCCTTGATGGAGCATGATCGATTCGCGAATCTGTTCGCCCACTTTCATGATCGGGTTAAGCGACGTCATCGGCTCCTGAAAGATCATGCCGATCCTGCCGCCGCGAATCTTACGCATTTCATTGCTTTTGGGAGAATAATTTATCAGATTTTTCCCGTCGCCGTCAAGCTCAACCCGCCCGCCGGAAACAAACCCCGTGCCGGGCAGCAATTGGATCGTACTGAGCATCGTAACCGATTTACCGCTTCCGGATTCACCGACTAATCCGATTATCTCACCAGGTTCCAGATCCAGGGAAACGCCGTCAACTACGAGTGTCGTTATTTTACCGGCTCTGAATTTTGTCTGCAGGTCTTCAACCTTTAAAAGCGTTCCACTCATTTTTCTCCTCCATTCATACGGCTTTCACCGACTTGTTAAACTTCGCCGCGCAGCCGCGGGTCTATCGCATCCCGGACACCGTCTCCCAGTGTATTCAGACAGATAACCAGCAATGATACGCATAGCCCCGGAGCTATAGCCAGAATGGGATTTGAAATCAGATATGCTCTGCCTTGATTTACCATTGACCCCCACGACGCTATCGGGATAGTGATTCCGATCCCAAGGAAGCTGAGCCCTGCTTCCGCCAAGATAGTTGTACCTACATTCGTCATCATCATAACAAGGAGCGGAGATATCGAATTGGGCAGCACATGCCTCAACATTATGTAAAAACTACGAGCGCCCTGCATTTGCGCAACCTGTACATAGTCGCTTCTTCTGATGTTCAGGGCCATGGCGCGCATCATTCGAATATAGCCCGGTATTGTTGATATGCCGAGAATAACGGCAAGATCATATATTGTATTGCCGAATATCGCAATCAAGGCAATATTTATCATAATAGCGGGGATTGATATTACCACCTCGCACAGGCGCATAATTATCATATCTACCCAGCCGCCGAAATACGCGGAAATAAGACCGATTGTAAGTCCTGCCACACAAGAAATCGACACCGCCAGTACACCGATTATAAGGGAAATACGTGAACCGTATATAATTCTGCTGAGCGTATCGCGCCCATATTGATCGGTACCCAGCAAATGTACCTTGTTCGGGGTTTGCAGGATCGCGCTTACGTCTGTCGCATTTGGGTCGTGCGGTGCTATGACTCCGGCAAAGATTGCAATCAGAATGAACAGCGCCACTCCGACAGCACCTACTCTGACCATCTTGCGATCGAACATCGCTCTGAACAGCCTTTTATTCTTCTCTTTGCGTATTCTCTTTTTTTCCTGATTCTTTATAATATTGACGCTATCACTCATATTGCGCCTTCTTTCATTCCGCCGAGCTTTTTAAGCTGATGCGGGGATCCACCACTACATACATGATATCCGTAATTATATATGCAACGCATAACAAGGTTGTCATAATAAGTACTATACCCTGAATCATCGGTATATCCTTGCTCTGTACACACTTGACCGATAAAGTGCCCATACCCGGAATGGCGAAAACGTTTTCTACGAACATCGACCCTCCGATCAGAACCGCCAGCCGGCTGCCAAGCACCGTGATGATAGGGAGTATTCCGTTTCTCAACATATGCTTATAAAGAACAACTTTCTCGCGGAGTCCTTTGGAACGCGCTGTCCTTATGAAATCCTGCCGTATGACTTCCAGCATACTGGTTCGGGTCAAACGTGTCATACCTGCAATCCCGCCGAGCGTCAGGCAGGTCATCGGCAAAATAAGAAGTTTTAGATGCTTCCCCAACGGCATTTTCCACGGTAAGTCAAACCCGATTGTAGGCAGCAATTTGAGCTTGAAGCAAAATATGTATAATAATACGATGCCTATCCAGAACGACGGTAAACTGTTCAGTGTATTCGCCGTCAGTGTTATCGCCGTGTCGATTTTAGTTTTCCTGTTTACCGCGCAGATAACACCCAGAACTACGCCTATCGGGGTGCTGATCAGCATCGACAGCACGGAAAGGTACAGAGTTGTCGGAATACGCGCCGATATTGCATCAAATACGGGCACATTCATTGTGTACGACTTCCCGAAATCGAGATGCAGTGCATTCCATGCCCACTTGATATAACGTTCCGTCACGGGCTGGTCAAGACCCAGTTCATAATAAATCGCATCGTACATCTCCTGATCGACTTCATCTGTCCCCGCGACAATCAGCACTATATCGCCGGGCAACAGATTGACCATAAAAAAAGTCAGTACCGATACGACCACTACCACCATTATCATCTGAAGAAACCTAGTGAGCAAATATCTGGTCATTAATACTACTCCCTTAATAATACTTTCCTGCATTTGCGCGCACAGTGCGTTTATTGGCATTCCGGTTCAATGCGCTCCTGTCGGTCTGTCTACATGGCTCGTTACAGATCAGAGTCTTGCGGAAGCAAGACTCTGATCTTATTGGAACGTTAAACGCTATTTATCGAACCATGTGTCTCTCGGCGAGAACGTATTGTATTCCATCAGCTCACCGCGCACATACGGCTGCCGGAATGCGGCACCGCCGTTGAAATAAGCGATTGCGGCAAATGCTTCATCAAGGAAAAGTATACGCTGAGCCTGTCCGGCAGCTTCCGCTCTTTCATCATAAGTTCTTGCCTTGCTTGCTTCATCGATCAGGCGGCCGTAATCGGGGTTCTGAGTGAAGTCTATATGAGACGCATGTGCTTTTGCTGTCGAGCGGAGCGCTACCAACGCGCCGCCGCCTGTCGTGGCATCCCACGCAGACGCACCGTTCGAGACGACAAGGCCTCTTAATGAACCGTCATAACGGGCAGGATCGGTCGGGTTTGTTTCAACAACATTGCATGTTATGTTGAGCCTCTTTAATATATCCTGCAGCGCGGTCATAACCGAGACGTTTGCGGGAATTCCGCTTAAAGTGGTGGTAAATCCGTCCGGATACCCGGCGTCGGCAAGCATTTGCTTGGCTTTTTCAAGATCGTATACGTAAGCCTTCTCGATATCCGGATCATAGAATAACGATCCTTCGAAACCGCACTGGTGATAAACATTCGCCATGGGTCCGTTTGCGAGAAGCGCAAGCTCATTGTAGTCAATGCCGTAAAGCAGCACCGCCTGCCGCACTTCTTTTTTCGCCCACGGAGAGTCCGGATCTCTGTTTGACGGCAGCAAGGAGGTGAACCAGCCGGAATCGTATGTCTGTACACTGACGTCTTCGTATCCGAGTGCGGTTATGCTGGCCGCGATCCCCGCGTCGGATGTGGTAAACCGCATTATCTCGTCACTGGTGAATGCCGCCATTTGGGTGGCGGCTTCCGGGATAAGAAGGATCTCCCATCCGTCGAGATAGGGCAGTCCTGCCTGCCAATAGTTGTCATTGCGCTCAAAAACTATTCTGCTGCCCTGAACGTATTCCTTGAGTACGAAAGGTCCGGTGCCTACCAGATTGACTAAACACCAGTCAAGGCCGTTGTCCTCGTAAGCCTTTTTCGAGTAGATAGGTCTTGTGGCGA
The DNA here is from genome assembly GCA_012729975.1 of Clostridiales bacterium. Classification (GTDB taxonomy): domain Bacteria; phylum Bacillota; class Clostridia; order Oscillospirales; family Oscillospiraceae; genus JAAYBW01. The sequence continues at coordinate 6,701 of JAAYBW010000321.1, forward strand.
GTACTCCGACAGCATTGAGATAGAACTGATCAAAAACCACTTCAAGAGTATAATCATCGATGCGGTTAAATACGGGGTTGTAGAAGCTTGCGCCGTTTCCGTTTTCCATAGCCAGCTCAAAATTCCAGGCCACGACATCGGCAGTCAGCTCTGAGCCGTCTGTAAAATGAATACCTTTCTTTAGCTTAAAGGTTACAACCTTGTCATCCTGTGTCCATGATTCGGCGAGCAGAGGATGAAATTCGTAGGTTTCGGGATGCCGCCAGCAGAGCGATTCGATGACGGGTGTGATCCATTCGTAACCGTTCATCGAGCGATACGGCAGGAAAAGCGCGGAGGGTTCATTCGGTACCGCGTAACGATAAACTCCGCCGTATTTCGGCGCATCTTCAGGTGGCTGGGCTTCCGTATCCGTATTGTCGGAATTACCGGGAGTTTGATTCGGTGCTGCGGTCGAGGGGTTCGAGGGATTAGCCGTCGGAGCAGCGCCCGAGGGGTTTGTGGAAGAGGGGTTATCCGTTTTGTCGGAACCGCAGGATGCCGCAAACATGAACAACATCGCCAGAACGAGTAATACGGCAACAATGCGTATTTTTTCTTTCATATTCAACAATGCTCCTTTTTATTATCTTCTTACAATTATGACTATCCCATGATAATGAATCTCTTGATTGTGAGCCGCGGAAGCAGAATTATTTCTTACCAATCCAAGCCCGCTTCGGCGCGTATCTTTTTCGCGCTTTCTAACATAGTCCCGTATTTAAACTCCTCCAGTTCGCGGACGAGTTCAGGGTTTGTGTTCTCCTGACGAGGCAGCGGTACATCCTGCTCCGTGCACAGAATCTTCTGAACCGTCTTAATATTTACGTTGTGTGTCGTCGTGCCGTCTTTAAGCGCTACAGCGGCGGCGACGCCGGCGGCTTGCCCCATACCTATGCATTGCGGCACAAGATACAAACAGCTGATCGCCCTCTCATCCGCTCCGAAATGTCTTCCCGGGCACAGCAGGTTCTCGACTTTTTTCGGTAAAATGCTGCGGTAGGGCAGTTCGACCGGAGCTCCGCCGTTATACATGCCGACTACGCTGTGCCACGCGACAACATCGTCATGCTTGTTGGCGCAGGCCATGTCGAGCGGAGTCATTACATATTCCGCATCAAGCCTCCTGGCGCTGCGGGATCCCAATTGCGGGGAGATGTCATACAGATACGCGTCTTTAAATACCATTGGCAGAACCGATTTCAAATACTTAATGATTCTGCGTATCGAGTTGCGGACCATGAACTCGCTGTTTTTAATGTCCTGTATGTCTATACAGCTATTCGGACGCAGCCAGTTGTTAAACCATACAACATCGTTGCGCGGGGTCGGGAAGAACATGGTGGTATAACCGGCAACATTGCGCAGCCCGGCAACCAACGACTGAGCTTCCGCACGGTGGTCTTTGCTCCACCGCGAATATAAGTCAAAGTCAACTCCGCCGAGCCTCCACACCAGCGCGGTGTCAAAGACCATAGAATTGTGTCCGGCGGGGGCTGTAAAATAGGATGCTCCTGTCTGGGAATAAATGTCTCCGTCGCCGGTCGCGTCTATGACTATCTTTGCCATAACCGCTTTGCGGCCTTCTTTGCTTTCATAGATCACGCCTTTTATTGTATTGCCGTCCATTATGGGTTTTGTACCCCAACAGTGAAGCATAACTTTTATATTCGGCAGCTCCTGGATCATGAGATCCATTTCGATTTTCAGTTGGTTGGGTTCGTAATACGGCGCTCGGACAAGATATTGCTTTTCATCTTTCGGACTGTTGCCTCTTGCGGGAGCGGCGGCACCGAACCTCGAAGACCAGTAATCAACTTTTATCGGGGTAGCGTCATCCAGTTCGTTTATCGGGACTCCATTGACCGCATCAGGAGCGTTCTTTTCAAGCCTGGTGAACCATTCCTCCTGAATACCGCGAACCATCGAGTATTTGCGCCAACTGAGTGCCGGAACCATCAGAACATAGTCTCCGGTAACATCTCCGCCGAAATACCCGTAGCGCTCCATGATAATTATTTTTTCGCAACCGGCTCTTGCAGCCGCGATTGCTGCGCTGTGCCCGGCACTGCCGCCGCCTACGACTAATACATCGCATTCGTCGTATACCGGCAGCGAATTTGATGATTCCATATACGTTTTAACCATACTTCACCCCTCATTTCAATAAATATTAAGACAATTAAAACATAATTCGAATATATAGTAAAGTATCAAAATTGCATGTTTGCATAACAATCTTGTATTCCGAGACGTTTTCGGAAAATAAAAATTGTTATACAAACATGCAAATGACAGAAACCTTTACCCGGTGTTTGTATCGAAAGCTCCGGCTACTCCTGATCCCGAACATTTTCACGCAGCATTTTCATGAAGGCCTGTACCGGTTTATTATTATTTGTTAACAGGGCTGCGGCGATATGCGGTATTTTCTTGTCTCCTTCTAACTTTAACGGAATAATGCTGATATCATACGGCATCGACTCTTTCAGGTATCCGGGTACAATGGAAAACCCGAAACCCGCCTCAACCATCGCCAGAATAGACGCTAGCGTATTCACGCGTATAACTCTCTTCGGCTCAATTCCTACTTTTTTGCATAATATAGCGAAAAGCTCCGGATGCATTGCGCTGTCTTCATCAGGCGTAATAAACACTTGATGATTGAGATCTTCCGATGTGATTTCATTTTTTTGCGATATCGGATTGCTTTTTGAAACGGCTATCTGCCTTTCGTAGCTTTTCACCGTGACCGTATCTATACCTTTGAGAAAGGTCGTCCTGTTTTTCGGACAAAACACAATATCGCATTTATTTTCAACGAGATTCTTAACAAGAACGTCGTAGGGATACTGATTAAGGATTATTGAAACATTTGGATTTTGCTGCGAAAACGGCTTAATCTGCTCCGACACTATTCGCGTTTCGAACATGCCGAAGCCGATATTGAGTGTCTCATTGAAGCCCAGATCAATACTTCGCGCTAAGAATTTGGCATTACGATAGCGCTTGTTGATCTCCTGAGCTTCTATATAAAATGCTTCACCCGCAGGAGTCAGTTTGACTTTTTTGTTTGTACGATAAAACAGTTTGACATTCAGTTCCTTTTCAATTAGTGCTATTTGCCGGCTCATCGCCGTTTGCGCAATAAGACACTCCTCCGCAGCTTTGGTAAAACTTAAATGCTTGGCCGCGGAAATAAAGTATGTTAGATTTTGGATAGTCATATTACACCTCCGGTTTTGTGTATTGCACTAAATAGATGAACGATTACCGTGACAAAGTACATACAGCGTTTAAGCGGCAGATTGTATACGCACGGCACGCGTCAGATGCAGAGCGCAGCGGATAAGAAGGCAGACTCAGGCCCTCGGTCAGCTTTTGTTCTTTTATAGGTAATCTATGTAATCCATGCTGATTGTAACATGCCCGGCGTGTCATGACAACTCCCATCGGTTCGTAAAAAGCCGGTCGGTGCACCCCCTCGCGACATGAAGCGAAATATGCTATACTGCAGATAAGCCCGGCAATGCCATGAGGTGTATGATGCGGCGAGTTTAAGCGCAACCCGGCGACACCGAAAAAAGGGGAATC
>JAAYBW010000322.1 GCA_012729975.1 Clostridiales bacterium
ATAAGCCGCGTATTCGGGCGCAGTTCCCGGAACCGGAAGCCCGGTCGGGGCGCTTGCGGTAAAGTTTTCGGCATACTCGTATCTTTTGTAGCCGCCGTAATTATATATGACCCTGTAGCCATCGTCGCTTTTTGCTATTGTGACATCATAAACGGCGACTTCGTTTCCGCCGGATAAGATATAGTCGGTTCTTATAAGTAATACGGCCGTATCGGGCCCGGCCCCCGCGACTTTTAAGGACTCGTCTACCGTTTTGCGCCCGTTCTCGTCAATAGCGGGGAAGAGTGATTCATATCCCTCAAAGGCAAAAGCTTCGGGTGAATCGGCGGGAGTAACTCCGCAATAATACCCAAACGGAGAGTTAAACTCAAGATGATCTCCGCAGAAGGCAAGGGTATAGCGTCTGCCATCGGACATGGTGAAGGTATAGCTGTATTTGGTTTCATCGGAACTGGTTTTGTGATACGTACCCGGGTCAACGAAGGAAGTGACCTGCATTTGAGACAGGGAGTCGAATACCGCTTTTATCTTTGCCGCGTCGTGCGAAACGGAAGGCTCTGCGCCGTTATACTCGAAAGCAACCGAAACGGGTATATCTGTCTGAAAATTGTCCGCGAAGCTCTGTAAGTCATCCGGGTACAGGCTGAACACGGAAGTCTCGCCGTATATCGGGAACGGGATATTCCAAAGATCGGTGTCATTGTCAACCGTGTACTGCGTACCGCCGCAGTCAATTGACAAAACATTGAAATCAAAGACATATTCCCTTCCGTCGGACATTGTAAAAACAAACCGGCGGTTATAGTCGTCCGCGAGAACTACGGCTTCGGAGCCGATTTCAATTTGTGAAAGCGCGTTGAACACGGCGTTTATTGTTTCACCGCTGACCGAGTGGGAAAGAAAACCCTCTCCGTCCGTATATAATCCGTAGCTGACCGAAACGGGCTTATCTGTTTGATAATTCGCTGCGAAAACTGTACTTCTCTCATCTGCAAGAAAATCAAAAAGAGTTACCGCGGGTTCCCCGGAAGGTGTTTCGGGGGGGACTTCATCGGAATTATCTGAACAGCCCGAGAGCAGCATAACCAGCAAAAAAAAGATCGTAAAAACCGCGGTAAGCCTTCTCATGGCGGATACCCTCCTGATAGCGATTGTCGCTGCTATGCCGTAATATGCACTATTTTACTGTTTTCGCTTCTCCGTGTCAACGAAAGCAGCCGCAATCGGTATTATTATCATATTTCAACAGAAAACCGGCCGATGACGATTTCGTCCGGTTAGTCATATTTATGTCTGAAATTATTTCTTATTGCGCTGTTGCCGCGCGACAAAGACTCTTCCAAAGCCCGGACATATCTTTCATCTTCGCTCTCGCGAAGGTATCGAAGCTCAAGCAGAACTCCATTTTTGTGCGGAACACCGAAGGCTCCCGCATCGGAGCCGGTTGCTATTAAACAGCCCATTAAAACCGCTTTCCGGACAGCTTCCTGCTGGGAAGCCAGTATTCGTCTGGCCGTATCGACACAATAGCCGTCTCTTCCGACAAAGCCGGCCGCGGCGGCAAGCGTAGGTACCCAAACGCTTCCCGATGAGGAAAGCATTGATAAGCAATCGTCATCCATGTAGTAACCGTGCTCGATACTGTCCGTACCGGCCTCAAGCGCTGCCCGTATCTGCGCCGCGCCGTTGCAGTGGGCCATAACCGCAAAGCCTTCGCCATGTGCCGCGGCGACAAGTTCTTTAATCAGCGAAGGTTCAAGAGGGCCTCCCTCAAGACAGCCGAATCGATTAAAGTCAAGAATACCGGAAAACATAATTTTAACGAAATCAGCCCGTTTTAGCTCGGCGCGGGCAAGAAGCTCCCTGTATTCGGAAAAACTTGAAAAGGAGTGGCCTACGATGGAACCGTAATGGCCCTTTTTGTGTATGGCAAAACCCGGAGTGACGTAGTCTATATCGTACTCGGGAGCAAGCTCCCGGGCAAAGAAGGAAACCCCGAGCGCGTCGCCTCCGTCGCGAAAGTAGCCAATCCCGGCTTCTTTTACAGCCAGAAGCGCTGCGCGTACAGCGTTTTCATCAACCTCGTTTTTATGGCGTGCAGCGGATTGTTTATAGTCTTTTCCGTCCATGAAAATATGACCGTGACATTCAAAGAACATGATATCCTCCCGGAAAATGCTTCGGTTTTGCGCGTCGGAGTGTTATGAAGCGAGAAATACGTCCCGTATGTAGGCGGAGAGTTCGGTGTAAAACTCTTCGGTGAATATTTCGGTCAATTCGTAGGCCTGTACTGCTTCCATAAAACTCCATGAAGCGTCCGCAGACAGCAGATCATCAAACTTAGCCATGGCGGCATTCTTGTCCTGTGCGGATTCCAGCCATAACGCCAGCGCTGCGGCTGCCGAGGTGACGTAGCTGATAACATAACCCGCGGAAAATGAATAGTGAGGTATTTCGGACCAGTAGTAATAAACATCCTCAAACTCCGTCGGCATACCGTAATCGAGCATAATATCGGCGGTCAGCCGATTGGCTTTGTCAAGAGTGAGGTCGTCGGTCGTGTACAGCATATGCTCGATATCAACCTGAAGGCTAACGTCGACAAGGCACATAAGCACATCCAGCAGCATCATGCGCTTAATCACATCGAACTTTTCGGGGTACATAGCCGCAACAGCGTCCATAGCCAGCAGTTCGAAACCGTTGCTGTGTATCTCGCAGACATCTATGCTGGCGTAATTGTCTTCAATTGCGTTCAGAGATGACAGATAACCGTTTACAGCGTGACCGGTTTCATGAGACAGAGAGGTGGCATCATACATCGCGTCATATTGCTTATGATAAACAAAAGGCTGGTTAAGGGTATACAGTTTTGTCTGGTAGCTGGCGTCATAAGCGCTCTCGCCTCCCAGAAGCAGCAGGTCATATTCGGATAAATATGACAGGGCTTCACGCATATTTCCGGTCAGCATGGGGTTTTCGGAAAGTTCGGAGAAGAAATCAGACATGTCCCAGTCGGTACCGTCGCCGCTGTAATAACCGGGATAATAGCGGTCGCTAAGCATATCGTACGCCGGCATAAGATTTTTAAGAGTATATTCACGTATCGTCAGGTAGTCCTCAAAGGTGTAATCGCGAAGATAATTCGAGGACCATACCATTTCGTAATAGTTATCGTATCCGCAGTAAGCGGCAATCTCGTTTCTTACCCGGACTAGTTCAACAAGCGTACCTCCGAGCTTTTCGTTCTCATTTATCTGCAGCGCCTCATATGCTTTTATATAAATGTCATATTCGTAGTTTTGATAGTTATCCCAAAAATAAAACCAGGACCAGGTGACGCCGTCAATATCGACGGTCAGGTAATCAAGATCGGTATAATAGCTGTCGTACAGCAGCTCCAGTTCTGTCTCTTTGTCGTAGAGCGCTTTGAGCGTATCATCCAAACCTTTGTAATCTTTTAAAACAAGAAGCTTATCGTTATTTATGACAGCGGCTAATTCGTCGCCGTATTCGGAGTTGAGTATAGCCGAGATTGCCAGCGAAACATCATCTTCAAACTTAGTATCCATATACTCGTATTTTGAGTATACGGCCTCTTTTTCCGAATTTTCAGGTTCAAGATAATACTCAAGCTGCGCAATTGTATATGCGTCGTAGTAGAGCGCGACTTCATTCGTAATTGCATAGTACAATTCAAGAACCTGCTCGGTGCGGTCCGGCTCAGCGAGCAGCGCGTTGAGCCGGGAGAGCAGGCCGTCCAGCGCGGCAGGGTCATAATCGGCTATATCCAATGCGGAAAAAGGTATGCCCTCTCTGTGCGGCTGAGTAGTCGAGGGAACCGCGGACCCGGAAGCCGGGGGTGCCGAAGCCGGAATATGACCGGGAGGAGTCGGAGCATAATCGGAAGGAGAAGCGGACAGGGAGGGCGCGGGAACGGGAACAATACTGCAGGAGCAAAATGACATAAAAAAAGCGCAGATAATAAAAAAAGCCAGGGCGCGAACCGTCGGTTTATTCAATCGGACACCTCTTTTTCGGCGCTCGCCGCTTTGGTCGGATGAAGACTTCCCGATTCTAACATGCGTCATTTTCAAAGTCAATGAATGTGTTGTTAATGATGCCGGCGTATGCCGGCATTCGGTTTAAGCTGCGCGTACTCCGGAAGAGGCAGAGGTTATGCCATGAGGACAGCAGAGGTTAATAAGCCGATAATTCAGTATTCTGTCCCGCGCACGTCAAAACGGCTCCGTTTTATCTCAAGGACTTGCGCTGATAATCGGGCTGATGCTATAATCGAAAAAACGGATGATCATATACCGCTGTTGAATGCTGAGGATAGATATTATGCTTACCGAAAAAGAGAATTATTTGCTGCTTCTTAATCACAAATGCCCCGAGTGGGTTCCAAATTACTCATTCGGCGCTGACCCGAGCGGTAAACCCGTAGCCAGCGTTATGCTCGAGCCGCCTATTTTAAGCGATAACAGATTTAAGGGCGGCGGAAAAGACGTCTGGGGCGTCGAGTTCATCGGTAATATCGAAACGGGCGGAGCGCTGATTCCCAAGCCGAACGATTTTATACTGACCGATATCACCAAATGGCGGGATGTTATAAAAGCTCCGTCGCTTGAGGGTATAGACTGGGAAGCACAGGTCAACATGATGCTCGGGCAGTTTAAGTTTGACAGGTCGCAGTCTGCCGTGGCCTTCAATATGCATTACGGCTATTTTCAGAACCTTATGGGAATGATGGGATTTACGGAAGGCCTTTGCGCGATGTATGAAGAACCGGAAGAGGTATACGCCCTGCTCGACTATCTGTGCACCTTCTACTGCGAGATCGCAAAAAACATAATGCCTATACTTAAGCCCGACGTTTTTACTCTCATGGACGATACCGCAGCATGGGCGAATCCTTTCATCAGTCCCCAAATGTATCACGATCTGATATTCCCCTTCCATTACCGTCAAAGCCAGTTTGCCAGAGACGCGGGTATTCCGATAACGATGCATAATTGCGGCAAGTGCGAATGCTTTATCTCCGACTTTCTGGCGCTCGGAGTTGACCTTATGGAGCCGGCACAGACCTGCAACGATCTTGACGGTATCAAAAAGACTTACGGTGACAGGCTCGCCATTGCCGGGGCGTGGGATGCGCGAGGCAGACTGCTTGAGCCCGATGTCACGGACGATGAGATTCGGCAGAGTGTAATAGACGCCATTGACAGATACGCGCCCGGTGGCGGCTATGCTTTCTGCGGCGGTTTTTTGGGAGCAGCGGGCGACCCGGAGCCAAAACGTAAAAACAGGATGGTCGCCGAAACCGTTAAAAACTACGGAGGCGGGTTTTACAGGAAATAAACTTTTGTGTATCCGCTCGATCGGCTCCGGCGTATTTGAGCATGGCATATTGCGCTCCCGGGTCCCTGAGCTCAATGCTTATATCTCACTGTAAAGGCTTATAATAAAGGCGCTGTTTTTTCCGGAAAAAAATTTTTCCTGCGGACGCGGACGCTCACGCATTATGCGCACCCACACACGCGGACACGACATACGCACAATACACCCGCATGATGCACCCGCACAATGCACCCGCATGATGTGCCTGCACATTACACCCGTGATGTGTAAGCGCGACATGCACGCGCGCCGAAGGGTGTGACCGAGAAACGGCAGATTGATAGTGGCTACAACAACGAGTGC
>JAAYBW010000053.1 GCA_012729975.1 Clostridiales bacterium
AACGGCACTTACCTGCTGGAAAACGGAATGTCGGGATATAAGTCAAACACTTCCGGAAGCGGGTACATACGCGGTGATGTTTATTGGGAAGTAAATACGATATACGACGCAGCTCACGACGGAATGCGCGAAATTGAGTTTGACGCGGTTTGCTATATTCCTCAGGGGATCATTCCGTCGAACACGCCGTACAGCTACTCAACAAGCAGCGAATTATATGACTATTACACCGGTAAATGGCTCACCTCTTCAAGCACATACGGGGACAGCGAACGCGGAGAGAACCATTTTGTCCACACAATCGAATGGAATGGGGAAACCCACGAGATCGAGTTCTTTTTTTCAATCGATTGGGAGCCCTACGGCGATTGGTACAATGTGCTGTATAAAAGCTATGTGGTTTATATCCCGGAAGGTTACGACGGCCTTATTTTCGCCGCGCAGGCTAAACCCGACAACTATAAGGATGACGCGACCCGTTTCCAACTGGAGTATATATCGCCCGGAGCAGATATTATGAGCTTAGTAACGCTCGACCCCTATACCGGTCTGTATTTTAATATCTATTAATAAACTAAAGAAACCCGGCAAAAGCCGGAGCATAAATCAAAAGAGCGGTCGTGATCTCCGATCGCTCTTTTGATTTATGCATGTTATAATCTGCCCCACGATATGGCGGTAAACTTCCAGTGGAATCGGAGCGATTTACTTGCGCTTACCGTCCCGCTGCAGTCAGCGTGGCACCGGTAACTTTTTTGCACACCATGTCAAGACCCGCACCCGACAGATTACTTGCGAGCCCGCCTCCGTAAAATCCCGTTACTTGTCCGGAATCCGCGCCGACAACAAAGAGCGTCACACGCTGCGGGTTGATTGTGGGGATCGTGCCGCCGGGCACGCAATCGTCAACCGTGAGCCCGGGGATGCAGCCTTTTTTCGCAGCTTCAAAGATTTTCTCCTGTTGGCTCTCGCTGAAGTCGTCCCACGGGAGCCTGTGTTGATCACACAGCCATTGTGTAAACGTTTTTTTCGTATATCCCGCTGCAGCCAACTGCTTGGCAAATGACAGATGCAGGCCAAACTGGAAACAAGCGGTATTGATTTGCTTCACCACGTCAGTTTCGATGCTAAACGGCGAAGGCGGGCCGCTCTTCTTTTTTTCCGGAACGAGAGCAGGGTATCCGCTCTGCAGCATCTCGGCCATTTTCATCATTTCCATCTCAAGAGGCGCAAACCTCATACCGCCGCCGGGGCCGAGCCTGTTGGTGTAAGTGCACTCGTCAATAGAAACGATGCTGTCTTGCGGCGAAAATCCCCGGGCAATGGAATATGATTCCCATGGGCTGTTTTCCTCGTTTTCCGCGAAAACCAAATTGGTGTATCGCTCAGGCTGCCCCTGATAACCGCATTCGACCCTAAAGAAGCTCCAGCCCAGATTGATCATGCACAGATTGACCGTGCGGCCTATTGAATTGTTCGCGCGGCAGCCGGGTCCCAAATACCCCATGCCGCTATTCATGCCTATCTCTTTGGCGATAGGACCGTTCACGACGATTAACGCCCTGGAGGCGAGTGAGCCTGTCGATATGTGATAGAAGTCCATACCGGGATCCATACAGCACTCGATTGCCGCAATGATAACGGGCAGATACTCCGGTTTCGCTCCTGCCATAACGGCGTTTACAGCTACTTTCTCAACAGTCGCCTTCCCGAATGCGGGCGGGAACAATCCGAGAACCTCATCGGGGGCTCTGCTTGTTCCGGTAAGCATCCACTTCACCGCTTCCGGCGTCGGAGGCACGACCGGCAGGCCGTCGTTTAATTCCCGGTCGGCGAAATACCGGTGGAACTTTTCATACGCTTCGGCGTAATTGTCCCCTTCAAAACGAATATTTCCGTAATCGTAAACATAAGGTTTGGGGTTCTTTTCCTCTTCGGTGAGAGGTCTTGTCAGCGCATCGACAATATTTTCAAAATTATCCTGTGCAATTTTTCTCAGTTTTTCCGGCTTTGTTTCACATGCGAAGAATTCGTAGGCTGAGAAAACAACCTGGCGCATTGTCGGCATGCCGTAGCATTGAAACTCCCGATTCCTCTGAACGACAAAGTCGTCAACGGTGATACAAACGCCCGGCTTTCCTTGTTTCTCCATCTTAATTGCCAGCGGGGTGCGGTTTCCGCCCGTCGTTTTCACACCCTCTATCCAGACATCGCATTTATCAAGAACCCCATCCGGAATATCGGTTCCCAGCCCCCCCGGAAGAAATGTGAAGGATGTGTCCGGTATTTTCTCCTTTATGAGTTCAGCCAATGTTCTTAAAAAGAGATCGCATGCCGGCTTTTGCGGGATAAAGACAAATTTTTTCCCGCTTAATGTCTCCGGGCGCGGTGCGCTTAATCCGACAGGAGGCTCTGCCGGAAGATTCCCTCTTGGATTCATGAC
>JAAYBW010000007.1 GCA_012729975.1 Clostridiales bacterium
GCGACATATCCATTGTCATTTGCATATTGTCTTTTAGCATTGCCATCCCGCCTTTCCTATATCAATTTTACTATTTATATGCTAAAAAAGCCAGTTCCTTTGCAGAACTGACTTTTTCAGTGCCCTTTAGTACCGGCCTTTTCGGACGTTTTTTTCAGTACAGTTAAAAGCCGCGCCCCCTGCCGTAATATAGCGGGGGGCGCAAATCCGGAAAAACGCTGTTTCACAACAGCTAAAATGATGTTGTTTTCAAGTGGGTTTTATCTAAGTATGTGCCGATCTGAAATGCTCATCATTTTTTATGTAAGCTTTTTTTCTTATTAAAAAGTAAGATATATATTGTGCTGCGGCAGTTATTGTCCAGGATACGGGGTACGATATGTAAAGAACGGTAAGTGTCGGATTCCACGCGAAGAAGGTGTATACCCATATTATACGGAATGCACAAACACCAATAAGGGTAACGGCAGTAGGCAGAACAGAGTAGCCGTGACCTCTGATAGCTCCCGTCATCATGTTCATAAGCCCGTTCATAAAATATATAATACCGGTCACAAGCAATCTGGTTGCTCCTGCAGTTATGGCATTCGGGTCTGAAGTATATATGCCGACCAACTGGCGTCGAAATAACATAGTCACACAACTGAGTGTCATACTGACGATTATCACCAGTATACTGCAGTTTAACACAGCTGCCTTCGTTCTGTCGTATTTACCGGCTCCCATGTTTTGACTAACAGAAGCAGTTGCGGCCTGAGTTATTGAGTCCTGTGAACAGAAAAGAAAGCTTTCAATGCTTGCTCCGGCCGAATTTCCTGCCATAACCACTGCGCCAAAGGAGTTTATCGATGACTGAATTGCCATGTTTGAAAGCGAAAATAACGAGCCCTGTATACCGGCGGGTAAACCGATGCGCATCAACTGTGTAAACTGCCTTTTTGAAAAGCGCATTTGCTTTGTATCCAGCCTGTATATTGTGTCAGCTCTTATCAAGCATCTTACGGTCAGAAAGCATGAAACGCATTGCGAAAGTACGGTTGCGATAGCAACACCCGCTACATCCATATGGAATACTATCACAAATAAGAGATTCATTAAAACATTCAACACACCGGCAAGTGACAGATAATAGAGCGGTCGCCTGGTATCCCCAACAGCGCGCAAAACAGCACTTGAGAAATTATAGAGTGCCATAACCGGCATACCGCAAAAATAAATACGCAGGTAGAGAACAGTCAGGGGTAAAACCTCTTCGGGAGTCCCCATAAGTCTAAGTATCGGTTCGGCAGCGAATACGCCGATGAATCCGACAAGTATACCGCCCAGAACAGCTATAATGACAGTTGTCGAAATGGTTTCCTTAAGGCTTTTTACATCCTTAGCACCGTAATAGCGGGCGACGAGCACGTTCGAGCCTGTACCAATGCCGCCAAGGACGCATACGATTAAAGTTATAAGTGCGGTGTTGGAACCGACAGCAGCAAGCGAGTGTTCGCCTCCGTATCGTCCAACAACTATCAGATCCGCAGTATTGAATGTAAGCTGCAGCATGTTTGTCAGCATGAGCGGAAGAAAAAAAAGAAGGAGCTTGGGCAGAAGTTTACCCTCGCTCATGTCTATTTCATGACGTGTTCTCATATAATATTTGCCTGCAATTCAATTAGACTTAGCGGCACCTATCATAATGCCAGGGTCACGGTATGTCAACAGATTTTTTAATGCAATGGGAAAAGCAGACCAAAAATCTCGCAGCTGTATAAATGGAATCGGGGCAGCTTCGCTGCCCCGATTCCACAATGCCGGTCAATTACTCGACAGTTACATTCACTGCTCTGAGCTTACGCTTGTCCTTAGGATCGGGCTCGGTTTCGTAAGTTACCTTCTGCCCCTCATTAAGAGACTTAAAACCCTGAGAGTTGATAGCGGAGAAATGCACAAAAACATCATCGCCGCCGTTGTCGTTGGAAATAAAGCCGTAGCCTTTTTCCGAGTTAAACCATTTTACCGTACCACTGTTCATTTGGGTACCTCCAGATATATATTGTACTCAAATGACGAACAAAAAACTCACAAATGTTTCAATCATCAAAGAACAATGATCTACAACAAATGTGAGAACAAAGCAGTCTATCATGAATACGCCCCTATAGTAACACTTTATACAAAGAATGTCAAGCGCTGTATTATACCCGAATTTGCCATATCAGTGTCGCACATGCTCTCCCCACTGTGGGAATATAGGAAATAAAACAGAAAACGCATTTATTAGGATCGATATACAGTAGTTCCCAATCGGATTGATTTGAAATTAACGGCATGCTATAATCCACTTACTACTGCTGTTATATATTGAAAGGTACATACCATGGAAGAGAATGAACAAAATTACAGTTATATACGAAAACTTCTGACAATTTTTCTGGCTACGCTTAAAATCGGATTCTTCACTTTCGGCGGCGGGCTTGCAATGATACCTATGATACAAAATGAGTTCGCTGATAAGCGTCGCTGGATATGCGAGGAAGATATCTCGGATATAATCGCTGTCGCTCAGACATTGCCAGGTATGGTAGCTGTTAATGTTTCGGTATTAGCCGGTTTCAGAATAGGAGGAACGGTTGCCGCCGTCGTTGCGGCATTCGGATGTATACTTCCTTCATTTGCGGTTTTGTGTGTGATTGCTCTGGTTTATAGTGCTTTCATTGAAAATCAATATGTTCGGGGAGCACTTCGCGGTATTAGCGGTGCGGTTATCGCGCTTTTTGTCTCTGCGCTGGTAAAATTGTTTAAACGAAATATAGCTGATGTATGGTCGATCGCTCTTTTTATAGCAGCAACAGCGATTATAATCATATTTCCCGGGCTCAACGTATTTTTTATTATCATCGGCGGAGGCTTTATCGGATTTGTGCTTTATTTCCTTATCCTTGGGCGTGCAAGGGGGATTCGGAAATGATAATCGATCTCTTGCGTCTGTTCTGGATTTTCTGTAAGATCGGTATGTTCACGATAGGCGGCGGTATGGCTATGATACCGCTTATACAACAGGAACTTGTCGACAGGAACCTAATGACGCTTCAGGAATCCATTGATATGGTTGCTATTTCTCAAATGACACCCGGTCCGTTTGGGGTAAACTGCGCCACTTTTTCCGGCATGCGGCTCTACGGACTCGCAGGAGCAGTTGTTGCTACACTTGCTTTAGCGCTCCCCTCTTTTATAATCTGCCTTTTAGTATCGCGCTGGTTTTTCAAGTGTAAAAGCAGCCCGGTGCTCTCAAGCATTCTTCTCGGAATAAAGCCAATTGTGCTCGCATTAATCCTTACAGGGCTTTTTTCCATAGGCATGGAAACAATATTCCCTTATTCGACATTTGCTTCCATCGACATCCCGGTGGTTTGTATAGCTGCTGTACTTTCTGTTTTAATGATTGCGACAAAGTTTAGCCCGGCACTTCTTGTCTTGGCGGCCGGCGTATTCGGGGTAATATTTCTCAGATAAAGGAGCGGATTATATGATATTCTTTTTCTCAGCGACAGGGAATTCACAGTACGCTGCACAAAGGGTTGCGGCAGCTACCGGTGATAGTGTTGTTTCTATCGGTGTGGCGATGAAAGACAGACATTTTGCATTTGACGTGACAGAAGACGAGCGCATTGGGTTTGTCGT
The DNA here is from genome assembly GCA_012729975.1 of Clostridiales bacterium. Lineage (GTDB taxonomy): Bacteria > Bacillota > Clostridia > Oscillospirales > Oscillospiraceae > JAAYBW01. The sequence continues at coordinate 3,670 of JAAYBW010000007.1, forward strand.
GCCTACATTCGCCTGGACACTGCCGGGAGTTGTCGCGAGTTTTATTAATAAGCTCGAGCTTACAGGTTATAGAGATAAATACGTTTATGCGATATTCACATGTGGTGAAAGCTGCGGGGGTGGACCCGCTGCTATAAGAGAGCTTCTGGGTAGAAAGGGAATCGGTTTTTCCGGAGGGTTTGAGCTGGTGACGATTGACAATTTTATCGTCTGGTCAACAATTCCCTCTGAAGAGGAGGTTTCAAGAAAGCTCAAAGCGGCAGATGTTATTTTGGATGAAATCATTAAATCCGTGTGCGCAAAAAAGTCCGGTATTATCAGCGGTGAATATAAAAATCTGTATATGCCCTTTGAATGCTTCAGTTCATCGGACGGGACTTCAAAGCTGATCGTATCGGATGACTGCGTCGGATGCGGCCTGTGCGTTATGATGTGCCCCACAGGAGCAATTAAGATGAATGAAGAAGAGGGACCTTATTGGGACGGAGAATGCAGCCTGTGCCTTGCCTGCCTGCACAGATGCCCGGTTTCAGCTATCGATTACGGAACAGATACTGTGGGTAAAAGGCGCTGGAAATATCCCGGCTTGATTCCTCAAACTATCAATAAGTACTAAACACTGGTACTAAACACAGAAAAGGGGCTGTAGCAAAATGAAAAATTGCTACAGCCCTTAAAATATGCCCAAAAGCTCCTCGTCACAGGAGGAATTGAAGTCTATTGTGGAAAACAGGAGACGAAAACCGTAAGGCCAGC
>JAAYBW010000054.1 GCA_012729975.1 Clostridiales bacterium
GCTCCTGCGCCAGCCGACAAAGCACGTCGCAGTCCAGTTCCGGCCATACCGACTTTGTGTGTTGTCTTTTATATTTAATAACCTCGGAGAGTATGGATATCGCGATCTCCTCCGGTGTTTGCGCGCCGATATCCAGTCCTATCGGGGCTCTCACCTCGTCCAGCTTCTCTTTCGGATATCCCTCGGCTGAAAGCTGCTCCATAGCGGCACGCACCCTTCTGCGGCTGCCGATCATGCCGGTGTACGCCGTTTCAAGTCCCAGAACCTGTTTGAGGCAATCGATATCATGCCTGTGCCCGCGCGTGATGATAACGACAAACGCGGACGCGTTTATATTCAGCAGCGGTATGCAGCGGCTAAAGCTCTCGCAGACAACCTTTTTCGCCCACGGAAAGCGCTGCTCGTTTGCGAATGTCGGCCGGTCGTCCGCGACCGAAACCGAAAACCCGCACTTTGAGGCGAACTCAACCAAAGGCAGGGCAATGTGCCCTCCTCCCAGAACGATGAGCCGGGATTCCGGAAAATACGGCTCCGCGATAAACATCCTGCCGTCTTCGATGCCTACCTGCAGCAAGCCGCTTTCCAGAGCCGCACGGGTCAGTCCGGCGCGAGCATCAATGCCGGCTTCCGGAGCCTCGATTTCAGCTTCTGTGAACATAGTCTTTGCGGGTGCCTCGGGATTATCGGAGCCGTCTTTAAGCTCCGTGAGAACGACCGCCCTGCGTCCTCCGCCGAGCTCTTCGAGCAGAGTTTTATATAGCCCGGTGTTTGATTTCATGGTTATGTCCGGCCTTTCACTTAAAAGCGTAAATTAATACTAGCAGCAGCCTTCCGCGCATGCTTTTTTTACGAGATCAGCGAGAGTTATGTTGTCCACCACGCTGTTTACCGCGGCTTCTATCTGCTTCCATACGTCCAGCGTCGCGCATTTCTCGTGGCGGGGACATTGATTCGGCTCATCGTCCAAACACGAAACGGGTACAAGGTTTCCCTCTATCAGTCTGAGAATCATGCCCACGGTATATTCTTCGGCAGGGCGCGCCAGCTTATATCCGCCCTGAGCGCCTCTCACGCTCTTTACATATCCCGCTCTGCTCAGAACTGCTATGATCTGCTCCAGATATTTTCCCGAAATATCCTGCCGCTGCGATATGCTCTTTATCGTAACATACTTATCGGAACCGTTCATTGCCAGGTCGAGCATTAAACGCAGAGCATAACGCCCTCTGGTTGATATCTTCATATTTTCACCCTTTCACATATTCGACGCTTTCCGGCAAGCGTAAAAAAGCGCCGGATAATGAACTGAAGGTTTAAAGCGTCTGCAGGCATACGCTCAGTTCAGGTAATCTGTACTATGTCGTACGGAGTCGTCTGGTACACGTAATAATTGAGCCAGTTTGAATAAAGCAGATTTGCGTGCGAACGCCAGGTCACCTCAGGCTCCCTTGTTGTGTCATCTTCCGGAAAGTAATTGCGCGGTATCTCGGTGTCCAGGCCTTCGCCTATATCCCGCAGGTATTCGCTTTTAAGCGTGTCCGCGTCGTATTCGGAATGACCGGTTATGAATATCTGTCTTCCGTCGCGGGCCAGAACGGCGTAAACGCCTGCCTCGGAAGATGAAGCGAGTATAGTCAGCTCGGGATGCTTCTCCAGAGCGGTTCTGTCCACCGTGGTATACCTCGAATGCGGCACCATAAACACGTCGTCAAACCCTCGCAGCAGCTTGGAGTTTTTAACGTCCGCGCTGTGCGCAAAAACGCCGGACAGCTTTTTCGGCAGATTATGCTTCCCAATGCCGAAATGATAATATAAACCTGCCTGTGCGCCCCAACAGATATGGAAGGTGCTGAACACATGTCTTTTGCTCCATTCCATGATCTCGCAAAGCTCGTCCCAGTATTCCACCTCTTCGAATTCCATCTGCTCGACAGGGGCACCGGTTATAATCATACCGTCAAAATTTAGGTGCTTTATGTCCTCAAAGCATTTATAGAATGAAAGCATATGCTCCTCAGACGTGTTTTTTGAGCGGTGCGTCCTTGTGTGGATAAGCTCTGCCTCCACCTGCAGAGGCGTATTGCTTAAAAGGCGCATAAGCTGCGTCTCCGTCACAATTTTAAGCGGCATCAGATTCAGGATGAGTATCCGCAGCGGGCGTATATCCTGCGTGAGCGCCCGGGTCTGCGTCATAACGAATATGTTTTCATTCTCCAGGACCTTTGTGGCCGGAAGATCGTTCGGAATTTTAATCGGCATGGTTTTGCTCCTTTTATCGCCCGGCCGCGCCCCGGCCTATGAAGCTACGTCATTTTTTGCTGCAATCCTCGCAGCAGCCCTCGCATTTGAGTTTATACTCCTCGGGCATTTCTCTTCCTATCTTATTGTAATAGTCCTGTATGGCCGACCTTACGGCCTCCTCGGCAAGCACCGAGCAGTGCATTTTAACGGGAGGCAGTCCGTCCAGCGCCTCGACCACCGCCTGGTTGGAAAGCTTCATCGCCTCTTCAACGTGTTTTCCCTTTATAAGCTCGGTCGCCATTGAACTGGTCGCTATGGCAGCGCCGCATCCGAACGTGTTGAATTTAACGTCGGTAATGATGTCGTCCTCTATCTTCAGGAATATCTTCATAATATCGCCGCATTTCATGTTGCCGACTTCGCCTACCCCGCTGGCATCCTCTATTTCGCCTACATTGCGCGGATTGGTGAAGTGATCCATAACTTTTTGACTGTAAGCCATTAATATTACCTCCTATTTTTTCTTCCACACCGGGGACATCATGCGAAGCTTCTCCACTATGGGCGGCAGAGCTTCAATTATATAATCTATTTCTTCCTGTGTATTGTATTCGCTGAGTGTAAGGCGCAAAGAACCGTGAGCTGTTTCGTGAGGCAGTCCTATGGCGAGCAGCACGTGGCTCGGGTCAAGCGAGCCCGAGGTGCAGGCTGATCCGGAAGAAGCGCATATACCGGCATTATCAAGTAAAAGCAGCAGGCTTTCGCCTTCTATTCCGGTTACCGAGAAATTAGCGTTGCCCGGCAGCCGTTTTTCTCTGTCTCCGTTTAAAATGACCTCGGGTATTCTTGCTAGTACGCCGTCTATCAGTCTGTCTCTGAGCGCCCGTACGCGGGGCATATTAACGGCCATGTTTTCACAGGCCTCCCGGAAAGCCGCGGCCATTCCCACAATGGCCGGAATGTTTTCGGTCCCGGCCCGCTTGCCGCGTTCCTGCGCGCCTCCCTCGATAAGCGTGCTCAGCGGAATGGCCTTTCTGCAATAGAGCAGCCCTATACCCTTCGGCCCGTGAAACTTATGTGCGGACAGGGTAAGCATATCGATGTTTTGCTTTGTGACATCTATTTCGAGATGACCGGCGGCCTGGACAGCGTCTGTATGGAATATAACGCCCTTTTCACGGCAAAGCGCGCCGATTTCGGATATAGGCTGTATGGTACCGATCTCGTTGTTCGCGTACATAACAGTCACGAGTGCCGTATCCGGTCTTATCGCGGCCTCCAGCTTGGGAAGCCTCACGATCCCGTCCTCATGTACGTCCAGAAGGGTGATCTCGAAGCCCTCCTTCCCCAGCTTTTCAACCGCGTGAAGTACGGCGTGGTGCTCGAACTTCGTTGAAATTATGTGCTTTTTGCCTTTTCTCGCGCCGCGCAGCGCCGCCGATATGATCGCCTGGTTATCCGCTTCGCTTCCGCCCGACGTGAATGTTATCTCGTTCGGGCTCGCGCCGAGATATTTCGCCATCGTTTCCCTTGCGTTGATAAGCAGCCTCGCGGCATCCTGACCCGATTGGTGCATGCTCGACGGGTTTCCGTAGTACTCCGTGAAGCACGGCAGCATGGCCTCAAGCGCGCTGCGGCTTACCTGAGTGGTCGCGGCGTTATCCGCATATACTCTCATATGATTACCTTCCTTTTTTATTCAAATCGGGTTTCGGTTCGGTCTTAATAAACTACCCGTCGGGATTTCGTTTTTATCGCGGCTGCTTCAATACCCCCGTATTATCGTTCCGCCGCCGATCACATATTCTCCGTCGTATAAAACGACCGCCTGTCCGGGCGCCGCTGCTCTCTGGGGTTCATCGAACACTACGTGCAGGCTGTCCTTCCCTGTCTGCTCAACTGTCGCCGCGGCTTCTTTGGCGCCATACCGAATTTTAGCCGTTACTCGCGTCTGGCAGGGGAGGGAATCAGCGGCGATAAGGTTTATATCCTCCGCGTCGAGCGCTCCGCACATCAGATCGTCTGATTCGCCCAGCACAACGGTATTTGTATCCGCGCGTTTTTCGCATACATACATCGGTTTTGGAAGGGCTAATCCCAAACCTTTGCGCTGCCCTACGGTATAGCGCACTATTCCTCTGTGCTTGCCCAGCAAAGCTCCGTTTTTCCCCACAAAGTCGCCGGGCGGATATGTTTTCCGGGAATACTCTTCGATAAAGGCGCCGAAGTCTGAATCCCGCACAAAACATATGTCCTGACTGTCCCGCTTTTTCGCGTTGATAAAACCAAGTTCTTCCGCGATCCCGCGCACCTGCGATTTGTTGAGCTCTCCGAGAGGGAACACCGTGTGTGCGAGCTGCTCCTGCGTCATGCTGTAGAGCACATATGTCTGGTCCTTATGATTATCCGCGGCCCTAAGGAGCAGACGGCGTCCGTTTTGCTCCTCGATCCGCGCATAGTGCCCTGTCGCGACCCGGTCATAACCGAGCTCCCGCGCTCTTTCCATCAGCTTCCCGAACTTTAGATACCTATTGCAGTCTATGCAGGGGTTCGGTGTCAGACCGGTTTCATACGCGCGTACAAATTTCCATATAACGCGCTCCTCGAACTCATCCTGAAAGTTAAACACATAAAAGGGCATCTCCAGGGCGCAGGCTACACTGCGGGCATCCTCAATATCCTCAAGCGAGCAGCAGGAGCTCCCGCCGCCGAAAAGCTTAAGCGTCACTCCGCCGCAGTCCCATCCCTGCCGCTGCATAAGGTATGCGGCAACGGAACTGTCTACGCCGCCGCTCATGGCGATAAGCGCTTTATTGTTTGCTGTTTTCTCCATATTCCTTAGCTCCGCAGATCCCTACATTAAAAATAATACCTCAGCTCAAGCTTAATTCTAATATACTATAGGAATAGTAGGAATTCAAGTGTTATTTTCTGAAATTTATTAATTCTGATCAGATGTTACGAGTGACGCCGCCGGCTTTCGTATTTACAATGCGGCGCCTCCGGTTTATTATGGTGTTATATAATGTCCGGCATGCAAAGAACTCGGAAATACCGACCGCTATTTAAAGGAGATGCAGATAAAATGATCAAAGTCGTGGCAAGACATAAAGTAAAAGTGGATAAGATCGCGCAATTTATTGAACTCGCCAAAGAACTTGTGGCAAATACTCAAAAGCTCGACGAGGGATGCATTCATTACGACCTCTATCAGGACCAAAGCGACCCGGCAATCCTCACCATTATGGAAGAGTGGGCAAGCCCCGAGCTTCTTGACCGGCATATGAACGCAAAGCATTTCCTTGAGCTCGTGCCCCGGCTCGGAGCGCGCTGCGAAGGCCCTGCAGATATCAATCTTTACAGGATGCTGTAAACGGCTGCATGTGCTTCGGCCGCCGTTTTCTCCTCACATATATTTTGCCTTTATATGAAATAATAAAGGCGAATAAACCGTAAGGAGTCATTTGTATGAATAACAAACCCGACGACCGAAGCGACAATGTTAAGAAAATACAAAACAGCATAGACAGGACTATACGCAACATGGAGCTTGCCGAGGAAATGATAGCGGTGACATCAGACCCCGGAGTGAAGCAGCAGCTTATAGACAAGAACTCCAGAAGAAAGCACGCGCTGGACGGTCTGCGCCGCGAGATAAAAGACGAGTCGGATTTTTTACGAAAGAAAAGCTAAATCGGCAGTATTCTCATGAGGACAGCGCGCCCCTTCGCACAGCGTCATACGGTGCGAAGGGGCATTGTTTAACAGCATTAATCCGATATATAGGGATTTATGTTAATTCAGACGCTTTTCAAAACGCGGTATATATACTATAATATAATTAATATCATAATTAATATCCTTCTGCTCCGCACGGGCGCTCCGCCCGTCTGCGTCTCAGGTCTGTCCGAAATCCGCCCGGAGCGTCGGGAATTTGCCGGCTGCCGCGGTGTATATTTTAAGGGAAAGGTATGGAGGCTATGAAAAAAGCAATAAAGGGCAACGCGTTCTGGGTAGGAAAAGTCGACTGGGAACTTAAGAAGTTTCACGGCGAGGAATACTCAACACACAATGGGTCTACTTATAATTCCTATCTAATACAAGAGGAAAAAACCGTTCTGATAGACACAGTATGGAATCCTTTCGCCGAAGAATTTGTAGATAACCTCTCCAAAGAGATAGATTTGGACAAAATCGATTATATCATTGCAAATCACGGCGAAACGGACCACAGCGGAGCGCTTTACGCGCTTATGGAAAAGATACCGGACAAGCCCGTATACTGCACTGCGAATGCGGTTAAGTCACTTAAGGGACAATTTCATAAGGACCTGAATTTCCATGTGGTCAAAACAGGAGATAAGCTGGACATAGGAAACGGAAAAGAACTGATATTCGTTGAAATGTCCATGCTCCACTGGCCCGACAGCATGGCTGTCTACCTGACCGGAGACAATATCCTTTTCAGCAACGACGCTTTCGGGCAGCATTATGCCAACGACAGGCTTTTTAACGATCTTGTAGACCCCGCAATCCTTTATGAGGAGTCCATTAAGTATTATGCCAATATCCTCACGCCCTTCAGCGCCATACTGAGAAAAAAGCTTCAGGAGATACTCTCACTCAATCTGCAGATAGACGTTATCGCAACCTGCCACGGCGTCGTCTGGCGCGATAATCCCATGCAGATTGTAGAGCATTACTCGCGTTGGGCAAACGATTATCAGGAAAACCAGATTACGATCGTCTATGACACGATGTGGAACAGCACGAAGAAATTTGCGGAGAAAATAGCAGAGGGTATAAATCTTGAGGATCCGGATGTAACAGTGAAGCTTTTTAACATATCAAAAAGCGACGAGAATGACGTTATAACCGAAGTCTTTAAGTCTAAGACCGTCGTAGTCGGCTCTCCGACCTTTACAAACGGCATACTGCCGTCCGTGGCCGGTTTTATTTATCTGGCCAAGGTCCTGAAGTTTAAAAATAAAAAGGCCGCAGCCTTCGGATGTTACGGCTGGAGCGGAGAATGCGTGAAGGTAATAAACGAAATGCTCTCCGGCGCGGGCTTCAACCTTATAAGCGAGGGCCTGCGCATCAACTGGAACCCTGACGAAGACGCCGAAGCTCAGGCTGTGGAATACGGCAAAACAATAGCCCGGGCATAATCGTAAATTTTAAGTCCGCCGGTATAACAGAAAGCTCCCCCAATAGACTCCCGATTTACGCAGAGGCAGGAAGGGGGAGCTTTTGTATACAATTTTAAACGGAGGAATAAAACGGAGGCGGGCGTGCTCCCCCCCAAAAGGAGCACGCCCTGTCAGTGTAAAATCAAACGGCAGTCTGTAAGAAAGACAAAACAGACTGCCGTAAATAACGTGCAGAACCCCTCGGAGTGAGTAAAGGGTATGCTTTGCTTCCTTTTCAAATGTGAAGGCCGGGCATTTCTGCCGATGACCCCGTGGGCTTATCGCCCAGGCCGGTCGGTCGTAGGTCAACCCCTTAGATCGACCGGCTCGGAAACTGCTGATTGATTTAGGAAGATTATGACATGAAAATAATAATAAGTCAATAATTTAATACAGGTTGCTGTTATTCTTTATGAAAACCGCGGATTTTGCCGGGTCATCAGGTTAAGCTGTCAGCCTGAGAAAGCCATTTATCTACAGCAGGCGGATATTTGCCTGCGCGCAGGTCTCAATCATACGCTCCGGCCATACGGACGACTGCACCTCTCCTATGTGTGCCTTGCCGAGGAAAAACATACATATTCTGGATTGCCCTATGCCTCCTCCGATCGTGTACGGGAGCTTGTTTTCCAGAAGATCCTTATGGAAGCTCAGCTCCATGCGATCCCTGGCGCCTGCGATTGTAAGCTGCTCCGCAAGCGATTCCCGGTCTACTCTTATGCCCATCGAAGAGACTTCAAATGCTCTGTTAAGCACGGGATACCAGAACACAATATCGCCGTTGAGTTTCCAGTCATCATAGTCGGGAGCTCTTCCGTCGTGCCTGATTCCCGATTTAAGGGCACCGCCGATCTGCATGATAAAGACAGCCTTTTTTTCCTTGGTTATCGCGTCTTCTCTTTGTTTGGGACTAAGCTGCGGGTACATATCTTCCAGCTCCTGCGACGTTACAAAGAAAATCTCCTCCGGCAGATATAAATTGAGAACATGATACTCGTTGCAGATATACGCCTGTGTGTCTTTAAACAGCTTATATATCCGGGTAACTATACTCTTGAGAAATTGAGGGTTTCTGTCTTCCCGATTAATAATCAGCTCCCAGTCCCATTGATCGACATACAGCGAATGGAGATTGTCGAGCTCCTCGTCTCTTCGTATCGCATTCATATCGGTATAGAGCCCCTGACCGACTTTAAAACCGTATCTGGCCAGCGCCATCCGTTTCCACTTGGCAAGAGACTGAACTATTTCCGCGGTCGAGTCGCCCATATCCTTAATGCCGAAAGAAACGGCGCGCTCAACGCCGTTTAAATTGTCGTTGAGACCTGTTTGGGGCAATACGAAAAGCGGCGCGGTTACTCTGGTCAAAGATAATTCATTTGCAAGCTCACGCTCGAAGAAATCCTTTATCTTCTTGATGGCGATTTGCGTTTCCATTACCGACAAAGACGGTCTGTAGCCCGAGGGTAAGATGAGCGAATCGGTCTTGTTCACCATAAAAATTCTCCTAATGACAGATTTAAATTAAAGGATCGGCAGTATTATGAATACAGGCCCGGGGCAGCTGTATGTTCGACGCTTGTTTTTCCGCTCGCTGTTATCCGACATGAAAACGTTTTTTCAGTTCTGTCAAAAGCGGAGCGCGAAACCATATGATGCTGATCGCAAGATAAAAAGCGCTGATACCCGCGAGTACTATGGTCGCCCAGTTAAACCGGAGTATTCCTATGAATGCCCCGAGTACAGTAAGCCCTGCTCCGCCGACCATATAGTATAAAGGCATGAGATTTCGCCTTTGTTTTCTGAAATTCAGGAAAAAGATCGCTCCCAGGATAATGAGCATGGAAAACATCAGTATCGGCAAAACCAGATGCATGAAGCCGCTTCCGTAGATCAGGTCAATAACCATCAAAGTCGCGCAGGAGGACAATAGCAGCTGCGAAAGCCTGTTCGCGGCGCTGTTTTCGATAAGCGGCTTTTTTACAATATTCAGCCAGAACATCCACGCGCCCGCGACAACGATGAGGCTCCAGGCCTTACCCCCTGTCGATACGTTTACGACGGCGCTTATTAACGAAAAAGCCGATAGCAGAAACAAAATGATTCTTCGCGCCCCCTGCGAGGTATTCGACCGCCCTGCGGCTCGGGGATATATTATCTTTAATTCCATACTCTTCACTCCCGCTTAAGACCGGCTCAAGGCCGTGTTCAATGAGCAGCCGCCGCATTTGCGTTTCAAAAGACCGGTCGTAGGTTTGTTTTGCGATTGACAGCGTCGTGACGGAGCCCGCGGTTACCATCGAGCAGGTAGCGCGCATTTTCACTCCCGTGCCGAGGACAAAATCCAGTTTTTTTACATACGGCTTCATCTCATCCGGGATTACGACGACGCCGAGGTTTGAAATCGTACTGGTAAAAACATCATCGGCCAGTTTAGAGTATATGATAGCGGCAATAGGCTGCTTTATAAACAGCGGAATGAATTTCAGATACTTTACAAGGTTCTTTGTCGCGGTGACCATGCGGCGCATATTTTCTTCCGAAGTGATTTGAGCCAGTTGTCTTGTGACCTCCGGCAGCAGAGTATCCGCGGTACCGACTTCGCTGCGGGGTACGCTGATATAGCCGTACATAGTAAAATTGCGTATAGTGTCTGAGCGATAATACTTCCGCATATTAACGGGGACCTGTATCTGAATGCTTCCCTTGCTTTCCTCCGAGGCAGCTTTCGAGGCTTCCAGCATAAACGATAAGATCAGGGCCGTGACGGTGCAGTTTCTCTCTTTTGCTGTCTCTACCAGACGGCTGCTGTCCATTTCGAAGTGTATGATGCGCGCCGGAACAACACGGGATATTCTTCCCCTGAGCTGCACGGCGTTTTTTGCCGCGAACCCCGCCGAGCTGTCCGCCGAGGCTACTTTCTCAAAGGCGTTCTCGCTTTCGGACTCTGTAGGCTCGTCGTTTACATTTAGAAGTCCGCCGCCCGCCGGTATGTTAACACCCAACAGCCGCAGATATTCGGCCGCAAGGGTTTTTAAGAATATCATGCCGCCCGTACCGTCTGTGAGTATGTGAAAATACTCGACGCTTAAACGCTCCTTATAATACACCACGCGAAACAGCTGCGAGCTGCTCGTGGAAATATTTAAGGGCGCGCAGGGACGCTTGGATTCCGGCTCTGATATAAACCGATGTCTGGCGGAGTCGATGTAGTGCCAGAAAAAACCTTTCTTGATCGATGTCGCAAAAAAAGGGAAGCGTTTTATCGTGCCGATAAGGGCGATCTGAAGAAGCTCGGGAACAATGTCCGCGTTAAAGTAGACTGACAACCTGAATACCGCCATCCACCTGCTGTTCATGGACATCGGGTAGATTTTCGCGGCATAGTCGAGCGGATACCAATCCGTAGGCGTTTGGGAATAAAAGTCGCCCGGAGAAGCATATGACAGGCGCTTTATCGCATCTTCCGCGGAAATGCCGTTTTTCCCGTAATATACGAAAGCCTTTTCAAAATCCTCCAGTATAGCCGTTCTCTGCCGCTTTGGCAGCAGCATAATGTTTTCTGCCGTTTCACTGAAAAAGCGGTCAAGGGCGGCTTGTTCGTTATCAGCGGCGGAATTATAAAAAAGCCTGTATGGAGTTGGTTTTCTTCTGATATGCATGGCTTTTCCTTTTGTGCTCCGGTTTTGCTCCGGCTGCCTTTTGTTGTTATAAAATCGCCGACGACGTCCGCGGCAACTACTATAACACATCAAATGCCGCAAGAAAAGAGTGTGTCGAAAAAGC
>JAAYBW010000055.1 GCA_012729975.1 Clostridiales bacterium
ATTATTTATTTATACTGCACTAAACAGAATATAAAGGGTTATGACAGGGAGGAGTAACGCGCCCTAACGCACAGAGAGGAGACGGCAGGTGTAAGTCTCCGCGAGGGGCTCGCGAAGGTCGCCCTCGAGCCGCGGCCTGAAATCTTAAAATGTAAGCACCGCCGGGAGCTTCCCGTTATAGAAGCATTTAAGAGCGGTTAATTTAGCCGAATCCGGGTGGTACCGCGGACATTGTTCGCCCCGGGCAGTAATGCCCGGGGTTTATTTTACTGTAAACAAACCAAGAGGAGTGAAAGGGAATGAAAGAGCTTTCTAAAATTTACGAACCAAAGCAGGTCGAAAAAAGAATATATAAGCTGTGGATGGACGGCGGATATTTTCGGGGTATAATCGACCCTGAAAAAGAGCCTTTTACGATAGTGATACCGCCGCCCAACGTTACGGGTCAGCTTCATCTGGGCCATGCATTTGATGAAACTCTTCAGGATGTTATTATAAGAATTAAACGCATGCAGGGATACTCAGCTCTGTGGGTACCCGGCACAGATCACGCAGGTATAGCAACTCAGATTAAAGTTGAAGAAGAGCTTCGCGAACAGGGTCTTTCACGTTATGACATCGGACGTGAGAGGTTCGTTGAAAAGGTATGGGAATGGAAGCACAAGTACGGCAGCCGGATAGTAGAGCAGCTTAAAACACTCGGCTCATCCTGCGATTGGGAGCGGGAGCGTTTTACAATGGACGAGGGCTGCAGCCGTGCAGTGCGCGAGGTATTTGTTTCACTTTATGAAAAAGGGCTTATTTATAAAGGCAGCAGGATTATTAATTGGTGCCCTAAATGCACCACCGCGCTTTCCGACGCTGAAGTAGAGCACGAAGATCAAAAAGGACATTTTTGGCATATACGCTATCCTTTGAGCGACGGTAGCGGCTACATTACCGTAGCGACGACCCGCCCTGAGACCATGTTGGGAGACACTGCCGTCGCCGTCAATCCCGCCGACGAACGCTATACAGAGCTAGTGGGAAAAACATGTATTCTGCCTCTTGTTAATAAACAGATACCGATCATTGCCGATGAATATGTTGATATGGAATTTGGAACCGGCTGTGTGAAGATAACTCCCTGTCATGATCCAAACGACTTTGAGGTAGGTCAGCGTCATGACCTGGAGCAACTGCTGGTGCTGGACGGAAACGCTCATGTGATAAACGGCGGAAAATATGACGGAATGGATCGTTACAAAGCAAGGGAGGCAATTGTCAGAGATCTTGAAACTGAAGGGTATCTCGTAAAAGCGGATAGCTGCGACCATTCGGTAGGTGTGTGTTACCGCTGCGGTACAAGTGTTGAACCTTTGATGAGCCCGCAATGGTTTGTTAGGATGGAGCCTCTGGCAAAGGACGCTCTTGAGGTTGTGGAAGACGGCAGGATAAAGTTTGTTCCCGAACGCTTTGTCAAGATATATTCAAATTGGATGCGCAATGCACATGATTGGTGCATCTCACGTCAACTGTGGTGGGGACATCAGATTCCGGCCTGGTATTGCGCCGACTGCAATCATGTAACAGTTTCGCGCAGTGACCCGGAAGCTTGTGAAGCATGCGGCAGCAAAAAGATTGAGCGGGACCCGGATGTTCTTGATACCTGGTTTTCCTCTGCTTTATGGCCGTTTTCAACATTAGGATGGCCCGATAAGACTGAAGACCTAGAATATTTTTATCCTACAAGCGTACTGGTGACGGGTTACGATATAATATTCTTCTGGGTTGCTAGAATGATATTTTCAGGCCTGGAGCATATGAGGGAGATACCGTTCAGAACCGTATTATACCACGGATTGATACGCGACTCGCTCGGAAGAAAGATGAGCAAATCGCTCGGCAACGGTGTTGATCCGATGGAAGTGATAGAAGCATACGGCGCGGACGCGCTGAGATTTAATATCATAACCGGAAACAGTCCCGGAAATGATTTGCGTTATTATCCTGAACGCTGCGAAGCTATGCGCAACTTTGCAAACAAAATTTGGAACGCATCTCGTTTTGTTTTAATGAATCTGACTATCCAAGACAACGCGCTGCCCGAGACGCTGGATCTTGAAGACAAATGGATATTAACAAAACTACAGATCCTGATACGTGAGGTTAACGAAAACCTCGATCGCTTTGAACTCGGAATAGCTGCGGGAAAGATCTATGATTTCATTTGGGATAGTTTTTGCGACTGGTACATTGAGATGACAAAAACCAGGCTTACAGATAACGATGAAGAAAGAAAGGTCCGCGCACAGAGAGTTTTATGCTGGACACTGACGCAGACGCTCAAGCTGCTGCATCCGTTTATGCCATTTATAACTGAGGAAATTTGGCAGGCTCTGCCTCATGAGGGAGAAGCTTTGATGGTTTCGCAATGGCCTGCATTCGATGCTGCCCTGTATTACCCTGATGAAGAAATAGAAATGGAGAGCATAATGGCGGCTATAAAAGCTGTCCGGGCGCTGCGCACCGAGAAGAATGTACCGCCCTCAAAGAAACCCCACATGTATGTAAAGACAGAGAAATGTGATGTTTTTGAAAGAGGTATTCCTTTTTTAAAAAAGCTTGCTTGGGCAGGCGATGTAAAAATCTCAGACGAAAGCCCTGCTAACGCTGCTTTAATGGCTATTGCGGTAACAGCAGATGCAAGCTTATATATGCCTCTGACCGAACTTATAGACATAGAAAAGGAACTTGCAAGAATCAAAAAGGAACTTATTGCCGCACAAGAGAATAAACAAAAACTAGAAGCGAAACTAAATAACAACGACTTTTTAGCAAAAGCGCCGGCGAGTGTCGTAGCGGCTGAACGTGATAAGGCCGAGAAACTTGACTCATTAATAACAAAGCTTAACGAATCAGCTCATAATCTGGCATCAATGAACTAAATCGACAAAATACTCCCATCATATTATGTATAATCGGCCGTGTATCGGATAAACTAATCCGATATGCGGCTGAATTCTTTTTGGAGATGATGAAAATGAAGATGAGCGGGAAATTCAGAGATGGAGAGCTTACGCTTATACTCGCCGGGGAGTTGGATCATCATGCCGCAAAAGAGATAATGGCGAAACTCGGCGGCAAGCTCGACGCATATATGCCCCGCGATTGTGTGTTGGATTTATCCGGTCTACAATTTATGGACAGCTCCGGGATAGCGCTTATACTGCGGACATACAGGAAAATGAATGAACTCGAAGGCAGACTGAGAGTAACAAATGTTCCTCCACAGCCTATGAAAGTGCTTGATGCTGCCGGAATCGAGCGTTTGATTGAGATAAAGGAGATGGGGCAATGAAAATACATAATTCGATCAGAGTAGAGTTTCCGTCCCGCAGTTTGAATGAAAGTTTTGCACGCGGAGTCGTAGCATTATTTATGCTTCCGCTTGATCCGACACTTGAAGAGTTAGGAGACATGAAAACCGCGGTCAGTGAAGCAGTTACAAACAGCATTGTACATGCTTATCCGGGTGAAGTGGGGAGAATTCTTGTTAAATGCCGGATTATTGAGGACGATACCGTGGAAGTAATAATAAAAGACTGGGGTTGTGGTATTGAAGATGTCAGCAGAGCAAGAGAGCCGCTTTTCACTACGGGAGGTGATGACCGCTCCGGTATGGGCTTTTCAATTATGGAAAGCTTTACTGATGTTCTGAAGGTAAAAAGCAGACCGGGTAAAGGAACGACGGTTACAATGATAAAGAGGATTCTCGGAAAGGCCGACAGGTGACACAAAGCCCTCCAAACAGCCTTATTCATGCGGCGAAAAGCGGCGATAAAGCCGCAGCGGAAAGGCTTATAACCGAAAACAGCGGGTTGATTTGGAGTATTGCCCGTCGTTTCTTTGGCAGAGGTGTTGACGGAGACGATCTTTATCAACTCGGTTGCGTAGGCTTTTTGAAAGCAGTTAAAGGATTCGATCCTTCGTTCGGAACTAAATTTTCCACATACGCAGTACCTAAGATATCGGGTGAGATAAGAAGATTTTTGCGCGATGACGGCAGTGTTAAAGTCAGTCGCGGCATAAAAGAAAAGGCTGCAGTAATACGCGCCGCGCGGGAACAGCTGCAAAACAAATACGGAAGAGAACCCGCTATCTCTGATCTTGTTTATGAAACCGGATTCGCTCCCGAAGATATAGCTATTGCAGAAACCGCTGCAAGTCCGACAGAATCATTGTATAAAGATACGGGCGGGGACGGTCTGACACTGGAGTCTTTGCTGGGTGACTTTTCTCAGGAAGAGACGCTTGTTGAGCATGTATCGCTAAGACAGGCAATCAGCACATTGCCGGACAAGGACAGGCAGGTTATTATCCTCAGATACTGGCGGGGCCTGACGCAAAGCGATACCGCCAGAATTCTTAAGGTATCACAGGTACAGGTTTCACGCCTTGAAAGGCGGGCAGTGGAAGCCCTTCGATTAATGCTTAAATGAGCGGTTTACATGTGCTATTCGGTATGCTATAATGATACGGGAAAACGGCGGCCCTGCCGCCGTTTTCCCGTATCATTTTGTTATCAAGCGGTGACTGAGGTGAACGGATGACATCCAGCTATGAAATCGCATTTTTGGAATTGCGAAGAAAAATAATCGAGAGAGAATTTAACCGCCTAAACGATATGCAGCTCAAAGCCGTTCTGGCAACAGAGGGGCCGCTTCTGCTTCTTGCCGGCGCTGGAAGCGGAAAAACAACGGTTATTATTAACAGAATTGCAAATCTGATAATATATGGACGAGCTTGCGACAGCGACGAGATTCCCGAGCAAATAAAAGAAGACGATGTGCGTTTTCTTGAGTCGTATTTGTCAGATCCATCCGAGAAAGATGCAGAGAGGGCAAAGGCTCTGGTTTCCCTTTATCCGGTAGACCCCTGGCGCATCATCGCAATAACTTTTACAAATAAGGCTGCGGAGGAAATGCGCGAACGTCTGGCTGCGATGCTGGGCGATTCAGCATCCGACATATGGGCGTCTACATTCCATTCCGCCTGCGTGCGTATTTTAAGGCGCGACATAACCTGGCTCGAGGGGTTCGGACCCGGATTCACAATCTATGATACCACAGACAGCCTTTTGCTCTTAAAGCGAATCATCAAGGACATGGACCTTGATGAAAAAAGCTGGCCGCCCCGTTCGGTTCTTACTGAAATCAGCACGGCAAAAGACGCTCAGCTCGATTCACAGGAATATTCCGAGTTGATGTCCGACTCTCGCGATCCCAGAAAAAAACGCATTGCCGAGATATATACCGAATATGCAAAACGTCTTCGAGCAGCTAACGCGCTTGACTTCGACGATATAATACTTCATACCGTACGCCTTTTGAAAAACGTCGCGGAAGTTCGCGAATATTGGCAAAGAAGATTTAGATATGTTCTTGTAGACGAGTTTCAGGATACAAACCGTCTGCAGTATGAGCTTGTTTCATTGCTATCCGCGGGGCACAGGAATATCTGTGTAGTCGGTGATGACGATCAGAGCATATATAAATTTCGCGGTGCGACAATCGAAAATATTCTCGGTTTTGAAAACGATTACCCCGAATCACGTGTTATACGGCTTGAACAGAATTACCGCTCCACAGGCTGCATACTCGAGGCTGCAAACGCGGTCATATGCAATAATTCCTCTCGAAAAGGCAAAGAGTTATGGACTAAAAATACGCGCGGTGAAAAAATCGATATCTACCGTGCGACCGATGAAACAGATGAGGCCGATTATATAGCTAAAGCCATGCTCGCGGGATACAGAAAGGGACAAAAATGGCGCGATTTTGCCGTTCTGTATCGCATGAACGCCCAATCGAACCGTATCGAATTTGCTCTGAAGCGAAACGGTATTCCTTACAGAGTAATCGGCGGGATGAAGTTTTTTGAGCGGGCTGAAATTAAAGACATGCTCGCATACCTTTGTGTTATCAACAACACAAACGATGATTTGCGGTTATTGCGTATAGTAAATACCCCACCCAGGGGAATAGGCGATAAGACGTTGGAACAGGTGCGTATTACTGCGGTCGAGGAAGAGTCGAGCGTATTTGAGGTAATGCGTACCAGCTCGGAGCGGGAAGAACTCAGAAAAGCGGCTCCGAGACTCATGAGATTTGTTGAACTCACAGAACACCTTGCAGCTGTCAAGCATTTGCGCCTTGACGAACTATATGATGTGCTTCTGGATAAAAGCGGATACATGTCTATGTTAAACGAAAAGGACACTATAGAAAACAATACCAGGCGAGAGAATATTTTGGAACTGAAATCGAACATAATAAGTTTCTTGAAGGAAAACGGAGACGAAGCCGGTTTGGCGCAATTTCTTGATGAGGTCGCACTGTATACCGACATCGATCAATATGATATCGATGCAGACAGTGTCGTGCTGATGACAATTCACAGCGCAAAAGGACTTGAATTCCCGACTGTTTTCATCGCCGGCGCAGAAGAGGGTATATTTCCGGGAATTAGAAGTATCGGCGAGCGGGAAGAGCTGGAAGAGGAGCGGCGCTTGTGTTATGTTGCACTGACGAGGGCAAAAGAGAAGCTTATTATTACATCAGCTAAGCAAAGAATGCTCTTTGGCCGAACAACGAACAATCAGATATCTCGATTTGCATCGGAGATACCCGAAAACTGTGTCGAGGAAAAGGATAGCGCTTTACATTTAAAGCCGCGTATATCGGGAGGTTATGTAAAAGGGGAGAATGTGCGCCGCACTTGGGATTTTTCAGACATCGCAGACGTCGGGCAGATTACGGATACTGTGCACCGTTATTCAAAAGAGTCTGTTAGTCAAAAGTCAAATTCAGCTGTGACCGACAGCAATATTAAATTAAATAAGGGTGACCGAGTTGAACACAATGCTTTCGGCAGCGGTATGGTTATTTCCGTAACACCGACGGGTGGCGATGCACTTATAGAAATCGCATTTGACAAGGTCGGAACTAAAAAGCTCATGCTAAAGTTCGCAGCCCAGTATATGAGGAAATTATGAGAAAAAAAACCCTCGGTATTCCGGCTTTGTTCCTGGCAACCATGATTTGGGGAACATCCTTTGTTGTTATGAAGGATACGCTTGACAATATTCAGCCGCTATTATTGCTCGCTATACGTTTTTCGATGGGTTCACTTATATTTGCAGCCGTATGCGTGAAAAAAATCAAAGCAATTGACGGATTATACATAAAATACGGCGTGCTGACCGGAATACTCCTATCATCCGCGTATATTACACAGACTCTCGGTCTGCAGCTGACAACACCGGGAAAAAACGCATTTTTAACTGTTGTATACTGCATAATCGTACCGTTTTTGTGCTGGATAACAGGCAAAAAAAGACCCGACAGATATAATGTTTCGGCTGCTGTGATTTGCCTGGTTGGGATAGGTCTTATTACGCTGGAAGGCACACTTTCGGTGAATATCGGTGATCTGCTCACGCTGGCCAGCGGAGCCATTTATTCAGTACATATAATTATGGTAAAAAGAGCCTCTGCCCGGCGCCCGGATATGTCACTGCTTACTTTCATTCAATTTCTTACTTCCGCCGTTATATGCTGGTGTTTTTCACCCGTATTAGGAGATATAAATTTCAGCTTTCCTGTGAAATCATGGCTTAGCGTTATATATCTTGGCATTATGGCGACATCCCTGGCCCTGTTTTTACAAAATTACGGGCAGAAGCATACGAGTCCTTCATCCGCTGCAATCGTTTTGTCATTTGAAGCTGTCTTCGGAGCGGCATTTTCACTGATTTTAGGGTACGATTCTTTTTCCGCAAAGGTTATAGCCGGTTTTGCTTTCATGTTCATTTCGGTTATTATTTCAGAAACACGCCTCTCGTTTCTCAAACGCCGCTGAGTAACATCCCAGACACCTTCCGCGTATGATGCATTTGAAGGAGCATATAAACGCGGGAGGTGTTTTTTTGAAAAGGCATTGGAAGAAAATCGGATGCTATGCTGTTGTCGTAGGCCTTGCTTTTGTAATGGCGCTAATCCTCCCGCCTGAATTCTGGCTTTTTGCTTCAGGCCTGCTCCTAATCGTTTGCGGTATAATACTTTGTAGAAAGTAGGCGTATATTATGAGGATTACCGTTATTAAGCCGCCAAAGTTAATATCGCGGCTTCTGCGAGCGCTGTTTGGGATAAAAGGGGGTACATAACGGGGCGCTGTCCGCATATACTTTCACAGACATGTCAATAACGGACAAGGAGAGGAAGTATTATGGAGATAGGGCTCATAAAGGAACGGACGCCTTTTTACAGAAAGCTGGCGGATTCTGCGTTTGATCACGAGGAGACGAAAGAAATTATTGTTCCGGATACACTTCCGGATATATCAGGTATAGTGGACGCTTCCGGTATCGCCCTGCTCAGGAGCAAAGATTCGCAAAGCGGCAGAATTGTAATTAACGGAACCGTACAGGGCAGCGTGTTATATTTACCTGAGGGTATGCACGAGATAAAAGCGATACCCGTACAATTGCCTTTCAGTATTAACTGCGAAACATCAGGCTCGGATACAACATCAAGGACCATTGTAACAGCAGCTCTTACAAGACTTGAAGCAAGAACAATAAACTCCAGAAAACTCCTGCTGCGCGCGGATATCGGAGTTAACGTCAAAGCTTTTGAGCCCGCAGAGGCCGTTGTAACCGTCTCTGCTCAGGCGGAAGTTGAGGTGCTTAAGGAGACAATAACAGCTATGCCGGCTGTTGAAATCGGCGAGAAAACCTTCACGATTCGTGAAGAAACTGAGCTTCCGGCAACGGGTGCGCCACTGGGCAAGCTGCTTCGAGGTACATCAAGAATTATCATAGAGGAAGTAAAACCTTCCGGCAAAAGACTTGCCGTGCGCGGAAGAACAGAAATCAACATACTCTATCTGTCACAAACCAGCGGAGAGATATCTTCCGCGCAGTTTTTCATACCTTTTTTACAGGTTACCGACACAGAAGCGGGTGAGGGCATATGTGACGCGCAAGCCGAGATTATGCAGACAGGCGCGTATATAACAGTACTTGATCCGGAAGAAGCGACACCGCATAAGATATCAATAGAAATAGCAGCTGTATTGCAAATGACTGTGCGCAGACAAATAAGCCTTATAAGCGTTCGCGACATTTACAGCACTTCCTATGAAACCAGTTATGAGAATGCAAATTGCGTACTGGACGGTCTTATGAATAAGGAACGTCATGATCTGGCGATACGGGAACTGCTTCCGTTTGCCGATGTGAAGAATATTCTTGAAACGCGGGCGATACCGGGCAGAGCCCGATATGAAACCGGGCAGCTGATTATTCCGATAAGAGCAGCGGTACTCACAGTCGGTGAGGATAGAATACCTACTGTAGCCGAAGGAAGATATGAAATGTCCTGCGAGATAAGCCTTCCTGAAAAGAAGCACGGCATTTCGGTGAAGATGACGGATATTACCGCTGTCCCGGCAGCGGGCGGGGTAGAGCTTCGCGCTTCCGCCAATGTTGAGATACGGATTTTTGAAGCAAGCAATATTCAGACGGTAGAAAGTGCTTATCTGGGTGATACCCCTCCGGCCGGGTCTGCCTTACTTCCGTCGATAATAGTGGCAAGGGCGGGGCATGGAGATACGCTGTGGAGCCTTGCGAAAAGGTATAATTCAACAAGGGAAATGATCGCCTCTGCAAACGACCTTTCGGAAGAATCGGAAATTTCCGAGAATGATCTCCTCATAATAGCGAAATCGAGATAGAACAATCTTGAAAGGGACTTTCATCTGTGCTAAAATTGTAAAGTACAGAGGGGAGAGGTCATAATGTCCGGGCATTCCAAATGGCATAATATACAGAAAACTAAAGGAGCACAGGACGCGAAACGCGCTCAGGCTTTTACTAAGATTGCCAGAGAAATGATCGTTGCCGTCAAGGAAGGCGGAAGCGGTGATCCCAACAATAACTCCAGACTCGCTGCTGTCGTGGCTAAGGCAAAAGCCGCAAACATGCCTAATGACAACATAAAGCGTACCATTGACAAAGCACTCGGCAGCGCGGACAGTTCAAACTATGAAACCATCACTTACGAGGGTTACGGTCCCGGAGGCATCGCGGTAATTGTCGACGCGATGACCGATAACCGAAACCGAACAGCTTCCGAGGTTCGTCATTATTTTGACAAGTATGGCGGCAAGATGGGAACGACCAATTGCGTAGCCTTTTCCTTTGACAGAAAAGGAGTCATAATAATAGATAATGAAGACGGTGTCATTGACGAGGATACGATGCTGATGGACGCCATGGAAGCGGGCGCTGATGATTTCTCGAAGGATGAGCAAGTTTACCAGGTCTACACGAACGATCCGGATGCATTTACTCCGGTTGCTAAGGCTCTCGAGGAAAAGGGTTATAAGCTCCTTTCCGTACAGGCCGAGAAGGTTCCTCAGACTTATGTCACGCTTTCAAACGAAGATGATATAAAGAATATGCAAAAGATGCTGGATATGTTCGAAGATAATGAAGACGTACAGAACGTGTGGCACAACTGGGATGAAGGCTGAGCTCGCATACAGCCACAGCATTAGTTTCATATTATCTCAATTTTATACTGGTATTCCATTTAGTGGGATGCCAGTATAAAATTATCAAAAGCATCGGGCATCTGATACTGATATGCTATTAATCGACAGATAAAGTCCATTGACTATCGGATTAAGTAAGCTCCGGCGTATTTGAGTACGGCATACTGTGTTCTCAAGTCCCTGAGCTCAGTGCTTATATCTCCCTGTAAACGCTTATAATGCGAGCGCTGCTTTCCCGTAAAAAAATTTTTTCCTGCGAGCGCGGACGCGCACGCATTATGCGCGCCCCCGCCACCCGCGCGACATGCACGCGCGATACACCCGCATGATGCACCCGTATGATGCGCCTGCACGACATGCACATGCGAAACACA
>JAAYBW010000056.1 GCA_012729975.1 Clostridiales bacterium
GCAAGGGCGGCGGCGAAGGTGGTCGAAGTGTCGCCGTGGACAAGAACGACATCCGGCTTTGCGGTAATCAGCACCTGCCTGATGCGTTCGAGCACGTTAGTTGTAATATCGAAAAGCGTCTGTTGGGGAAGCATTATGGAAAGGTCGAAGTCCGGTTTTACCGAGAATGCCTCAAGAACCTGATCGAGCAGCTCGCGGTGCTGACCTGTTACACAGACAAGAGTTTTGATGCTCCCGCGGGTTTTGAGCTCATTTATCAGCGGGCACATTTTTATAGCTTCGGGGCGGGTTCCGAAAACCGTTAGCACCGTTTTCATAAAGCTTTATCCTCGCTTTTCTTTATTTATGCCGGCCCGCGGCGAATTGTGCCCGACGCGCGTTCACGGGAAGGAGGACGGAACCGAAGGCGGCGGATACCGCGGCAATTATAGCACGGCAGCGTGCATGTAACAAGTCAGGTGTGTTCGATAGACTGGTGCCGCTTTTATGACGGAGCCGCTTTGAGCTTGTCCAGAGTTTCAATCAGCTGCTCCCATCTATGTATATGCAGATGTTCGCAGTTTGGTTCGAGCCCCTCGTTTTCACGTATCCACGGATTGTCCACACTCTTTTCCTCGTACCATACGGGGAATATGCCCGCGCCGGCGGAACCCTCGACGTCGGCCTTGATGTTGTCCCCGCAGAACCAGACATCTTTTGGCTTGAGCCCGGCTTTAGTAAGAGCGAGCGTGAAAAGGAGCGGGTCAGGTTTTCGCAGGCCATATTCGCTCGAGGCTATGACAAACTCGAATCTGTTACCTGGAAGATGACGGGTTAACCGCTCCGTAAGTGCTTGTCCCGAAAAGCCGATGTTGCTGATCACCGCGCTGCGGATGCCGGATGAGTTTACATAATCTATCATCTTCTCGGCGCCCGGCATAACGGCACATCCGAAAGCGTTGTCCCAGAAGATCCTCTCAGCTTCCTGATATGTTATGGAAAGCTCTATCCCCAGAGACTCGTAGAGCAACTTCTGATATTGCAGTTCATGCAGTTCAAGCCCCAAACCGCGCGCCAGCCCGATTTTCGCGTACAGCTCTTGAGCGAAGGCGTCGGCCTGCGCTGCTGTAATCCCTTTTTTGTTTACGGTAACATGCTCAAACACCGCTTCCTCGCCTCTGAGTGTGTCGAAGGTCGGTTCGTAAAGCAGCGTGTTCCCGTAATCGAATATTATCATCTTCGGATATATCATGTTGTATCGCCCTGTCGTCGCAGACTAAAAGCTATCTATTCCCAGTTCTGCCGGAGTCGGCTGTGTCTCTTCCAGCCTGTATGTGCGCCCGTCGCTTGTCCTGTTAAGAAAGCGGTTATCGCACAGCTCCCTGCGCAGCGTAGCGGCATCGTTAAAGAGGCTCCAGTCGTTTAGTATGTCGTTAATCTCGCTCTGGGAATAATCACGCCCGCTTTCAAACTTGCCCGCGAGATAAATAAGCGCGTATATCTTCATCTTTCGCTTGACCGGGTACTGCTTAAGACGCTTTTTTTCATCAAGGAAATTTCTCAGTAAAAGCTCCGTATCCATTTTTTTTCTCCTCATTTCCGAAATGCCCCGGCTTTGCGCACGGTGTTACCGGGAAACAGTCAAATCTGAATTATTGTAGCACAGTCTGCCTGCGCATTCCACCCGTATCCCGCAAAATCGGAGCGTATCCGGCTACGCTGCCGGTACTCCCGAGAAGATTGATTCAATACGCCGGTAAAAAGCTATTGACAATAAAAAACGCTCACTGTATAATACCTAAGCTTGGCGGCGTAGCTCAGTTGGCTAGAGCATTCGGTTCATACCCGAAGTGTCACCGGTTCAAATCCAGTCGCCGCTACCATTTGAACGCGGTGCCGGGCGCAAGTCCGGCACCGGTTTACCCGGCCCGTTGGTCAAGAGGTTAAGACACCGCCCTTTCACGGCGGTAACATGGGTTCGAATCCCGTACGGGTCACCATAGCGGGGGCGGAACACCGCCCCCTTCCTATTATCGGAGGCTTAGCTCAGCCGGTTAGAGCGCATGCTTCACACGCATGAGGTCGCGCGTTCGAGCCGCGCAGTCTCCACCACGAAACCACGAGATTCACATGATTTCGTGGTTTTTTTGTACTTATTTGTACTTATTTCTTTATATACGATTGACTGTGGAAGGCCATGGGAATTACTATGAAGAAAATGAGGGAAAAGGAAAATATGAAAAAAGATAATATCATACTGCTTGCCGGTGGGGATATCATTCTGGGGAAGGACCCCGGGCTCTATTTTGAAGGTGTCAAACAGATGCTGTCTGAGGGGGATGTGGTCGTCGGACAGCTGGAAGTCCCCTATTCGAAATATGCGCAGGAGCTTCTTGACCTCGATCGCGATCCGGACAACCTATGGCCTCTGACGGAATATTTTGATGTCCTGACGCTCGCGGGAAATCATATATACGACGCCAAGGAACAAGGCATCGAAGATACGCTCAAATGGCTTGATGAGCACGGCATAGCACATACCGGCGGCGGACGCAATCAGGCGGAGGCCGTCAAACCGGCTATTATAGAAAAAGACGGCGTTAAATTCGGATTTTTAAACTACAACTGTACCGGTCCGAAAATTGCCAACGCGGGGCCTGCGAAAGCGGGCTGCGCTTTTGTTGACATCATAATCAATTTTGATATGGGCAATGTGGCAAATCCGGGAGGAAATCCCGAATATATCTATACATGGCCGGAACCGGTAACATTTGACGCCATGAAAAGCGGCATAACGGCGCTTCGAAGGGAATGTGACGTGCTCTGCGTCTATTTCCACAAGGGCATCGTCCATAAACCGATCAAGCTGGCCGATTATGAAAAAATCGTAAGCCACGCTGCGGTCGATTGCGGCGCCGACGTGGTCTTCTCCTCTCATTCACATATCCTGCACGGCGTTGAAATTTATAAAGGAAAGACGATTTACCATGGACTGAATAATTTCATTGCCTGGGTTCCGTCTCTGAATAAGAATTTTCGTTCGACAAAAGGCATAAAGAACGAAGTTTTTGACCCTGAGGAGTGGGCGAGGAGCAGAAGTGAGCGTTTTGGCTTCGTCCCGGATGAAAATTACCCCACATACCCGTTTCATCCCGATTCGATCTATACCGTTACGGCCAAATGCGTTGTCAGTGCGGGACATATTACGCAGACACGCCTGATCCCGATGATCGTCCGCGAAAACGGCGTACCTTATGTTGTCGGCCGGTATGAGGGCGGAGAGAAAGTCCTCGATTATATGCGGAAAATAACGAATGGGGCAGGACTCAATGCCCTCTTTGAGTGGGATAAAGACGAGATCGTAATTTATGCCTGATGCGCCTTCGACACTATCATCGGGAAGAAGAGCGGATCCCGGACATAAAAATGCCTGGGCTGGCGATGTAAGCTTGGATAATAAAAGTGAGGAGGACTGTTATGCCCATATTGAAGCTTAAAAACGTACAACTCGAATACCGTGAATACGGCTCCGGTGACAGATACCTTCTTTGCTGTCAGCAAAGCCATTCGCAGGTGGTGAATTACACAATCGACCTTGCGGAAAAATACGGATTTCACGTGTTTAATATCGTTATTCGCGGTTATGGAAATTCAACCCATATCCTCGAGGATCTCGGAGACGCCTGGTATGATGTCTGGGCACAGGACACGTGCGATTTCGCCGATGCGATGGGCATAGATAAATTTTTCTATACGGGAGTCTCTCATGGCGCCGGTATCGGGTGGTACTTATGCATCTATCATCAGGAGCGGCTCAGAGGCTTCTTTGGAGTTGTAGCGGGGCCGCACAGCAAGGACGGTGTCGACACAGGTGAAGCGCGCATGCGCACTATACGTGCGGCTGAAAGCCGGGAGACCTGGGACGCCTTTTGCGAGGAAATGGAGCGCAGTAATCCGCTTGTCCGCAAACCGGATATGACCGATAAACAGTGGGAAATCGCCCGGGCGCTGCACGAGGAGCGAATGGCCGGTTGGCGGAATATGTCGCTTGAAGAAGGACGGCTGAATGTTAAAAAACCTTTTCCCCGGCAGAAAACCGAGGAAGAACTGATCGATATCCTTTCGAAGATCACCGTTCCCA
>JAAYBW010000057.1 GCA_012729975.1 Clostridiales bacterium
ACCCGGCTTTAACACTCGCGCCGCGGCGCGGAGCGGACCGAAATACTTCAGCATCATAATTGTCAATATCAGCCTGTCAATTATACATTGCTTTTATTTAGTAATTCAATGTGTTTAACAAAAGAAAGCGGATTTTATTATTTAATTTGGTAGCGTATTAATGTCGTATATGTTAATATAACGTTTAATGGATTGGTTCCCCGCAGCATTATTTATTTGCGGCATTAAGAGAGCAATTGCGGCTTTACATTTATTTATGTCCCGCGAAGGAGGATAAAAATGAAATACGAAAGACCTATGTATCTCGACGAGAGAGTGAAGACCGCGGAAAGTAAGATCAGATTCAATAAAAGCGCAGTCAAGGTACCGGTTCTTGAGCGCCCCATATCGATCAGGGAAAATTTCATACGCGCGTATAAACGGCAAAATCCGCTGTGGGTGCCCGACAGCAGAACCGATATTACCGGTGTAATGATAGCCGTCCTTACCGGAGCGGGTGAAGCGGACTGGTCGCGCAAGGACAGATACGACTGGCAGGACTGGTTCGGAGTACAGTGGACATTCGTTCCGGAGGCGGGCGGGCCGATGCTGAAGCCGGGCACCCAGTATCTCGACGATATTTTAAACTGGGAAAAGAAGGTGAAGTTTCCGGATCTTAATGATTACGACATTGAGGGACTGTGCAAAAAGTTTATGGAGACCTATGACAGAGAGAAAATACTTCATGTTAATATCGGGCTTGGCTGTACGGAACGGCTTGTGGCTCTTCTCGGCGGATATACCGAGGCTATGGTTGCCATGGCCCTGGAGCCGGACGCTGTCCGCGATTTCCTCAACGCTTTCGCGGATTTTGAGATAAAGGTTGTCGATAAGCTCTTACAGCATGTCCCGGTCGATATGATGACCTATAATGATGACTGGGGCACCGAACGCGACACATTTTTCAGCGAGAAGATGATGGAGGAAATCGTTTTCGAACCTACAAAAAAACTGTTCGGCCATATTAAGTCAAAGGACGTTTGCCTCGAGCACCACTGCTGCGGAAATATTAAAAGGTTTCTGCCCTATATGCTTCAATTGGGAGCCGATTTCATACAGATACAGGCCAGAGCGAATGACATTCGCGCATACAAAAAGAAATGGGGAGACGGTATCGGCTTCAACATCAACGCTATGCCCACCGCAAGCGACAGCGAGTCGGTAATAAAGTCGGTCCGCGATATGGTAGATAACTACGCTTCCGGCGGCGGAGTCTACGGTACGGTTTTCGCCGCGGAACCCGAGGCCATCTGGACCGCCACTACTGAGCTCTACTACTACAGCCGTGAATTTTACGAAGCTGAACAGGGGCAATAAAACAACTTGCTCCGACCGGATATTACATTCACCATACGCCGTCAGCGGCCATGCGTGCATAAATAGTGGGGCAGCAGAATGAACTGCTGCCCTGTTTACATGATATTTAACGTCAGGTCAGAGCATCGGGTTAGCGACGTTGTTAGTATCGAAGCTTTCTTTTATCCTGCGCAGCCACACATGATAGTTGCTGTAGAGAGGACCCAGCTGCTCTGCCGTCTGATTAAGGCAGCCCGGCATCTCCGCGTGAAAATGATCAGCTATGTCCGAGGCCCGGGCGCGGGCGGTGAATTTACCCACCTCCGGTCTTACAGAGGGGTTCGTTCGGTCGTACATAAACAGCAGCTCTATATGGGCGGAGTGGCCGTATTCCATCGGCACGATCTGGAAGCTTTCCGGGGCATCAAAAAGAATGCCGGTGTCCGTATAGTCGTGAATATAACTTGAAATCGACTCCCCGACCTCGCACATATGCCTTATTGAGTCGGCGCCGAGCTTTATCGGCGCCCATCCGCCGCCGAGGCGCAGGACGCGCTGAAGCACGCCGAATACCATGAAAAAGTCCATGTGCTCGTCCCACCAGCTCTCGATTTCCGGGCGAACCCGTACGCCGCCGTTCTCGCGGGCGACGTCTCCGAGTATGGTTTCCTCGTATTCGAGCTCCTCGACGGAGCGGGTCGCCAGATGTACAACGAGCGGCATGGCCATCTCCTCTTTAATGCCGCTGTTCCATTTTTCCCAAAAGGCGTTGGCTGAGTCGGTCATCATCAGCGTCATGGGCAGATAGAAGAATTTCTGCACAGTGGAGGCGATTTCCGCCTCGCCCAGCTTCACCATGGCGTCGCACAGGGAGCCGAGATCCTTGAATGTAAATACCCTTACCTTGCTGCAGTCGCTGTCCAGATAAACTCGCTGGTGAGGGCTTACCCCCTCGGCACGGATTTCGCGGGGCCCCCTGCAGGGATCCAGAGCGATGGCCGCCCGGGTGACGATACCAAGCTGGCCGTGGATACCGAAGTAGCCCTTAACGATACCCCTCAAGCCCGGGCCCGGGCCGTCGGGGCAAAACCAGCCGGAGCCGGTCTGGAGAGAGCCGGTGCGGACTATCTCGCCGTCGGGAAGAACCATCTCAACGCCCAGAAGGTAGCGGTTTGCGCGGGACGTGCCGTGCTGCGTGTGGTTATCGCCGGACGTGCTGGTAAAATTGGCCAGCACCGAGCCGCCGGGCCCCACGGAGGCGGCGGTGTAGCTGAGTCCGCGGCGGCGGACCTCCGGGTAGAGCTGAACCTGACGGACGCCGGGCTCGATTACGGCGAAGCGGTCCTCCTCGTTTATTTCAATTATCCGGTTCATGCGCTTGAGGTGAATGATTACGGAGTTCGCGTGTTTGGCAAAGGCGTCGGCGCTGCAGCCTGACACCGTGGGGATGAAGGATATTCCGTAGCGGTTGCATATTTTTACTATGGCCTGCACCTCCTCGGTGCTGCCGGGAAGCAAAATGGCGTCGGCACTGTGGTATTCAAAGGGGATCTCAGGTGTCTTAACGCGGTTGCCGGAAAGGATGTGCTCCTTCTCGCTTATATACGCGTCGCCTACAACTGCAGCCAGCTCGCGGTACGCTTCTCTTGATAAGCTCATTTTCAGCCCCCCTTAAAGCGAGTCCGCCAGCAGCACGGTCAGGTCAAGGTACGGCATGGGATTGTCCCCGGCGCCCTCCAGCGACTGCCGACAAAACGGGCAGCATGATACTATAGCCTCCGCCCCGGTGGACATGGCCTCGCGGCGACGCTCTCCCGCGGTCCGGGCGGCGAAGTCCGGGTTTGCTTCGGTAGCGCCGCCCCCGGCGCCGCAGCAGAAGGAGTCCTCATAATTTCTGGTCATCTCGGTGAGCTCAACTCCGGGTATGGCACCGAGAACCCGGCGCGGCGCGTCATATACTCCGTTTTCGCCCCGCCGCCAGGTTTTGGGCGGCTCATGGAGCCCGAAGGGGCGTATAATCCCGTTCCAGGGCACATATGGCTCGGACAGCCTCCCCAGCATGCAGGGGTCGTGATAGGTCACCATAAGGGGCTCCCGAAATGCTTTCGGGGCTATACGGCCGGAGCTTATAAGCTCAGCGGCGACCTCGGTGATGTGCTTTGTCTCAAACTCTGTCCGCGCGAAGCGGGGGTAGCCGGAGCGGAAGGCGCCGAAGCACTCAGCGCAGGCGGTAATGACCGTTTTAATCCCGAGGCGGCGGAAGGTTTCGATGTTCCGCTCTATCAGTTCGGCGGCAGCTTCCGTCTGCCCGGTGCGCCAGAGAGACGCGCCGCAGCACCGCTCGTCCTCCCGCAGAAGTCTGAATTTAACGCCTCCGGCACGCAGGATTTTAACAGCCGCGAGTGCGGTGTCGCTGTTTTTATAGGCGGCGGCGCAGCCGATGAACAGCGCTGTGTCGGCGTTCCCGTCGTCCTCATAGTCTTTTGGCATCCAGGCGAAGCGCTCACCGTGAGGAAGACCGTAAATGTTATGGGTCCCGGCTATCCTTCGCGCCGTCTCGCGATGCGCCTTAGGCAGTTCTCCGTTTTTCGCGCAGTCGTCGCGTAAGGCGAGAATCGTGTCCAGAACCTCCATATCGCGGACGTTTTTGCAGTTAACGTCGCAGGCGCCGCAGCAGGTGCAGGTGTAGAGAAGCTCCTCGAGCCCGTCGCCGTATTGCAGCTTGCCGGTGAGTATCTCCTTGGCGATGCTTAAAAGACCCTGCCCGGAGTAAGCGTCGAAACCGTAGCGTTGATGTATCGGGCAGATCTCGGCGAAATCCCAGCCCTTCATTTTCGGCGCGAGTATCCACTTGCACTGGCCGCAATGGTTGCAGGAGTCCATTGTGTACTCGAAATCTTTCAGTTTATCCATATTGCACCCTCAAAAACAGAGTTTTCCGGGATTAAGTATTCCGTCCGGATCAAATATCTTTTTAAGCTTCCGCAGCGACTCCGTTCCGGTCCGGTCGGCGGCATAGACCATATCGGACAGCTTTCTGCCGTAGGGACGGTCGAAGTAGGCCCCTTTCGCGAAAAGCTCCTTCTCTGCGGCATCGCGGAATTCGTCGGCCTGCCGTGCCTCAACATGGGACGCAGCGTCATAAAACACATCGCATTCCACGCGGAAGGCCCTGCCCTGTACCTGAGGCTGCAGGGTAATGCCGGGAGCCGATCCGGGCCGCGGACCGCGCTCATGCTGTAATATCCTCAAGAGCGAGGGAGCTGCAACGGGCGGCGTGAGGAAGAGTATCTCACGCAGGCCCCCGCGCCTCATCTTCCACCAGGTTTCCCGGCTGTCACAGTCAAAGAGCAGCTTTTCAACGCGTTCCTCTATACCGTCAAGTCCGAAGGGAGCGGGTACGGCGCGCAGCCCCGCCTCCCGGCAGGCATCCTCAAGATAGCCCTGGTAGATAGATACCCGTCGCTCCGGGTAACGTTCATAGCCGCAGACGCGGCAGATCATCACCCAGGGCGGCAGATGTCGGCGGAGAATATCCGCCTCGGCCTCATCGCCTGAAAAGGCCGCGGCAAAGTTTACATCGTTTAATATGACGCAGTCATCAGGTATGCGCCTGCGCAGCAGCGTGTTGGCAAGGGAAGTGAGCTTTCCGGCCTCGTCGGCCTCGACAAAGCGCAGGCGGTCCAGGCAGGGAAGAAGCTCCGCTTTCAGCGTTGCCCAAGTGACGAAGCCCATAGTTCCCTGAGCGCCGGTGAAAAAGCGCAGAAAGTCAATAGCGCCGGGGCCCCAGGGGGTCACCATATCGGCCTTGAGCTCCTCCGCGGGGCCGGGGCCGGAAGCGGAGCCCGTTCGGAAATCATCACCGGTGCCGAAGACGATCTCCACATTGAGCAGCGGGTCGGTGTAGTCGTACTGATATTTAGCAGCCATTACAGCCTCCCGCTCCAGTGCGCTGGCCACAACGGATTTGTTCGCCCTCGGAAGAAACGGGTGGTTCAGACGCAAACCCCGGGCAGCGGCCGCCGGGATGAGCTCGCCGAAAGTAACTCCGGCCTCGACGCGCACATAGCGGCTGTATCTGTCTATCTTGAGTATCCGGCTCATTTTCTCAAAACAGACAGTCTCCGCTCCGGCGTTTTCCGACGCGCCGTGGATATGCGGAGCGCCGGAGCTCACCGGCACAAGGGCCGTCCCGTTCTCTCTTGCGGTGTGGATGATCGATTGCAGATGTTCTTTGCTCTCCGGGTAAAACATATATCCGATTCCCCTTTTTTCGGTGTCGCCGGGTTGCGCTTAAACTCGCCGCATCATACACCTCATGGCATTGCCGGGCTTATCTGCAGTATAGCATATTTCGCTTCATGTCGCGAGGGGGTGCACCGACCGG
>JAAYBW010000058.1 GCA_012729975.1 Clostridiales bacterium
CTATACCCCGGCTATTCATTTTCCTCGTCTATGCACAGTTCGTCCCTGATTATTTCGAGCATTTTCATGTCTTTCTTGCCTTCAAATATCAGTTTTTCAAACATGTCAGGGCGCCGGAGGAGAGTCCGTTTGACGGCTTCCTTTCTGCGCCATTCGGATATTTTAGCATGATGTCCGGAAAGCAGAACAGGCGGCACAGGCCGCCCCCGCCAGATTTCAGGTCTTGAATACTGCGGATATTCAAGGAGGCCGTTCCAGTGGCTTTCTTCGGTAAAGCAGGAATTGTCCGCAAGTACTCCCGGTACCAGGCGGCATACGCTGTCCGCGACTGCCGCGGCCGGTATTTCACCCCCTGTAAGCACGAAATCGCCGATAGATATCTCTTCATCCACACATTCCTCGATAAGACGCTCATCAACACCCTCATAGTGCCCGCAGATAATGATGAAACGATCAAGCAGTGCAAGTCTTTTTGCGTCTTGTTGTGTAAAGGCCTTTCCGGCCGGTGACATTAAAAGCGTGTGGACATGTTCAGGGGTGCCGCTGCAGACATGCTCCCAGCACGAATGAATGGGCTGCGCCTGCATTATCATCCCCATACCTCCGCCGTAGGGGTAATCATCCACCTGTTTTTGCTTGTTGGCAGTATAGTCACGAATCTGATGGCATTCGATATGAACTATACCGCGCTGTGCGGCCTTTCCTATAATGCTGATCTCAAGCAGTGCTGAAACCGCTTCAGGGAAAAGTGTAAGAATATCAATTCGCATTTTCACATTCCCTCGATCATAGATACCGTTATACGACCGCCGGCTATGTCAACGCTCTTGATGAACTCGGGAACGTCGGGCACCAGGTGTTCGCATTTGCCCTCTATAACGAAAATATGACCTCCCGGCGCTTCTATAACATCTTTGAGGATACCGACATGACCGCGGGAGACGTCGTAAACGGGAAGGCCTAACGCATCCTGTAAAAAATAACTGCCTTCCGGTAATGCGGAGTCTTCTCTGATTATACAAACCGTTTTATTTTTTAAAGCCATAGCTGCGTTCAAGTCATCTATGCCGTAAAAGGAAACAAGAACAGATTCCTTATGAACGCGGGAATTGCGGACAAGATACTCGGAACCGTCTATGAAAAACCGGCGGAAGTCGAGAAGAAACTCAGGGGAGTCGCACCAGTGCCGGATTTTTATTTCGCCGCCGATTCCATGTGTCCCGACAATCTTACCGCATTTCAGATATCGTTCAACGGGCATAAAAAACCTCCGTGACAATTATAAACAATACTTCATAATGAATCAGAGTGCCGCACGGCACTCTGATTTCTTCAGTCGACTATCTCGACAGAAACTTTCCTGCCGTTTTTCTGGGCAAGGGACTTGACAAGCGTACGAATTTCCTTTGCGATTCTTCCCTGCCTGCCGATTACCTTTCCCATGTCGCCCTCCGCTACATGAAGCTCAAGAACCGTCTCGCTTTCACCTTCGCGTTCCGTCACAGAGACCGCGTCCGGATCATCAACGAGATTACGGGCGATATAAAGAAGAAGCTCTTTCATAATAATGACGTTCCTTTGCCAACAGAATAAGTATGAAATAAACTCATACGACGCCGGCTTTTTTCAGCAGCGCGCGAACAGTATCCGTAGGTTGAGCGCCTTTATCCATCCACTCCTTGGCGCGTTCTGCGTTAACCGTGATTTCCGAGGGTTCTGTCAGGGGATTGTAAGTGCCGATCTCTTCAATAAACCTGCCGTCTCGGGGGAAGCGGGAGTCTGCTACGACTATCCTGTAATAAGGCTTTTTCTTTGCGCCCATTCTGCGAAGCCTGATCTTAACCATTCCTATAACCTCCAAAAAAATATTAATTCTTATATCAGAAACCGGGGAATCCCGGTTTTTTACCGTGGAATTTTCTGCGGCTCTGTTTGCCGCCAAATTGCTTTGCCATGACCTGCATAGCTTCAAACTGCTTTAAAAGACGATTTATGTCAACTACCTGGGTGCCGCTTCCGGCAGCGATGCGCTTTTTTCTGCTGCTGTTCAGTACGGACGGATTATCGCGTTCAAATACGGTCATGGACTGGATTATTGCTTGCGTTCGTACAAGTGCCTTTTCATCTATTGCGGCACCTTTCAGGGCCTTTGCGTCCAATCCCGGTATCATGCCGGCAATGTCGGTAATGGAGCCCATAGACTTAATAGAACTCAACTGTTCGTAAAAATCCGTCAGAGTGAATCGGTTCGACATAAGCCGCTGAGCCATCTGCGCGGCTTTTTTCTCATCCATGCTCTGCTCGGCTTTTTCAATGAGAGTAAGAATGTCTCCCATTCCCAGTATACGGGATGCCATTCTGTCCGGATGGAAGGGTTCGATGCCGTCGAGCTTTTCACCTATACCAGCAAACTTTATCGGTTTTCCTGTAACTGCCCGGACAGATAAAGCAGCGCCGCCCCTTGCATCGCCGTCGAGTTTCGTGAGGAATATGCTGTCAATACCGAGAGCATCATCAAACGCTTTTGCCGCGTTTACGGCATCTTGTCCGGTCATCGCGTCGACGACCAACATTACTTCATCGGGAGAAACCGCGGACTTAATGTTTTTCAGCTCATCCATGAGTACCGGATCTATGTGAAGCCGCCCCGCAGTATCGAGAAAGACCATGTCATTG
Source organism: Clostridiales bacterium (assembly GCA_012729975.1). Taxonomy (GTDB): domain Bacteria; phylum Bacillota; class Clostridia; order Oscillospirales; family Oscillospiraceae; genus JAAYBW01. The sequence continues at coordinate 2,677 of JAAYBW010000058.1, forward strand.
CCATGCTTTTTCGCATGTTCAACAGCGGCACGGGCAATATCGACCGGATTAGTCTCACCCATTTGAAAAACCGGCACATTGACCTGAGCGCCTACGGTTTCAAGCTGTTTGATAGCGGCGGGTCGGTAAATGTCACATGCCGCGAGAAGAGGACGCTTACCGTTTTTCTTCATCAGCGCCGCAAGTTTAGCCCCGTTAGTGGTTTTGCCCGCACCCTGAAGGCCAACCAGCATTACAACAGTGGGGGAGCGTGAGGAAATTGTAAGTTTAGTGTTCGTGCTGCCCATTGTGGAGGTGAGCTCTTCATTGACAATCTTTATTACCATTTGGGCAGGAGTAAGACTTTCCAGAACATCAGAACCGACAGCGCGTTCACTGACCCTGGCGATGAAATCCTTTACTACTTTATAACTTACATCCGCTTCTAATAGTGCAAGGCGAACGTCGCGCATAGCTTCTTTGATGTCTGCCTCGCTCAGACGTCCTTTACCTCGCAGTTTTTTGAAAGTCGCGGAAAGCTTCTCGGATAAACTTTCAAATGCCATTTAAGCACTCCCGTTCAGTATTTAAGAAACTGCAGCCTTTCGGATATCCTGTTACAGAGGTCAAGCAGCGCCCCGTTTTTGAATCGGGACTTATTGAGCTTGGCGATTTCGTCCAGGTACCCCTCTATGACACTTATATCGGCTTGTATCTCGGTAAAGCGCTTGACGATACCGGTTCGGGCTTCGGTTTCCTCAAGGATATTCTCGGTGCGCATGATGATGTCTCTAACAGCCTGGCGGGTAATCCCTTCGTTTTCAGCGATTTCCGATAAAGAGAGATTCTCATCGTAGTACATCTGAAAGTAACCGCGTTGCTTCTGCGTCAGTAACTCACCGAAAAAATCGAACAGCAGAGCCATACGAACGTTCTTTTCCATATGCACACCTCCGATTATGTCGGGTGTAAAGCAAATCAGCATTACCTGTGAGCATAATATAACAGGATAGATAAGTTGTCAAGCCGTTTCTTGAAATAAAGTAATGCGAATTGGCTTTACAACGAAGGAATATTTGCGCATATCAAAAGGAAAGATAACGAATATTCAAGACTATGGAGGATATTCAAAGAATGTTTGATATAGCGCCCGACAAGCTGACGCAATATGCAGAAAGCACCGCAAAATGCCTGGACAGCGACTGTGTGGTACGCGGGAAACGCATTACCGGGCGAATATCGCTGTTTTTAAAACGGTTAACCGAGGCAGCCGAGAAGTGTCGTATGGAGCTGGCCGACAGCACGGCGCCGCGAGCTGTTGCGGAATGGCTGGCAGACAACAGGTTTCTTGCGGAAAAGGAAGCGAGATCGGCAGCGGCAGCTTTTAAAGGTGCCGGAATGCTCCCTGCAGCATCAGAGGACCGTATTCCGTTGGTATGCGCGGCAGCATCGGCTTTTGTTCATGCCTGCGGCTGCAAAGTGGATCGGGAAAGCCTGATGACGTTTTTCGAAGGCTTTCAAAAGATACGTCCATTTAGTGAAAAGGAGCTTTCTTTACTCTTTGATTCAATAAGATACGCGCTTGTTGAAAAGGTTGTCGAATGCGGTCAGAGAGCGTTTTCCGTACAAGACGATGCCGGTGATCCGGCTTTTATTGCGAGTGCTGTATTCAGCTCGCTCAGATATATCGATGACGCGGACGCAGATGAAATACTTCGCGGGCTTTCGCAGACGGAGAGAAGATTCCTGGAGGATCCGGCAGATGTCTACGGCAAAATGGACAAAGAGAGCAGAAGGCGCTACAGAATGCGCCTTTCGGATCTCGCAGGAGATTATCAATTGTCGGAGCGCGCTGCCGCGGAACAAATACTTGCGCTTGCCGGTAAAGAAAACGGAATCAGGTCGCACATCGGCTACTGGCTTTTTGAAAAGCCACTGGGACATGAAGGAAAAAACAAAAAGGGCTCTGTCTACATTGGGAGCATTATCATTGCGACTGTGTCACTTTCACTGCTTGCAGCGTTTCTGTCAGCGTCGCCTGCGGCGGCGCTTTTGTTCATTGTACCGATATCGGAGCTTATAAAATGCGCCGCAGATTATATTATACTGAAATTTACCCGACCGTCGTACCTTCCGCGCCTTGAGCTTAAAACTGGGATACCGCAGGAAGGACGGACATTGTGCGTTGTATCCGCGGTTCTTACCGACCCTGAATCCGCGCTTCGTTTTACTGGACTTTTAGAGCGCTGCATGTTTTCGAATAAAGCCGCGGGCAGCGAGCTGAGAATCGCGCTCCTCGCTGATCTCAAAGAAGCGGATGCAGCGCAAGTGGACAGTGATTCACAGATTCTGTCTGCTGTGAAAAGCAAGGTTAACGAGCTGAATTCCCGTTATGGTGAAAGATTTCTCGCTCTTGTGAGGCCGAGAAAAATGAGTTCCGGGACAAAAAAATACTGCGGGTGGGAGCGCAAGCGCGGTGCGATTGAAAGCCTTGTTTCCAAGATTAACGGTATGCCGTCAGATCTGTATGCGATTTCCGGGGACATAAAACTGCTCGATGGTGTAAAGTACCTGATTCTGCTTGACACAGACACGCGTCCGGGAATAGATACGGCCAGAAAGCTGATCGGAGCCATGCTGCATCCGTTAAACAGGCCCGTTATTGATGAAGCTACACGAACCGTCATTTCCGGCTACGGAGTAATGCAGCCAAGAAATACGGTTTCTCTGGATGCGGCAGGGAGAAGTATTTTCTCGGAAGTGTTCGCGGGGCAGGGAGGGTTTGATCCGTACTGCGGCTGCTGCGGGGACTTATATCAGGATGTTTTCAACGAGGGCAATTTCACGGGAAAAGGAGTATTGTCCGTTGAGGCGTACACTGTCTGCTTAAACGGGCGGCTTCCGCCGGAACGGATACTGTCGCATGACCTGCTTGAGGGTTCATACCTCAGATGCGGTTATATAAACGGCGTGGAGTTCGCGGACGGTTTTCCCTCGTCCCCTATGGCTTATTATGAAAGACAGGACAGATGGACGCGGGGTGACTGGCAGCTGCTGCCTTGGCTGACACGGTATGTAAAAAACGCTCGGGGAAAAACCGAACATAACCCGTTAACTGAGCAGGACAGATGGAAAATAGCCGATAATCTAAGACGCAGCCTTGTACCGGTCTTGTGTGCGTTATGCGTCGCTGCGGCGATATTATCCGATATCAGAGCGCTTTTTGCGGCCGCGATTGTATCCGCTTTAGCTATATCCTCTCCGTTGATAACAGGTCAGGTAGAACAGCTTTTCCGCCGTCCCTCGCTTAATGCAAAACGCTACCGGTCGGAGGTCCTAAGCGGTCTTCACGCCGCTTATCTGCAGACGCTAATAAAGATCGCATTATTACCGTATGAGGCGTTTGTCTGTCTGAGGGCAGCGCTTACGGCGCTATACAGGCAATTCGTTTCAAAAAAGAACATGCTCAAATGGGTCACGGCCGCCGAATCGGAAAACAGAAAAGGAAGCTTAATAAGCTGCGTGCTCAGGATGTATCCCGCTGTTATTGCCGGAGCGATACTAGCAGTCTTTTCACAATGGCCGGCAGGGTCGGCTTTGGGTATTGTCTGGTTTTTCTCACCGCTGACAGCATACCTGTTATCTAAGCCGAGCAGAAAACGTATGGAGCTGTCAAAGGAAAACAAAGAGTTCCTGCGCAAAAACTGTGCGGATATGTGGAGGTTTTTTGAGACATTTTTAACACCGGAAAGAAATTACATGCCTCCGGATAATTGGCAGGAAGATCCTCCGGTCGGAGTTGCCGAAAGAACCTCCCCTACCGACATAGGCATGGCAATGCTCTCTGTGCTTGCAGCTTGGGATATGGGGCTATGCGATTGTCAAAAAGCGCGTACGCTGCTCGGCAGCATGGTTTCCTCAATTGAACGTATGGAAAAGTGGAACGGTCACTTATTCAACTGGTATGATACAAGAAAACTCATACCGCTTGAACCAAGATATGTGTCTTCTGTGGACAGCGGAAACCTCGCCGGGGCTTATATAGCTCTTTGCGCCGGAACAATTGAGCTTAATGACATCGCACTTTCGGAGCGGATACGTAAGCTTCTGAATGAAATGCGTTTTGAGCCGCTTTATGACTCCGAAAAAAAGCTGTTCCTTATAGGGAAGAGTATATCCGGTAACGAAAACGGAGCCTGTTATGACCTTCTGGCTAGTGAAGCGCGGCTTTTAAGTTATATAACCATTGCAAAAGGTCAGGCAGAATCCTCGCATTGGAGAAGATTGGGCAGGGTTATGTCCTCTGCCGGACTAAAAAGCGGGATGGCATCATGGACAGGAACAATGTTTGAATATTTTATGCCGGAACTCTTATTGCCGTATTATCGCAACTCCCTTGTAGGGGAGAGCCTGCGATTCTGCCTTTATTGTCAGAGGAGAAGAGGACGTCCGTGGGGTGAGTCCGAAAGCGCTTTTTTCGCTTTCGACGCGGCGCTTAATTACAGGTACAAAGCGCATGGCATCAGGGAGCTTGCGCTTAAAAGAGACGCGGGATCTGACCGGGTATGCGCCCCCTATGCGACTTATTTAACGCTTCCGCTGGCACCGGCCGCGGCGGTCAGGAATTTGAAAAGATTCAGGAAAGCCGGCTGCGAAGGGCGTTTCGGGTTTTATGAGGCACTCGATATCACTCCCGCACGTACCGGAAGCGAAGGGTTTAAAAGCGTGCGCTGTTTTATGGCACATCATCTGGGAATGAGCTTAGCAGCGGCAGATAACGCATTGAACAACAACATAATGGTAAGACGCTTCATGTCCGATCCGGAGATGGAAGCGCATACCGAGCTGCTTCAGGAAAAAGGTCCGGTTGGTCAGTTCGTGGCAACTGAGCCGGTGCGGGAGATACCCGACAGATATGCTTTCAGAAGCACCGAAGTATGGGAGAAAGTTCTGGATAAAGCGGACAAGTCTTCGGAGTGCTCATTTATTTCCAATGGCAAGTATTCGGTGATGTTATATGCAAACGGAAGAAGACGATCTGTTTTCGGAGACATACTGATAGCTTCACCCGGCGGGCATTACGGACCGGGTGAGGGGATCTCGTTCTGGTTTGTGACGGGAGGAATCGCAAAACCGCTCACGCCGTATCCCTTCGCGGCCGGCGACATGGAGTATTCCTGCAGCTTATCTTTAGCGGGGTGCGGTATAAGCGCTCGGGGAGCAGGCTTTCTGAGTAAGACAGAAACATATGTACCGGACTTTGAGACAGGCGAAGTACACTCGCTGACGCTGGTAAACACAGGCGAAGGACTGCTCTCAGGTGAGCTTGCCTTCTACATGCAGCCTGTGCTCGCCGCGGAAAAGAACCATTATTCTCATCAGTCGTTTTCGAAGCTCTGCGTTCAGACAGCCTATAAAGATGGGACTTTGACTGTTAAAAGACGCAAGGGCGGCGCAATCGCTCCGATTACACTCAGCATAAAGGCTTCGGAACCGTTCACATATGATACTTTCAGAGAAAAGACTTGTGGCCGGGGAGCAGGCAGAGCCCTTCCGTATGCTCTTCTTAAAAAGCCGGAAAACAGCTGCGGAGATCCGCTTGACCCATGCGTGCTTATAAGATTTCCGGTTAAAATAAAGCCGTCTTCGGAAAAGAAAATATTTATAGCGCTTGGTGTCGGTACGGAATCATCTGAAGCGTCGGAGAGCGCGGCGCGGCTTCTTCTTTTGTGCGGAAAGGAGAAAATGTATTGGGGCCTGGGAGCGGCTTCACGCTTCGGTTTGTCCGCCCAAGCGATTGAAGCGGCAATGGAGCTGGCTGCCAGGCTGAATACGGGTGAGAAAACAGCGACGCACATAGAAAAGCAATACGGACGAAAAGACCTGTGGAAGTACGGTGTATCCGGTGATTTCCTGGTTTATGGCGTGCATGTAAATGAAGCGGATGCTGAAAAAATGTCCGAATTCATGCGCGAGCACGGTTTTTTAAAATCGTTGGGATTCAGCTACGATTTAGTGTTCATGTTCGATGACAAGGGCGAGTACAGACGGCCGGTGAGGACTCGGTTTGAAACGGAAGCGATGAAGGAAGGTCTGGAATCACAAATTAATGCCCGCGGAGGCATATTTGCCGCCGAAGGGTCCGAGCAGGAGCTTTCCGGTCTTGTTGCGATGTGTGATGCGATTTCAAATAATAAAGGCATGAAAAGAAGTCTGTTTTCATATGAACCGATCAGGCCGCTTATGACAAATGTCGCGGAGGAAAGATGGCGTCACTTTGATAAGGACGGAAGCTTCACATTTACAACCGAGCGCGGTATAGGCCCGCTTGCGTGGTGCCATGTATTGACTAACGGCGGCTTAGGTTGGCTCGCGGCCGACTGCGGTACCTTCGGGCTTTGGATAGATAATGCGCGTGAGAGCAGATTACTTCCCTGGATTAATGATCCGCTGCGCGCGGAGGGCTCTGAAAGAATATACCTGCGGCTGAAAAACAATCTGACAGGTGTTTTCGCCCAGGCTGATGACATCGGATGCCGTGTAACATACGGTTATGGCTGGGCAGAATGGGAAAAAACAATATCGGGCACACGAGTTGTAACTGTGGGTTATGTACACCCGGATATTAACGCAAGAGTTCTCATTATCAAAGCCGACACTGCGCCGGAGAATACAATTCTTGAATATTCCGCTGACCCTATTCCCGGATCCGAGAGCATAGCGGCAAAGACAGTAAATATTTCAGTACAAAAAAACGGGATTCGAGCAGTCGATAACGAATCCGGACTCGAGCTTAGTATAATGAGCTCCCGACCGGTCCGGGCAGGAGAAGGTTTTTCGTTTTTCTGCGATATGTCCGGCACGATCGTGCTTGTATGCGGCTGCGGTGATAGCGGGAAGCTGCAGCAGCTGGCTGATGAATATACGGCAGAGGCAGGCTTGCAAAGAACAAAACAATACTGGCGGGCATTATCCGGCTTTATATCTGTTCAGACACCTTTTCCGGAGCTTGACAGCTATATAAACGGCTGGTGCATATACCAGTCGCTTGCCTGCCGCATTTTGGGAAGATGCTCGCAATATCAGAGCGGCGGAGCGTTTGGTTTTCGGGACCAGCTTCAGGATGTTTGCGCTCTTACTCCGGCATTTCCGGGACTAGCCGAGCTTCAGATATTGTCTGCCTGCGCTCATCAATATGAGGAGGGTGATGTAATGCATTGGTGGCATGTCGGAAGGGGCGAAGACAATGACAGAGGTGTAAGGACTCGCTGCAGCGACGATATGCTGTGGCTGCCGTTTGCCGTATCCAGATATTGTAATGTTACCGGTGATTTAAAAATACTGGAAAAAAGCAGCTGCTGGCTGATATCATCACCTCTTGAGGTTCATGAGGCGGACAGATATGAGCAGGCTGTACCGTCAGAGCGCGAATCAAGTATATATGACCATTGTATGGCGTCATTCGGGATTGTTCAGCAAAGAGGTACCGGCAAACACGGGCTCCTTCTTATAGGCACCGGTGACTGGAACGACGGTTTTTCCCGGGTCGGTGCGGGTGGCCTCGGAGAAAGCGTGTGGCTTACATGGTTCGCTTCACTTGCAGCGGATACATTTTCCCGGTTATGCTCTCATACGGGCAGAGAACGCGACGCACAGCATCTGAGAGAACTAGCGCATATATGGGCAAAAGCAGCTGACGAGTCCTGGGATACCGACAGATACCTGCGCGGATATTTCGATGACGGATCTGCTCTGGGCGCAGGAGAAAATGAGGAATGCCGTATTGATTCAATTGCGCAGAGCTTTGCGGTCCTATCAGGCATGGCTGACGGCGATAAGTGCGTAAAGGCGCTGGAAACAGCATTCAGAGAACTCTATGACTCCGAAAATGCACTGACAAGGCTCTTCACACCGCCATTTGACTCAGGATCAACCGATCCCGGATATATAAGGAGTTATATACCGGGGGTAAGAGAAAACGGCGGTCAGTATACCCATGCGGCTATATGGCTTGCTATAGCGCTTTTGCGCATCGATCGCCGTGAAGAAGCGACACGACTGCTGCTTTCAATGCTTCCGTCTTCTCGTGACGATTCGGTTTATATGGTTGAACCGTATGTATTGGCTGCGGATATATATTCTAATACGGCGCACCCGGGAAGAGGCGGATGGAGCTGGTATACAGGAGCTGCCGGATGGTATTATATCGCAGTTGTCGAAGAGCTGCTCGGCTTTAAATACGATATGGGTAAGCTAAGTGTCAAACCTAGAATCCCCGAGTCATGGGACGGTTTCAAAGCGGTGGTGAGCACTGCTCGGACAAACACAGAAATCGTCGCCGTAAAGGGGAAAGGAAGTCAAACGGAGATATCCGTTCACTGTACGGATAAAAACACAGAGAGCACAGATAAAGAAATGTTTGAGTAATTGAACTGTTTTTTAACAATGACCGCGCGCTATTGTCAATTGTTTCTGGTTATGTTATAAATTTCATATTAAGTGATCTTAAAATTGTTTCTTGGGAGTGGTCGTCTGCGTGGAAAACGCCGAATACAGGACCGTTATGCCTGACGTAGAGCTAATCTGCGTGAAGACGGACAAGTTCAAGACAGGATATTTCAGCGTAACTCTTCTCCGGAATCTTCGCAAAGAAACAGCATCTAAAACAGCGTTGCTGCCGTATGTTCTAAGGCGCGGCTGCAGTAAATATCCGAATATGGAAAGCATATCCGCGGCTCTCGACGAGCTTTACGGCGCGAGCATAGATCCCGTGGTAAGGGCGTTGGGAGAAGTTCAGAGCATCGGGTTTGCCTGTGGATTTGCCGATGACCGATATCTGCCGGACGGAGAAACGATTTTGGAAAAGGTCATCGGGCTTGTTGGCGAAATATTGCTTGATCCTGCGACAAGAGCAGGTACTTTCGATTCCGAATATGTCATATCGGAACGCAAAAACCTGTGCGATCGCATACGCTCGCTTATTAATGATAAACGCTCCTATTCCATAGCGCGCCTAAAGGAGTTAATGTGTGACAATGAGCATTACGGCGTTGATCGATTCGGCACCCTCAAAACCGCCGAAAGGATTACCAAACTGGCTTTGACGCGCCATTACAGGAGTGTTATTGCCTCGTCACAGATTAAGCTGTTCTATTGCGGCAGCGCAGATATAGACAGGGTAGAGGCTGCCGTTTTAGCGGCGTTTCGAACTCTTCCGCGAAGCGAACGCGAGGAGGATGTTGCAACTCAGATTAAAATAGATTGCGCGGAGACGAGGTTCTTTACGGAGGAGCTGGATGTTTCTCAGGGTAAGCTGGCAATGGGATTTCGTTTAGGTCCGATCATGTATCATCCCGATTACGCGGCAATAGCGATATTCAACGCCGTCTTCGGAGGCAGTGTTACCTCAAAGCTTTTTGTAAATGTAAGAGAAAAATTGTCTTTATGCTATTATGCCGGATCCGGTACCGACAGGCGTAAGGGAGTGATGCTGGTTTCCTCCGGCATCGATTTTGATAAATATCAGACAGCTTTAACAGAGATAATTACACAGCTTGATGCCTGTAGGAACGGTGAAATAACCGAGGAAGAGCTGTCATCCGCAAAAAAGTACGTTATCACTATGCTGCGTTCGCTGCTGGACAGCGCCGGAGGTCTGGAGGATTATTGGCTGGGTCAGTCTATCGACGGGCTAACCTACGGACCCGAAGAGTACGCGGCACTTGCAGAGGATGTAACCGTCGAGGATATTACGGCAATAGCCCAAAGTGTAGTCCTTGATTCCGTTTATTTTCTCCGCGGCCGTATCGAAGGGCAGGTGGGATGACAATGGAATACAAAAGCTATGAAAAAGTCGGAGAGACGGTTTACCATGCTGTTCTTGATAACGGCCTGAATATCTATATCATACAAAAAAAAGGCTATATGAAGAGCTTTGCATGCTTTGCGGCGAATTACGGAGGCTGTGACCTGCGCTTTAAGCTGGATGATGGGTTTACAGATACCCCCGCCGGTATCGCGCATTTTTTGGAACATAAAATGTTTGACATGCCGGACGGAAACGCACTTACGAGACTATCGGAAAACGGAGCTTCGGCCAATGCGTTTACCAGCGACAGCACAACGGCGTATTTCTTCGAGAGTACAGATCTTTTTGAAGAAAATTTGAAGCTATTGCTGAACTTTGTTTCAACACCTTACTTTACGCTCGAAAGTGTTGAAAAAGAAAAAGGAATAATTGCCCAGGAAATAAGAATGGGCGAAGACAGTCCGGGCCGCGCGGTATACGTAAATCTCCTGAACGCGCTATTAAGCAGCCATCCCGCGCGGATATCGATTGCAGGGACCGTGGAGAGCATAGCGGGCATTACAGCGAGTACGCTTGAAGAATGCCACCATGTTTTCTATAATCCTTCCAATATGGTATTATGCGCAGCGGGGGACTTTGACCCGCAGCGCGTTATGCAAATAGCCCGCGAAATTGTAAAGGCTCCGCCCGGCGGGATGCCGGTCCGTGACTACGGAGGCCCGGAATCAATGCTGCCGGTCCGAAAACTCATTGAAGTTAATATGGAAGTCTCGCGGCCGCTGTATATGTTCGGAGCTAAACTTCAGCCGGAAAAGAACGGCCAGTCTCTGTACAGACAAATACTCGCTGCCGAGCTTGCCCTTGAAGCCATGATGGGTACCTCGTCTCCGCTCTACAATAAGCTTTATTCAAAAGGAATTATTAACGGAAACTTCGATTACGGGATTATCGATTTTCCCGAGGTGCTGCTTGCTTATGTTGACGGAGAAGGCGAAGAATACAGAGCTGTTATGGATGCCGTATTTAGTGAAGCTTACAGGATCGGACGTGAAGGATTTGATAAGTCTCTGTTTAACAGAATTAAGAAGGCGTCAATCGGCGGCTTTCTCAGAAGCCTGAATTCTCTCGAAAATTGCTGCATATCGATTGCGGAGGGGTGCTTTGCCGGTTACGATCCGATGGAGGGACTTGATTTAATCAACGGGATTACAAGTGAAGAGGCTGCGTGTTTGGTATCCGGGATTTTAACCGAAGATAATACGGCCCTGTCGGTAGTTAACCCTCAGGCCGGTGCTGAGGAGTGACACAGTAATGAGTGATGCCATTATTACCTTTCCGATACTCGGCGAGGGTTTCCGTCTTGATTTCAAGCCGTATTTTACATTGTTCGGCCGTAATTTCTACTGGTACGGTGTGATAATTGCGGTTGGTTTTCTGCTGGCTGTTTTCTATGCGATGAAAAGAAGCAGAGATTTCGGATTAAATGAGGACTCCGTTATTGACATGCTTATATATACTGTTCCTCCTGCTATCATTTTTGCGCGGATTTATTATGTGATACTGTACTGGAATGAGGGAGGCTACGCCAAAGATATTGTATCGATAATAAAGATATGGGAAGGCGGATTAGCGGTATACGGCGGTTTGATCGGCGGTTTTCTGGGTCTTATCTTATTCACAAGGGTTAAAAAAATAAAATTCGGCCCGATGGCGGATGTGGGAGCTTTGGGAATGATGATAGGGCAAGCCATAGGCCGCTGGGGTAATTTTACTAATCGCGAAGCATACGGTGTCAAAACAAATGTGCCCTGGAAGATGGGTCTGACAAATCAATACGGGACGTTTTATTTTCACCCCTGCTTCCTTTACGAGAGCTTGTGGAACATTCTCGGTTTAATACTGCTGCATTTTTACTCCAAGAAGAGAAGAAAGTACGACGGTCAGATATTCCTGATGTACATCGTCTGGTACGGTATCGGACGTTTATTCATCGAAAGCTTGCGCACAGACAGTCTGTACTTATTCGGAACCGGAATCAGAGCGTCTCAGCTTGTCGCGGTTATTTGTATCCTGCTGGGCGGAGGCGTGATGATATATAATAAATTAGCTAAGCACTATGAGCCGGAAGACCTTTGGGTTAACAGGGAAAAGAAAGCCGAAATAATCGCCGCGGAGGAAGAAGCTTCCAGACTTAAGAAGCTTGAGATTGAAAAGGAGGAGTTTGATGAGGAACTATCTGACGCCTTCAGGATGCTTTTATACAAGCAGACGGTTAAAGACACGGAGGTCGAACTGATCCCGGAAGAACCGGCAGTCGAGCCGGTTGAGGTATTTCTGTCGGAAAGTGATGATGACAAAGAGTAGCCGGCACTGTGATTTTCAGTTAAAAATCAGTAAGAACGGGAATAACGAAACATTCAGAGGAGGAATGAAAATGGCTAATTTTGATGATTTTAAGCAAAAAACTACGGAAGCGGCCGAGTATATTGCAGCCAGATCGATTAACCTCGCTAAGGCAGCCGCAGAAAAAACAAAGCTTATCGCTAAGATTTCCCGAATAAAGGCCGAGATAATTACGGAGAAAGATTCCGTACGCAGAGCATATCTTGAGTTGGGAAAGCTGTATTACATGAATTTCAGAGATGACGCAGCACCGACTCTTGCGGCCGCATGTGATAAGATCAGCGCTTCACTGGCAGAAATTATGATTAAAAAGGCACAGATAGAGGAGTGCAAAGCCGAACTGAAGAATTCGGATAAGTCACAACTTAACGATGAACCGGCGGAAGTCTGGCCTGATACCGAAGAAATCGAATGCTGTGCTAAAACAGATGACGAGACGTAAAACCACTACAGCAATAGGATGTACACGTATTGACAAAGGGACGCCGGTTATCTTCCGGCGTCCCTTTGTCAATACATGTACGGCAACAAGTTTGTCTTTACTGCCCGGCGGCATTGTGCTAGAATATCTCAACCAGACTTTATGGGGGAGTTCGATATGAACAGGGTATGTATAAAGCAAATATACGATTCAGTCGGCAGTTTTACCGGAGAAAAAATAACCGTATGCGGTTGGATCCGAACCGTAAGGGATATGAAAACCTTTGGGTTCATCGAGCTAAACGACGGCAGTTGTTTCAAGGGGATTCAAGTCGTTATCGAGGACGGAAAAATCGATAACTATAAAGAAGCCGTAAAATATAACGTAGGTACATCACTCGCGGTGCGGGGCGAGCTCAGGCTGACACCCGGAGCAAAGCAGCCGTTCGAGCTTCATGCCTGCGAAATCAGCGCAGAGGGGCTCTCGGAGCCCGATTATCCGCTGCAGAAAAAAAGGCATTCTGTAGAATTCTTAAGAACGATAGCACATCTTAGACCTCGCACTAATTTGTTCGCAGCAGTGTTTCGCATAAGGAGCGCAGCCGCTCATGCCATCCATTGTTTTTTTCAAGACAGAAACTTTGTATACGTTAATACGCCTATAATAACCGGAAACGACTGTGAGGGCGCGGGTGAGATGTTCCGTGTTACGGTTCTTGACCCGGATAAACCTCCGCGGTGTGAAGACGGTTCGGTTGATTTCTCTCAGGATTTTTTCGGTAAGGTGACAAGCCTCACCGTATCCGGACAGCTTAACGCAGAATGTTATGCGCTGGCCTTCGGCTCGGTTTATACTTTCGGACCGACGTTCAGAGCTGAAAAATCGAACACCCCGCGACATGCGGCTGAATTCTGGATGGTTGAACCGGAGATTGCCTTTGCTGATTTGAAAGATGATATGGAGCTTGCGGAGGCAATGCTCAAATATGTGATTTCAAAAGTTCTTGACCAATGTCCGCTCGAGCTCGAGTTTTTAAACAATTTCATTGACAGCGGCCTTATCAGCCGCCTGACAAGCGTGCGTGATTCGGATTTTGCGTCTGTGACATATACAGATGCGGTGAAAATATTGGCTTCCAGCGGGGAAAGCTTCCAGTATCCCGTATTTTGGGGATGTGATCTGCAGACGGAGCACGAAAGGTATCTTTCTGAAAAGTACTATAAGAGACCTGTCTTTGTCACTGACTATCCAAAGGAAATAAAAGCCTTCTATATGCGGCTGAACGATGACAATAAAACTGTAGCGGCGATGGATCTGCTCGCTCCCGGAATCGGAGAGATAATAGGCGGAAGCCAGCGCGAGGAGAGGGAGGAAGTACTCAGGGCGCGGATAAATGAACTTGGCCTGAGCAGTGAAGATTATTGGTGGTATCTCGAACTGCGCAAGTATGGAGGTACAAGCCATGCGGGCTTTGGTTTGGGATTTGAGCGTCTGATCATGTACCTCACCGGTGTTACGAACATACGCGACGTATTGCCGTTCCCCAGAACGACCGGAAGCGCCGATTTTTGATTAATGGCCGGTCAGTACGCTCACGGGCACTATGAGCAGGAGCGCAGGCGTAACAAAGCACAATAGAATGACAAGAGATTTTTCCACGACCGAGGGCGCATTGCCCAACGCCGTGGAATAATCTTTTTTCATCATCCAGCCTGCTGCGATGCAGGTAAAAACGGAGGAAATGCAAATGAGCAAATACTGTGAAATAAACTCATAAGCCTCGAAGACCCTGAGGCTGATGCATATAGGAAAGGAACATAATATAGTTAATATAATAATTATGTTAATAGAACTCTTCCTGCTGAGTTTTGTTTCCTGCATCAGCATAACTGCCGGAACCTCCATCATTGAAACAGACGAGGTCAGAGCGGCAAAAAAGACCATGGAGAAGAAAACCGGAATCATAAACTGAGAACCCGTAAGTCTGCTGAAAATCAGCGGCACTACGTCAAACAGCAAAGTCGGCCCTGAAGCGGGAGATATTCTGCAGACAAATGCTGACGGTATAATAAAGAGGGCAGCGAGGACAGCCACAATTGTATCAGCTGCCGCAATAGCTATTGCCGGTTTGAGCATACTGTTTTTTGCGCCGTAAGCACCGAAGGTTATCATGCATCCATACCCGACTGACAGGGAGAATAACAGCTGAGTAAGCGCGGAGGAAAATGTGTCCGCATTAAAAAAAGTAAAATCCGGCTTAAACATAAAAGCAAGGGCTTCCCGGGAACCGTCAAGACTGAAGCTGAAAACACACAAACCGGCAAGAATAATAACCAGTACGGGCATCAGTATACGCGAGCAGCGCTCAATCCCGGCCTGAACACCCAGAAACACTATTATACCGGTAACTAAAGTAAAGATTATATCCCATAATAATGGGCCGGATAATTTTAGCCCGACTGCAGCGGCAGTGTACTCAAGCAGTTTACCGCCGAAATAGCAATAATAACATAGGGTAATGAAACAGGCAAGCACCTGCATCAAACCTATTAATCCAAGCCGGGGATGTATGGCTCTGAACGCAGCCGGAGGAGATGCCCCGTATTGCTTGCCTATTGATAATTCAGCTGTTAACAAAGGTATACCGGCTAGGGCCAAACACAAAATGTACAATATCAGAAACGAAAAGCCTCCGCCTCTGCCCAGTCTTGAGGGAAAGCCCCATATATTGCCGAGTCCTACGGCGGAGCCTGCACAGGCAGCAATAAAACCATAGCTTGTACGAAATTTGTCGGCTTTCCTGTCAATCGCTTTCTTGTTTGATCGCAAAGAAACACCCCCTCGTCATATGATATATGACGATGAGGTGTTATATTACCGCATTATGCAGACGGCTCAGCTAAATAGCATGCGCAGCTGAAGCGTCGGTTATCGCGGTTCGCGGCATTGAGATCTCCGTTATGCGCTCTTTTACGGGTACGCAAGTATTATTGCAAACCAGTGAGTCTTTGACAAAAGAAGCTTCTTTAACGCTGGAAGATATAAGAACCGAATTTCTGATCTTTGCTCCCCTGCCGACGCTGCTGCCGTCTCCTATAAAGACATACGGCCCGATAACGGCTTTTTTCCCCATATCTACATTACTGCCGATAAAACAAGGCTCTATGATAGACACATCCTTCGGAATATGTGAATGAACCCATATTCTGCGCTTGCTGCCTGCAGGATGCTGAAGGAGCGGGAGCTTTCCTGACAAAGCATCGAAATTAGCGCAAAGATATGCATCGCAATTGCCGATATCTTTCCAGTATCCCAAAGCCTCATGAGCAAAGACTCTGCGCCCGCTCTTAATCATGGACGGAAAAAGTTCCTGCGCGAAATCGCACCGTCTGCCGGCCGGTATAAGTTCCGGAACCTGCGCGGACAGAACATAAATCCCCGTATTAACAAGCTCGCTGCAGGAAGCTCCGTCTTTTGGCTTCTCTAAAAAACGTACAACACGACCGTCTTTATTTGTAAAAACCGAACCGTACAAACGCGGATTGTCGGCTTTGGAGAGCAATATAGTTGCCTCGGCGCGCCTTAAACTGTGAAATTTAACCGCTTGTGTCAGATCCGCGGTTGTTGCGGCATCCCCGCTTATGACAAGAACGTCATCTTTGCCGATGAAATCGGTGCATGCCCGAACTGCGCCGGCTGTGCCCAGCGGCTCCCTTTCAACATTGTAGCTCAGGCGGACGCCGAGCTTAGAGCCGTCTGAGAAATATTCGCGAATTGCTTCGGAGAGATATCTTATGGTTATACATATATCGCTTATGCCGTGCCGTGCCAGAAGAGCTATTATATGCTCAAGTATCGGTTTACCGGTAAGCGGCGCCATTGGCTTCGGTGTGGTATACGTAAGAGGGCGAAGGCGAGTGCCTTCCCCTCCCGCCAAGATAATTGCTTTAATAAACCTCACTACCTTTCGGCAATTTGTTTTTATTATTTGCGTAGAACCGCCATATGCTTTTTCTCGTGTTTGTTTATTGTTTATCAATCGGTTCTTTGTTATAATGCACATAAAGTCAAAAGATTATTTTGATTCGACAATGGCGCGTATTAACTGAGGACGTCTATGCTGTCCCTGATAAGACAGAATCGATGACCGCTTAAATATGGCACAACAACCGTACATGGAGGTAGCAGGAATTGAATAAAAAAGGCAAAATCACCAGATTATTTAAGCCCTCAATGCGACTTTATTTTCTAGTTCTTGTCTTCTTCCTGATTGCTGCCTTCGTTACGGCATTCTTTGAACTCAGGATCTGGTTTCTGGTGGGTGCCGAGGGTGTCCTGCTTATACTTCTTGCCGTATACTCAAGCATATCCGGAAAAAGAAAGCAGCTCGAGGTTGTCAGTTATATCGAGTCCTCTATGACGGATCTGGATGGAGCAACAAAGAATACGTTGCTTAATATGCCTTTGCCCATGGTTATTTATGATATAAGCGACGGAAAAGTGCTTTGGAGCAACGATGGATTCATGAGCATAACGGGGGGCAGCGAACATTTTTTTGAGGTCGACTTTAAAGATATGGTGCCGAATTTCTCGGCTAAGTGGTTAATGGACGGTCATAATGTCAGCCCCGATGCGGTCCAGGTTGGCGACAGGAAGTATAAGGTATTCGGCAACATAAACAGAGTCGGTGAAATGAGCGGCGCCCGAAGCTTTCTCGGATTGCTTTATTGGGTTGACATAACGGACCTGGAAAATATTCGCACCGAGTATAATCAATCAAGACCTATCATGGCCGTAATAGTTTTAGATAACTATGAAGAATTGTTCAGGAATCTTACTGACACCGTAAAATCGTCTCTGCAAGCGGCGATCGACAATAAAATAGGTGAGTGGGTCAAGGGCTCCGGCGGGTATCTATCCAAATATGACAGGGACAGATATATTTTTATTTTTGAAGAGAAGCACCTGAAGCAATTCGTGGACGGGCATTTTTCTATTCTGGACAGCGTGCGTGAGATACTTAATCCGTCGGGTGTTGCCGCAACGGTCAGCATCGGCATCGGCAGAGGCGCCGCATCGTTTGAAGAGAGCTTTCATTTTGCGACGCTCGGCATCGAGATGGCTCTTTCCCGCGGCGGTGACCAGGCAGTTATCAGGAACAAGCTTAACTTTGAGTTTTACGGAGGCCGTTCGGTAGCGGTTGAGCGGCGAACGAAGGTTAAGTCTCGCGTTATGGCTAACGCAATGGGAGAGCTTATTTCCGATGCGTCAAACGTTATTATTATGGGACATAAGTACGCTGACATTGACTGTGTGGGAGCGGCAATAGGATTAGCCAACATTGCCAGAAGACGCGGAAAGAAAGTTAAGTTCATATGTGACATTGAATACAACGCAGCCGAACAGTTGATAAAAAGAATGAAAAAGCTGTCTGAATATGAAGATTTCTTCATATCCGCGGAAGACGCAATGATTATGGCCGACAGCAAGACGCTGCTGATTGTTGTTGATACAAACAGACCGGAGCAGACGGAATCACCCGAGCTTTTAAAATCATGTACGCGCGTCGCCGTAATCGATCACCACAGGCGCTCCGCGACGTATATATCCAACGCCGCGCTGAATTTTCATGAACCGTTTGCATCCAGCGCAAGTGAGCTTGTCGCGGAATTGCTGCCTTACTTGGGCGAAATGTCTGAGCTAATGAAAACGGAAGCGGAAGCGCTCCTTGCAGGTATCGTTCTGGACACAAAGAACTTCACGATGCGAACAGGCAGCAGGACATTTGAAGCTGCTGCATATCTTCGCCGTGCCGGTTCGGATACAACAGAGGTTAAACGCCTTTTCCAAAACGACCTTGCGGAAACGAAAGCGAAATACAGGATAATTCAAAGCGCACGTATTATTCGTGACGGCATAGCCTTAGCCGCTATGGACTCTCAGGAAGACAGAATAGTCTCGGCCCAGGCGGCAGACGAGCTTCTCAATATTTTGGGAGTAAACGCTTCATTTGTTATTTACTATGACAAAGATGTGATAAATATATCCGCCAGAAGCATCGGAGATATCAACGTTCAGTACATCCTTGAAAAACTCGGCGGCGGCGGAAACAAATCAATGGCAGGCGCACAAATTAAGGGTCAGACAGTATCGGATGTTCGGAACAGGCTGATTGAAGCGATTAATACTTATGTTGACGAAATTACGCAGTAAATCGCTGCAGTGAAAGGATCGGTATTATGAAGGTTATTTTACAGCAGGATGTAAGAGGACAGGGGAAAAAAGGGGAATTAATAGAAGTTTCCGATGGCTACGCAAGAAACTATCTGCTTCCGCGAAATCTGGCCGTAATAGCTACCGCGGACAGTCTCAACGCTCTCAAGCTGAAGGAAAAAGCAAAGGCCAACCAGATGGAGCATGAAAAAAAAGCAGCCAGAGAGGCTGCGCAAAAGCTTGAGGGAGTTATTGTTACCGTCAAAGCAAAAGCCGGTTCTGCAGGCAAGCTTTATGGTTCCGTAACATCAAAGGAGATATCGGATGCGCTGCTTGAGCAGCATAATATCCGCATTGAGAAAAACCAGATAGTTCAAGCGGAGCTTATTAAAGCCTTCGGGAGTTATGAGGTTAAGTGCAAGCTCGGGCATGAAATAACCGGTACCATCAACCTACTGGTGGTAGAAGCCTGAGCCTTAAAGCGGCACAAGTATTGGGGATGCAAACATGGACATGCTTTTATCCAGACAAGTTCCGCACAGCGCCGAAGCCGAACAAGCTGTGCTGGGCTCTATACTGATCGACTCAAGGTGTGTTCCGGAGGTAATGACCAGATTGCACCCTGAGGACTTTTATGTAACGGTTAACCGGGAAATATTTACTGTTATCTCTTCAATGTTCAACTACTCTCAGACTATTGACCCCGTTACGCTGCTTGATACAATGAAGCAGCACGGTGTATACCGCGAAGAGAGTTCGAGAAATTACCTCCTGGAGCTTATGAACGTAACGCCCACTTCGGCGAACGTACTTAAATATGCCGAAATTGTAAAAGATAAGTCGGTGCTTCGCAGGATAGGAGAGACCGCGTCTCACATATCTCTTCTTATTGAAGAAGGGGCAAACGATTCGGGCGCCGTACTTGAGGCAGCCGAGCGAGAAATATACGCAATACGACAGGGCAGGAATACCGGCGGTCTGGAGGCTATCTCGTCGATAGTCGGAGGAGTTTACAAACAATTAGCGGAACTCGCGAAAAACGGAAGCGAGATACCCGGACTGTCAACCGGTATCAGTGACCTTGATAATTTTCTGATGGGTCTTAAAAAATCGGATTTTATTATTCTTGCATCTCGTCCCGGTATGGGTAAGACGAGCTTTGCGCTCAATATGGCTCTGAATATTGGAAAACAAACGGGGAAAACCGTTGCTGTTTTTTCGCTTGAGATGTCAAAAGAGCAGTTGGTTACAAGACTTATTTCTTCGGAGGCATTCATAGACAGCAGAAAACTGCAGACAGGCCGTCTGTCACAGGACGAGTGGCACCGGCTTGCCGCGGCAGCTGCCTCAATAAGCAGAACCGGACTGATGATAGACGATAATTCCATGCTTACTGTTTCCGATATGAATGCGCAATGCCGCCGGGTACCCAATTTGGGCCTTGTTGTTATTGATTATCTGCAGCTGATGTCGAGCGCTTCATCCGATGGGGGCGGTTCTGAAACGAGGCTGCAAGCCGTATCCGAAATATCAAGAATGATGAAAATAATGGCAAAAGAACTTGATGTCCCCGTCTTATGCTGTTCTCAGCTGTCTCGTGCGTCTGTCCAGAGAGATGATAAGCGCCCTCGCCTTTCCGATTTGCGCGAATCCGGATCGCTTGAGCAGGACGCGGATATAGTCCTGGGGCTGTACAGAGAAGATTATTTTGTTAAGGATACGGCGAATGTTAACGTGGCTGAGTGCGTAATACTCAAAAACCGGCACGGGGGGACCGGAACGGTTGAATTGCAGTGGATTCCGGAATACACAACATTTTCTGCCGTCGACAAACACCATAACCAGGAATGAGCGGGATAATGAGCGAGATTATTAAAGCCGTTTGCGAATACGCGGACAAATATCGCATGCTTGATGGCTGCAATATGCTTTTATGTGCCGTATCCGGAGGAGCGGATTCAATGTGCCTTTTGCATATGATGCAGCGTATTTCATCTCAATACGGCTTTGCACTTGCCGCTGCTCACTTCAACCACAGGCTGCGCGGAGAGCATTCGGACTTTGATGAGGCCTTTGTATCAAAATACTGCGAAATTAGCGGCATAAAGCTGATTGTCGGTTCCGAGGATGTTGCCGCTTACGCAGCCGCAAACAAAACAGGCATTGAAGAATCCGCCCGTGAACTGAGATATGCTTTTTTCGAATCCGCGGCTGCCGGACTTGGTGCAGACAAAATTGCGACCGCGCATAACGCTGATGATAACGCGGAAACAATGATACTCAATCTGCTCAGAGGGTCTGGTCTACGGGGCCTTTCGGGAATACCTCCGGTAAGAGGGAATTATATAAGGCCCTTGTTATGCCTTGACAGAAAAAGAATTATAACTTACCTTATTGAAAACGGTGTAGAGCATACAGAGGATTTAACTAACGGTGAACCCATCTGTTCGAGAAATATTATCCGGAAGGAAGTCATTCCCGTACTGAGGAGTATGAATCCGGATTTTGCCGCGGCCGCCGGGCGCTGCGCCGAATCTCTGCGTGCCGACGATGCCTATATGGAAAAACAGGCATCGGAATTTCCGAGAGAATATATTAACAATGGTGAAAAGATTTCCGTTCGCACCGATGCGCTGTCCGCTTTTCCCGACTCAATAGCCTCAAGAGTAATAAGAGATATATCCGAGGAGTTTAACATATTGCTCTCCCAACCGCATGTAGCCGCCGTTCTGAAAATTTGCGGGGCGAAATCACCTTCCGCATCGGTTAATCTTCCAAAAGGACTCACGGTGTCCAGAGAATATGAAAAGCTGATTTTCTCCCTCGGTAATGTTAAAGAAG
Source organism: Clostridiales bacterium (assembly GCA_012729975.1). GTDB lineage: Bacteria > Bacillota > Clostridia > Oscillospirales > Oscillospiraceae > JAAYBW01. Next base: position 24,342 of record JAAYBW010000058.1, read on the forward strand.
ACGGGTTTACCGAACGCGAGCTCACATACGATCGGTGGACACCGGTCCCTGAGATTGGCCTTGAATTCTTCTGGGGAAATGCGGGGAAAATTAACACGCAGTTCAATATATTTTTCTTCAAAAAAGAAGCTGTATGTGGTAAAATAATCGTCAGACCTCGAAAAACCGGGGATAAGATCAGGCTTTCGGTTAACAGCGGTACGAAAACGCTTAAGAAACTGTTTATCGAAAAAAAAATACCTGCCGCGGAAAGATCAAGAGTACCGGTTATTTCAGATGATATAGGCGTGCTTGCCGTATATGGTATCGGAGCCGATTATCAAAGGCTGTCTATAAGCGAAAAAGATTATGCTCTGGCGTCACGCCCCGTTCAGACGCACGGAGAGAAAACGGAGGGTACGGCGCAGCGCGCTGTACGGTAAGAAGAATGCGTTCTTTGCATGATGATATTCAAAAAATACTGCTTACAAAAGAGGAGATCGCCGATAAGGTTGATGAATTATCCGAGCGGATAAACCGTGATTACGCGGGACAACAACCAATGCTGATCGGCGTCCTTAAGGGTTCCTTTGTTTTTATGGCAGACCTGATACGAAGGATTAATAATTACTGCACTATCGATTTTATGGCTGTTTCCTCCTACGGGAATCAGACTATCACTACGGGCGCGGTTCAGATTGATAAGGATCTGAGCCATGACATTGCGGGCCGCGACATATTGATTATTGAGGATATACTCGACAGCGGTGTTACATTAAACTACCTCAAAGGATATTTAACTAACCGCCGCCCGTCATCGCTTAGAATCTGTACTCTGCTTGACAAACCCGAGCGGCGAAAAGCCGATATTATCGCTGACTACTCCGGTTTTAATATCCCGGATGCTTTTGTGGTTGGCTATGGACTGGATTATGCTGAGAGATACAGGAATCTCCCTTATATCGGAGTGCTTAAGCCTGAGATTTACAGCGGCTGATCCGGCGGGTTCGGCCAATTTATGAAAAAGGGAGTGAAAGCTGCTTGAACAACCACAAAAAACCGAGGGATGTTGGGTTCTATGTTCTGATATTTATTGTTCTGCTTGCGACAATATATATGCTGGTATCATCGAATGACGCTGATAAGCTGTCATATTCCGAAGTCCGGGATCTGTTTGCACAGGAGAAGGTTGACAGTTTTACGATAGAAGGAGATACCCTTATTCTGCATCTGCGCGAACCCGTTGAAAACCGAACGACGGTAACATATGACCTATACAGTTTTTCGGTTTTTTATGAAGATTTTCATGAGATTGTCGACGAGCAGTATGCAAAGGGCATAATCACGAATTACGATTACGATGCGGGTTGGGAAGCGCCATGGTGGTTTGGCATCATTCCTTATCTTCTGCTGATGATTGTTTTTGCTCTTGTATGGTATTTTATGATGAACAGAGGCGTCGGCGGAGACAAAGGCGCCATGAGGTTCGGAAAAGCCAGAACGAGAATAGCCTCAAATGAGAAAAACAAGGTAACGTTTGCCGATGTAGCGGGCGAGGATGAGGAGAAAGCCGAACTTGAGGAAATTGTCGAGTTTCTCAAAGACCCGAAGCGTTTCATAGATATCGGAGCCCGCATACCAAAGGGAGTTTTGCTTGTCGGCCCTCCGGGCACGGGTAAAACACTTCTTGCAAAAGCCGTCGCGGGCGAGGCCGGCGTCCAGTTCCTGTCAATATCCGGTTCCGACTTTGTTGAGCTCTATGTCGGTGTAGGCGCGTCACGCGTCAGAGATTTGTTCGAGCAGGCGAAAAAGGCTTCACCATCCATCATTTTTATCGATGAGATAGACGCTGTCGGCCGCCAAAGAGGTGCCGGGTTGGGCGGAGGACATGATGAGCGCGAACAGACCTTAAATCAGCTGCTTGTCGAAATGGACGGCTTCGGAACAAATGAAGGCGTCATAGTTATGGCTGCTACCAACAGGCAGGATATTCTGGACAGAGCTCTTTTAAGGCCCGGGCGTTTTGACCGACAGATTTATGTCGGATTGCCCGATGCAAAGGGGAGAGAAGCGATACTGCGAGTGCATGTAAAGAAAAAACCGCTTGCAGATGATGTTAACCTGACTACAATCGCCAAAACGACCATTGGCTTCACAGGCGCCGACCTGGAAAACCTGCTCAATGAATCCGCTCTTCTCGCAGCGCGCCGGCATAAAAGATTCATCACAATGTCGGAAGTTGAAGAAGCAATGATTAAGGTTATTGCCGGCCCGGCAAAGAAAAGCAAAGTTGTATCTGAAAAGGACAAAAAACTTACCGCGTATCACGAAGCGGGCCATGCTATTGTCATGAATTCTTTGGAGCACAGCGATCCGGTGCATCAGATTTCCATTATTCCGAGAGGGATGGCGGGCGGAATGACAATATCGCTTCCCTCGGAAGATAAAAGTTTTATGTCGAAAACGGAAATGCTTGAAAACATAGTATCGCTGCTCGGCGGCCGTGTTTCTGAAAAGCTTGTGCTTGACGACATATCAACGGGGGCCTCCAATGATCTTCAGCGGGCCACAGCCATAGCTCGCTCCATGGTGGCAAAGTACGGTATGAGTGAAAACCTGGGTTCTATTTCGTTTGAATCCGGTAATGATGAAGTTTTTCTTGGCCGGGATTTTGGACATACCAAGTCTTATTCCGAGAAGATTGCGGCACAAATCGATGATGAAATCAAAACAATGATAGATTCAGCGTATAAAAAATGTGAACAAATCCTCATGGACAACATGGATATACTCCACCTGACAGCCGAATATCTTCTCGAGCACGAGGTTATGGACAGCGTTACCTTCGCTTATGTTTGCGCAAACAGAAAGCTGCCCGTCCCGCAGGTGCCGCAGAATGATGAAACCGATAGGGTTAAACAGAAGACAGCGGAGGATATCCCTGCGCAAACCGAAGCAATCAAGGAACCTCCGGAACAGAAAATAATGCATTGGTCGGAAAAGGATAAAAAGGATATCGATATTCCCTTGGACGACAGTAAATAATAACATAAAGATATGGGCGGGAAGACCCGCTCATATCTTTTGGGGGTTATGTAGTGAAACTGGGTATTGTAGGACTCCCCAACGTAGGGAAAAGCACGCTGTTTAATGCGCTTACGGGAACGAAGGCAGAGACAACTGCCTATGCGTTTTCGACGATAACACCCAATATCGGAGTTGTTAAGGTGCCTGATACGAGGCTCGACTGGCTTGCAGAGCATTACAATCCTCAAAAATATACACCGGCTACCATAGAATTCGTAGACATTGCGGGGCTTGCAAAGGGTGCTTCGAGAGGCGAGGGTATGGGGAATAAATTCCTCTCTCATATACGTCAGACAGATGCGTTGGTACATGTGGTTCGATGCTTCGACAACTATGCGCTGTACGGTGACGAATCGGCTGATGCAAAGCGTGATGTTGAGATTCTTGATCTTGAATTAGTCCTTGCGGACCTTGAAGTCGTGCAAAGAAGGTTGGAAAAGGCAAAAAAGAACGCTAAGGGCGGAGATAAAACCTACGCTCATGAAGCTGAGCTGTGTGAGGAGCTGATGGCACATCTCGGCGAGGGGCATCCGGCGCGTTATTTTAAGTTTTCCTCAGAGGACAAGAACATTTTAAGCGACGGCGGGCTGTTATCGCTTAAGCCGGTAATATATGCGGCTAACCTCGATGAAGACGGTTATGCGAATAAGGATGATAACAAGTGCATTGCCGCTCTTCGTAAAATCGCCGAGGCGGAACACTCATCCGTGCTCCCGATTTGCGCGCGCCTTGAAGAAGACCTGTGCGGCATGGAAGTTGAGGAAAAACAGATCTTTCTCGATGAACTGGGTATAACCGAAACAGGTCTTGATCAGTTGATAAGATGTTCTTATTCTCTGCTTGGGTTGATCTCATTTCTTACTGCCGGCAGGGACGAAGTGAGGGCATGGACAATAACAGAGGGGACAAAGGCGCCGAAAGCTGCGGGGAAAATACATACGGATTTTGAGAAGGGCTTTATCAGGGCAGAGGTAGTAGCCTTTGATGACTTAAAAACATACGGCAATATGAATGCGGCAAAAGAGAAGGGGCTTGTTCGAAGGGAAGGTAAGGATTATGTCATGAAGGACGGAGACGTAGTCCAGTTTCTGTTTTCCAGATGAAGCAGGGGGTTAAAAATCGCATTCAGCTCATTGACGCGGCCCGAGGGATTTGCGTGCTGCTGATGGTTCTGCATCACCTGATGTATGACTTGGTAGTTTTTCTTGGCTTCCCGGAATGGATTTTTACTAATCCGGTTCTTGATATTCTTCACTATTTTTTCGCAGGACTGTTTATTTTTATATCCGGAATAGCATCCGATTTTTCGCGCAGTAATGTCAAGCGGGGCCTTTTATGTCTGGCAGCGGCGTTGGCTATAACCCTCGTAACGTGGCTGATGGATATGATTATTGTTTTCGGGATTCTGCACTTCCTCGGATTCTGTATGGTCTTTTACGGATTGACTTACAAACTGTGGGACGCAATTCCAAGGAAAATCGCGCCTGTTCTTTATCTGATCCTGCTTGCGGCCTCTGCCTTTATCGTTAACAGATACGGGTCCTTTGTGGAAAGCCGTTGGCTCTGGATGTTCGGTTTTGTATACAACGGTTTTTCCTCCGCGGACTATTTCCCGATACTTCCCTGGATTTTTGTTTTTCTAGCGGGGACTTGGCTCGGTAAATATATCAAAGAGGGCAAAATGCCGGATAAGTTTTATACGGCCAAAGTGCCTTATTTCCCGAGTATCGGCAGAAAAGCACTGATTATATATATTATTCACCAGCCCGTGCTGTATGCGGCGACAATGCTTATCGCAAAAATGCTTGACAAATAGGCTCAATGGTGCTATCAAATATGTATTTTCCATGTCTGTCGTATGGATGTGGACAGGAGGGCTTTTATGATTAAAATCTTACTAAAAGACGGCAAGACTATAGAAGTTGAAAAGGGAACAACATGTGCGGCTGTAGCCGCCGACATATCCGAAGGCCTTGCCAGAGTGTCTTTGGCCGCGGAAGTGGACGGAGCGGTCGTTGGGCTGTCTCACCCGCTGCAGTCAGACTGTAAACTTCGCTTTTTAACCTTTGAAGATGAAGGCGGACGCCTTGCGTACAGGCATACTGCGTCTCATGTTCTTGCGCAGGCAGTGAAACGGCTGTATCCGGAGGCTAAGCTCGCTATAGGTCCGGCTATTGCAGACGGTTTTTATTATGATATCGACAGCGAGATCCCATTTACAGCTGACAAACTGGAACAGATTGAAGCCGAGATGAAAAAAATCATCAAGGAAAACATACCTCTTGAACGTTTTGAGCTTCCCAGAGGTGAGGCTTTGGCTCTGACGGGAAAGCTTAATGAACCTTATAAGACAGAGCTCATAAACGATCTGCCGGAGGATGCTGTAATCAGTTTTTATAAACAAGCTGCGTTTACCGATCTTTGCGCCGGACCACACCTTCCGTCAACGGGAAAACTCAAGGCTAATGCAATTAAGCTTACATCCTGCACAGGCGCTTACTGGCGCGGCGACTCAAGCAGAAAAATGCTTCAGCGGATATACGGTACCTGCTTTGCGAAAAAGGAAGAGCTTGACGCTTATCTTGCGAGGATTGAAGAAGCAAAAAAAAGAGATCACAGGAAGCTTGGCAAGGAGCTGGGACTCTTCACGCTCCTCGATGAGGGGCCGGGATTTCCGTTTTTCCTTCCAAAGGGTATGGTCGTTAAGAATACGCTTATAGATTACTGGCGCGAAATTCATAAAAAGGCGGGATACCACGAAATATCCACGCCCATTATCCTCAACCGTGATCTCTGGCAGAGGAGCGGACATTGGGGTCATTACAAAAACAATATGTATACCACAGTTATTGACAAAGAGGATTTCGCTATAAAACCAATGAACTGTCCCGGCGGTATGCTTGTGTATAAGCAGGAAATGCATTCCTACAGGGATTTCCCCCTTCGTGTCGGCGAACTCGGCCTGGTACACAGGCATGAGCTTTCCGGAGCGCTGCATGGCCTGATGAGGGTCCGCTGTTTTACACAAGACGATGCGCATATATTCATGACCCCGGATCAGGTCAAAGATGAAATCAAGGGCGTCGTCTCCATAATCGATGAGGTTTATACGCTCTTCGGTTTCCCTTATCACCTTGAGGTCTCCACAATGCCTGAGGATCATATAGGTGAGGCGGAGGATTGGGATAAGGCGACGGGTACACTTATAGAGGCCTTGACAGAGATGGGCAAGCCCTATGTGATCAATGAGGGTGACGGCGCGTTTTACGGTCCGAAGATTGATTTTCATCTTGAAGATTGTATTGGAAGAACCTGGCAATGCGGAACGATTCAGCTTGACTTTCAGATGCCAGAGCTCTTTGAGCTTGAGTATATCGGCGCAGACGGACTAGCGCACAGACCGGTTATGATTCATAGAGTTGTATTCGGAAGTATAGAACGTTTCATCGGTATACTGACGGAACATTTTGCGGGTGCATTCCCGCTTTGGCTTGCTCCGGTACAGGTTGTGGTAATGCCTATAACCGACCGATGCACTCAATATGCGGACAGTATTAAGGACGCTTTGTGCAACGATGGCTTCCGCGTCGATACAGACCTCAGAAATGAGAAAATAGGATATAAGATACGCGAAGCACAGCTTCAAAAAGTACCTTATATGGTAATTGTCGGCGACAAAGAAGCGGATAGCGGTCTGATTTCCGTACGTTCCCGGAGCGGAGGAGATCTCGGCAGCATGACTTTGAACGAATTTGCGGAGAGGCTCAAAGCCGAAAGACAGTCAAGATCCAACGGAGTATGATTTCCATCTTCGGTTAAAATTGCATAGAATATATAGACGAGCCCCTTCGTACAATAATTACGGCAAAGTACGGAGGGGTTTAACCATGAACAAGAAAAAACTCAGTGTGGCGCTGGCAATCATATTCGCGCTGAATATAGTGATAATAGTTTTCATACAAAATAATGTTTCCGCGCAGGCGGCTGTTTATAAAAAGGGGAGTACGGGCTCCACTGTCACGGAAATACAGACAAGATTAAGTAAATGGGGCTATTACTCGGGTAAGATCGACGGTATATACGGGAGCCGCACCGCTTCGGCAATCAGCAAATTTCAAAAAAACAACGGACTGAAGGCAGACGGAATCTGCGGACCGCAAACGCTTTCCGCGCTTGGTATAAACGCCTCGCAGGACTCCTCATCCGACTCACAGGTTAATTTGCTGGCAAGGCTTATATCGGCAGAAGCAAGAGGGGAGCCATATATAGGACAGGTTGCTGTAGGTGCTGTAGTACTCAACAGAATAGAGCACCCTTCTTTTCCGAGTTCTCTTTCCAGCGTAATATATCAAGCGGGAGCATTCACTTGCGTTACTGACGGCCAGTTGAGCAAACCTGTTTCCGAGAGCGCATACAGAGCCGCAAGAGACGCGCTTAACGGATGGGATCCCTCCGGAGGTGCGATATATTATTTTAACCCGGCAACCGCCACAAGCTCCTGGATTTGGTCTCGTCCGCTCATAACGGTAATAGGGAAACACAGATTCTGCAGCTGATAAAAATCCGCATTATAATAAATAGGTATCATTGACAGTATATGCACTTTTCGCCCAAGGCCGCAGCCCGAGCCTCGTAAGGCATATTTGCCTTACGAGGCTCGGGCTGTTGGGTATGAAGAATTTATAATGTAAACAGAGCACCGGATCGGACAGATGGACTAATAAAGGAAAATATCACCCATATCATACATACCGGCTTCTTTTTGCAACGCCAAAAACTTTGCAGCGCGTATAGCGCCGGCAGCGAATATGTCTCGGGAGAAAACGCTGTGTTTTAGTTCGATTACTTCATCGTTGCCCGCGAAGATAACAGTATGCTCACCGGGTATTGTACCGGCACGGACAGATGAAAGGCCGATTGTGCCCTTGTCCCGGGGAGTTGAAAGGCTGTGTCTTTCATATACACGAGGACAACGGCGCTCAAGACCCGCGTCGGCAGCGTCGGCAAGCATCAGAGCTGTGCCGCTCGGAGCATCAACTTTGCGGTTATGGTGCTTTTCAACAATCTCGATATCAAAATCTTCTCCGAGGAATGCCGCAGACCTTTTTATCAGGTCAATAAGAAGGTTTATCCCAAGAGACATGTTGCCGGACTTAAAAACCGGTATTCGATTAGCGGCCTCGCTGATTGCGGACAGCTGCGATTCGCTGTGTCCTGTTGTGCATATAACAGCCGGCATTGAATTTCTTAAACAGAAATCCAGCAGAGGGGTCAATGCCGCCGGAGACGAAAAATCAATAAGAACATCGGCAGATTCCGATAACATACCGAAAGAATCGTATACGGGGAAATCGGAATACTTAACGGCTGCCCGGTCAACACCTGCTGCGACTCTGATATCTTTGTCCTTTTCGCACAGATCGGCAATAACCCTTCCCATATGACCACAGCAGCCGGAGATAATAACCTTTGTCATTGTTGTCACCAGTCTTTTTATTAATCTTGAACAACTATGTCTAACCCTGTTTCAAGCATTACATTTTTAAGCATTTCAAGGTGTGCCGGCTCAATTTCACAAAGTGGGAGGCGATATCCGCCTACATTCATGCCGAGCAGATTCATCGCGGCCTTGACAGGGATGGGGTTAACCTCTATGAACATGGCATCCATGAGCTTTGCGTATTTAAAAGATAATTCTCTGGCGGCCTTAAAGTCATTTTTCAAGCAAAGATCACATAGCTCTGCCATGACTTTCGGCAGAAAGTTACCCATGACAGACACAGTTCCCTTACCCCCCAGAGCCATGCAGGCAACGGTATATACATCGTCGCCGGCCCAGAAATAAAAGTCGTCGGCACAAAGAGCCATTGTCTGCGTCATTAGGTTAACGTCTTTCGAGGCTTCTTTTACGCCGTTTATATAAGGGTGTTTGGAAAGCTCATAGAATGTTTGCGCAGTTGCCGTCATAGTCGTGCGGCTGGGGACATGATAGATCATAATAGGTAAATTAACATGGTCGGCGATATGGTAATAGTGTTTTATAAGTCCCAACTGCGTAGTCCTGTTATAATATGGCGTCACGCACAGCAGACCGTCGGCACCCGAGGCTTTTGCGGCCTTGCCCATTGTAACCGCGGCATTTGTGTCATTGCTGCCGGAGCCCGCAATAACTTTAATGCGGCCTGCAGCGTGTTTTACGGTGAAATCGACTACCTCGATGTGTTCGTCTATTCCCTGCGTTGAGCACTCGCCGGTCGTTCCGTTGACTATTATAGCAGCCGAACCTCCGGATATCTGAAAATCGATCACCTGAGCAAGTTTTTCATAATTAACGCCGGTGTCGGTGTAGGGAGTAATAATAGCGACTGAAGAACCAATAAAAAGCGGTGTTTTCATCGGGCATCCCCCTAATGCTTATTTTGCTGTGATATATCCCTCGGCGCATAAAAGCTCTGCAAGAAGCACGGAACCACCGGCAGCACCCCTTAAGGTATTGTGGGAAAGACAAACGAACTTGTAGTCATACTGCGAATCTTCGCGCAGACGGCCTATAGAAACGGCCATACCGTTTTCGAGCATACGGTCAAGGCGGGTCTGCGGACGGTCGGACTGCTCAAAATAATGAAGAAATTTATTCGGAGCGGACGGAAGGGACAGCTGCGAGACAGAGCTTGAAAAGTTATCCCATGCGGAAAGGATTTCTTCTTTAGACGGCTTATTGCTCAATGCCATAAATACAGCGGCCATATGCCCGTCAGAAACGGGAACGCGCAGACATTGCGCTGTTATTGCCGGAGAAGATGCGTTGACAATGACACCATTCTCGATACTGCCCCAGAGTTTAAGCGGTTCTTTTTCGGATTTTTCTTCCTCCCCGCCAATATAGGGAATCACATTGTCGAGCATTTCCGGCCATCTTTCAAAAGTTTTCCCCGCGCCTGAAATAGCCTGATATGTGCATACAAGCGCTTTTTCAAGGCCAAACCCCAAAAGCGGGTGAAGTGCCGGAACATAACTTTGCAGCGAGCAGTTTGACTTAACCGCTATGAATCCGCGCTTTGTTCCCAACCTTTTCCTTTGAGATTCTATGATGCCGGTATGCTGGGGATTAATTTCCGGAACTATCATCGGGACATCCGGTGTCCAGCGGTGAGCGCTGTTGTTTGATACGACCGGAGTCTCGAGCTTTGCGTAAGCATCTTCCATATTGCGTATTTCATCTTTTGTCATATCAACCGCTGAAAATACAAAGTCGACCTGCGAGGAGATTTTTTCGGCATCACCTGTGGCATCCGAAACTAATAGATTTCTAACTCTATCAGGTATCGGCTCCGACATAGCCCATCTGCCGGCAACAGCTTCCTCATAAGTTTTGCCCGCGCTCTTCGGACTGGCTGCAACAACAGTCAGTTCAAACCACGGATGATTTGCGGTAAGCAAAATAAAGCGCTGTCCGACCATCCCGGTTGCACCAAGTATACCTATTTTGTACTTATTCATATATATCCGCCCCCATACCCATCATATGCCTGCAGCGAGCGTATAGCCGCTGTAAGATTACGGTAAAGTAAAAATATAATCAGCAGGTTGAAATCCCGGCTGATTCTACTGTATAATACCCGAAACAAGATATTATGCGTTTTCTCGGGTTGCTCACGCTTATTACTGTTTCTTTCAAACTGAATTACTGTTTATAATATCACTATATACCGACTGTGTCAATACATATAGCCGGACCGGATTAATGACACAGCAGCAATGGGAGCTATGCCATGAAATATAAAAAACTGCTTCGCCGGGCGTTTCTTTTTTCGCTGGTGCTTATAATCATTACAGGAAATAAACCCGGTGCATCTGCCTACTCAAACCCGAATACGACACTTCGCATCGGCTTATATTATGACAACGACACGCTGGCATCGGCGAATCTGGAAGCAAAGGTCGGAAACGGTTTTGAGTTCGGGTATTTTACCTCCGACAGGAACTTTGTCTCGCTCGGCGCGATATCCGAGACAAAAATAACAATGATGAAAGATCTCAATATGTATCTTGGCTCAGACTACAAATACTATGATGCGGAGCCGCAGAGTATTAAAGATATTGTAGGCTGTTATCATATACTGCTTGACAGCTCGGCAGACTCGTATGCAGCCGCCGTTTCTATTGCCGGGAATTACGGTGATGCTTTTCCGGCATATTATAACGGCGTGTGGCGCGTATGCGTCGGCAGTTATACTTCATATGATGGTGCTCAAGCGGCAATGGCGCAAAGGGGGATATCCGGTACGGCAATGTCCGCCAGCAGCGCTTGCATAACAGTCACAATAACCGGAACCACAAAAATCATCTTTGAGTTTGATTGCGGCTCAAACTTGTCTCTGGCTGTGTCCGCGATTGACGGAACGGACTCGACGGGTACCGCTAAAAAAGCTCAGAGCTGGTTCAAGGGGCGAAGCTATTACGGAGCGTTTGAGTATACAAGGCTTACGGGTAAGAATATTACGGTAGTTAACATTGTAGACATTGAGGACTATGTTAAAGGTGTTATACCCTATGAAATGGGACCGGGCTGGCCGGCTGAGGCACTGAAGGCTCAGGCGCTGTGCGCCCGGACATACGGAGCCGCTCGGGTAAATAACCATAAGAGCAAGGGATTTGATCTTTGCAATACTACATGCTGTCAGGCGTACTGCGGAACCGATGGAGCTAACGCCGATACCGATAAAGCTGTGGATGAAACCGCCGGGCTGTACGTTTTGCATAATGGAGAGCTTTGTGATACCGTATTTCATTCGTCTGACGGTGGGGCCACCGAACACTCAGAAAATGTCTTTTATGCAGCGGAACCGTACCTCAGAGGGGTTAAGGATAATTTTGAGTCAATGGTTAACACGGGCTACGCGAGCTGGAGTTTTACATATTCGGCCGATGAGATAACATGGATTCTGCGACAAAAAGGATTTAATTGCGGTAATATAGTAAGTATCACGCCTACCTATACTGAAAACGGTAATATTTACTCACTTAAATTCACGGACTCAAACGGGAAAAGCTGGACTTTCTCAAAAAGCAACGCAGGCAGTATACTCTACAGTTCTTCTCTCAAAAAGTATACATACAGTCAGCGTTTTACTGTTGTTAGCTCAGACAACAGCGGCGTTGCGCTGTATGTTAACAGCGCTTCAAATCCTGTACAGGATAATACGGGCCTTTACGCTGTCGGTACCGGCGGGGAGATTCGGGCATTGGGGAATACGGGACAATTATCTGTGATTACGGCGTCTGGGCAGGAGACAGTCAGTATTTTAGGCAGCGGCGTAACACAGAGCGGAAGCAGTTATATTGTCAGCGGTAGCGGCTGGGGACATAACGTCGGTATGAGCCAGTATGGTGCCAACGCGATGGCAAAGCTGGGATATACTTATGAGGATATAATAAAATTTTACTATACCGGGGTGTCTATAGGGTGAAGACCAGTGATTTTTATTATGAGCTTCCGGAGAATTTAATAGCGCAGACACCCGAAGTGCGAAGAGACGCGTCAAAGCTTATGCTGCTCGACAAAGCAACGGGAGAAATTGGACACAGGCACTTTTTTGAGCTCCCGCGGATATTAAGACCGGGAGACTGCCTTGTACTTAACGACTCCAGGGTATTGCCTGCAAGATTGATAGGCAATACCGAAGTCGGAGCAGCGGTTGAATTGCTGCTGCTGAACGATAAAGGAGACGGACTCTGGGAATGTTTAACACGGCCCGGGAAAAAAGCCCATACCGGAACAACAATTATTTTCGGAGACGGCGCTCTGACCGCGAAGGTTGAACAAACGCTTCCTGACGGCAACAGGCTGGTTCGCATGTCCTGTCGGGGCATATTTATGGAGGAGCTTGAAAGGCTCGGCAGGATGCCGCTGCCTCCCTATATAAAAAAGGAACTTAAAGACGCAGAGCGCTATCAAACCGTATACTCAAAAAACATAGGCAGCGCAGCTGCGCCTACCGCAGGGCTTCACTTTACCAAAGAGCTTATTGAGGAGCTCAGGTCGGCGGGGATAGAAATCCGCTTTATTACTCTCCATGTGGGCCTGGGAACATTCCGCCCCGTCAGAGAGGAAGACCTGGAAAACCACAGTATGCACCCGGAATACTGCCAAATATCAGCCGAAACGGCAAAAAGTCTGAATACCGCTAAGCGCGAGGGCCGCAGGATAGTCGCCTGCGGCACAACTTCGTGTAGAACACTGGAAGCAGTATCGGATGAATACGGGTATTTGCGAGAATTCGCAGGATGGGTGAATATCTTTTTATACCCGGGATATACCTTTAAAATCACGGACGCGTTGATAACTAATTTTCATCTTCCCGAAAGCACACTGATAATGCTTGTGTCAGCGCTTGCCGGACGCGAAAACATTTTAAGAGCGTACAGAACTGCGGTTGAAAAAGATTACAGATTCTTCAGCTTTGGTGACGCGATGCTGATACAATAAGGAGCAGCCTATGTTTGAGTTGTTGGCAGTAGACGGCCGGGCAAGGCGAGGCAGGCTTTACACCGCGCATGGACAGGCGGAAACGCCTGCATTTATGAATGTCGGCACACAGGCCGCGATAAAGGGCGCGGTCTCGGCAGATGATTTAAGGGACATTGAGTGTCAGATAGAATTGTCGAACACATATCATCTGCATTTGCGACCCGGGGAAGACCTTGTGAGATCTGCCGGCGGACTTCATAAATTTATGAACTGGAGCGGTCCGATTTTAACGGATAGCGGCGGATTTCAGATATTCTCACTGGCAAAACTAAGAAATGTGAAAGAAGAAGGAGTATACTTCAACTCACACATAGACGGCCGCAAAATTTTCATGTCGCCGGAAATCAGTATGGCGATTCAATCTTCTTTAGGTTCGGATATTGCTATGGCTTTTGACGAATGTGTGGGTATGCCGTGTAAAGAAGAATATATGATTGAGGCGTGCAAGCGAACTTTAAATTGGCTCGTTCGATGCGCGGATGAAATAAAAAGGCTTAATTCCGGAACCGATGCGGTTAATCGCGGCCAGGTCCTTTTCGGGATCAATCAGGGAGGCATTTCTTCTTCGCTGCGTGTCTGGCATATGCGGGAGATAGCGGCGCTGGACCTTGCGGGCTATGCGATAGGCGGCCTGGCGGTCGGAGAGACTCATGAGGATATGTACGCTACTGTCGATGCCGTAGAGCCTTTTATGCCGGTAAACAAACCCCGTTATCTTATGGGTGTGGGGACACCCGCTAATATTGTGGAATGCGTTGGACTCGGAATAGATATGTTCGACTGTGTTATGCCCGCAAGGAACGGAAGACACGGTAAGTTTTATACAAAAAACGGTGCTATAAATATAAAAAACGAAAAATACGAAAAAGATTTGGCTCCGATCGATTCAGAATGCGCCTGTCCGGTTTGCACAAATTACTCGAGGGCGTATATCAGACATCTTTTTAAAGCCGGTGAGCTTCTTGCGCTGCGTTTCGGGGTTATACACAATTTATACTATTATAATGAGCTTATGGGCCGGATAAGAAACGCAATAGAAACGGGCAGCTATACAGAGTTCCGCAGGGAGTTTTATGCGCGGGGTGGATAAGGAAGATAAAAAGGTGTTGCATTCAGCATAAATACTGGGTATAATCAGGTATAATTTTTAGGAGGTCATATATTTGAAGCATAATAAAGTTGCGAGATTAGCAGCGCTTGTACTTATGGCGGTGCTGTTTTTCGCATTGTTTACCGGCTGTCTGCCGACAAGCGCGACACCGGCCGACTCAACCGATACACAGGCGGCAGGCGGATTCGGGAACTACTCCTATATCCTTATGTTCGTTCTCCTGATAGCTGTGTTTTATTTCTTCCTTATCAGACCGGAAAACAAGAAGAAAAAGAAACTTGCCGAAATGAGAAACGAGCTTGCGGTTGGCGACGATATAACCACAATAGGCGGTATGGTAGGGAAGGTCTGTTCGATCAAGGACGATCTTATAACATTTGAAACCGGAGAAGACAGGGTTCGTATACAGATAACAAAGTGGGCGATCTCTTCCAAAGGAACGGAAACCACACACGCGCAGAAGTAAAATAGCTATTTAGAATGAAGACAAAATCGTATGGTTTTGTCTTCATTTTTTGCATTAAATCCTCTTCGCCCGAATAACAATGTTGTACAAACTTGTTTGGGCAGGAGGTTTTTTTATGTCCGAAAAAAAACGCGGGGTTTTATCCGGATTATCAAAAGGTATACTGGCGTCAGCGGTATCATTAATAGTAATGCTTTTTGTCGGTGCGGCGCTGACAGCTTCGGGAAAGCTGCCGGTTGATAGCGTGAGGGTATATAACATAGCCGCAATGTTTATTGCCGGTATAATCGGTGCTGTCTGTATGGGTAAAAAGATAAGAACTAATCGCCTGCCTGTCTGCCTGATCAATGCGGTTATTATCTTTGCGGTAATATTTCTTTTTGGCAGAGCGATTTGGAAAGATGCCGTAACTACAAAACAAATCGGCTTTGAACTGCTTGCAATAATGCTCGGCTCAATTGTCGGTTACAGCATAATAACTAAAAGGAGAAGAAGTCCATCCGCGCGTTATCACAGGAAGTAATCGCGAGCGGCGTTAACGTGAAGTACATTAAAAGACAACATCTTGTATTTGCGCTGTTCTTTTATACAAAATGATGTATACATAAGCGGGCGAAGTCCGAACGGTTGGCACCATCAGTTAACAAGTTAACATAATATTGTTTACATAAAAAATCGGCATAATAGACAAAAATATGTTATTTTACCAGTTATTCTTGATTATCGATACGGTTTGTACTATATTTATAAGCACATTACTGCTGTAAATACCGAACTTTGCCGATAATCATAATAACTGACCGGTGAAGGAGTGTTACGCTGCAGTGCGAAAATCAGCCGTTTTTTATGAAGTTGGCAATCGCATCTATAAAGGCTTGTTTCTTATTTGCGTTGCTTTTTTAGCAGTTGGCACATTGATGGGGCTTGTTTCGGCAAGCTTTGCCGAAAATACATCACAGGTTACAGAATACAGTTCATTGAATGTTTTGTTCGGTTACATAAATTCAGATGGGGTTGGAATAAAAGCCTTTATTAATTCCTTTATTTCAGCGTCAATTCTCTGCTTAGCGGTATTCATTTTGACTTTTTTTGTCTTTGGCTATATTTTCATCCCCTTGGTATCGATGATAAAAGGTTTTTTGCTTAGTTTTTTTTCAGCGTCGATTTTAACGATTTACGGAAATTCGGGTATTTGGATTTCTATTGTTTATTGTTCTTTGGATATTTTTATTTGCATTCCCTGTCTTCTGGCTTTTTCCGCATATTGTATGAGAACTTCATCAAAACTTACTCAGGTCGTTTTTAGCGGTTCTTGTGCTAAGCCTTTCACAGGCAGCTTTTTTCTTGTATCTCTGTTTACACTATCTGTTTTATTCTTTACATCAATCCTTAAGTCTTACTTGATACCGCAGATAATTACTTTGCTTATTTAGCTGATTACATTTGAGGGGAGGCTGCCCGAAATAGACGATATGCTGATTGCCAAGTATGAAAACTACCTTAAAAGCGAAAAACATGTCTCTTCAAATACGTTGGTATCCTACCTGCGTGATGTAAATCAGTTTAATAAATATTTATCCAGATATACTTCCGCTGCACTTGAGGATGTTTCTGGAGAAATTGTTTCTGCTTATGTGCAGTGGCTTAAAAAAGATGGAAAGTCTGTTGCTACACTATCCCGCTCCGTTGCTTCTTTGAAGTGCTTTTACAGTTATCTCAGAGAGAAAAACATTGTTGAAATAAATCCGGCGGAACATGTCGCACTCGACAAGCAAAACAGAAAACTCCCTCAAATACTTTCGAGTAAAGAGGTAGAGATTTTTCTTGAGCAGCCTGATACGGGCGACATGAAGGGTATCCGGGATAAAGCCATGCTTGAACTTCTGTATGCAACCGGGATTCGTGTTACGGAGCTCATTGACCTTGATCTTTCGGATATAAATATATCCGCGGGAATAATACGCTGCAGGGGAAAGGATAAGGAGCGCTTTATCCCTATGTATTCTGTTGCGATAAAGGCGATTTCCGACTATATTGACCGGGTTCGTCCGAACATGATAGCCGATCCCGAAGAGGAAGCTCTATTTGTTAATGTTTCAGGTGCCCGCATGTCACGTCAGGGCTTCTGGAAGATTGTTAAATCGTACCAGCAAAAGGCCGGGATCGATAAAGAAATAACACCGCATACTTTAAGACATTCTTTTGCTGCGCACCTGCTTGAAAACGGTGCCGATTTGCGCTCCATTCAGGAAATGCTCGGTCATGCGGATATTTCATCAACGCAGGTATATGCTAAAATAGTGAAAAAACAGCTTAAGGATGTATACAATAAAGCGCATCCCAGAGCCTGATTACACGGAGAAAAACATGAGCATTTTCAGACCTTATCAATACAAACAGAAACCGGACTTTCCGGCAAATGCGCCGTTGAAGAACGGTTTCTTTGTGTTTTGGGAGATTTATTTCAGAAAATTCTGGCGTCTGTTAACGGTAAATATACTTTACTTCATTATAACAATGCCTATACTTTTCTGGTTCTATATCGCCGCGACGGGCTATTTTGCCGATTCCGCAGCGCTTGCTGAGGTTGGGATGGATGCTTCCGAGCTTTTTGCCGGCATTGGCATATATTTTTCCCTTTTTGGTTTTATACCTCGTGTTTTGTATCTTCCGCTGCTGATTATATCGATTTTGCTATATGGTCCCGCAACTATGGGGGTAACCTATATCTACAGAAATTTCGCGCGTGAGGAGCATGCCTGGGTGTCCGACTTGTTCACACGCGGTATTGCCAATATCAAGCAGGGCTTGTTTTTCGGTATTATGGATGCGGTCGTTATTTTTATGCTTCTAAACGGAGCTGCGGGCATAATTCTGAGCACAACAAAAACCATAGCGGTTATATCTACAGTGCTTAGAGTTCTCGCATCTGTTATGCTGGTGTTTTATCTTTACATGAGGCACTATTTTTACCTTATCTCCGTAACAATGAACCTTAGTGTTTCGGCGATAATAAAGGATTCCATTCTATTTGTCTTTATCGGCTTTCCCCGAAACGTCCTGGCGGAAATAGTAAATTTACTCATCATAATAATATGCTTTTTTCTTGTCCCTCTTATTACTTTTATATCCGTACCCTTTTTCTTTTATGCGTTTACAGGCTTTGCTACAATCTTCATCTGTTACCCTGTGGTCAAGAAGTATCTTATTCTTCCCGCTTTGGAAAAAGAGAAGGCTTCCGAGCCGAAAGAACCGGATGAATAAGGATCTTTTTCATGACAATGAGCCATATCGCTTGCAGCGCTCCGCTGCATGTGATACAATGTATCGCGGATTCGAACTTATGTTTGGTGGTGCGTACGTTGCTGGTGCTCGGACTTGACCCCGGAATAGCTACAGTCGGCTTCGGCGTAGTAAACATCGAAGGCGGGCTGCAGTCCGCTGTTCGTTACGGAACAATTAAAACCAGCGCGGGATTGGCACTTTCCGACCGGCTGGATTGTCTGTTTGAAGATATAAACAGTCTTCTTGAAGCTTTTCGTCCCGATGCGGTAGCAATCGAAGAGCTGTTTTTTAATACGAATATTTCTACAGCCATATCTGTTTCTCATGGCAGGGGGGTCCTGCTTCTTGCGTGTAAACGTTTCGGGGTACCGATTTATGAATATACGCCTCTTCAGGTTAAGCAGGCTGTTGTAGGATACGGCCGGGCCGAAAAAAAGCAGGTTATGGATATGGTGAGACGTCTTCTGCGGCTGGACGATATACCTAAGCCGGATGATGCGGCGGACGCGCTTGCTATAGCTCTGTGTCACGCGCGCGCGGTTACATCTTTGCTGTTTGCGGATTGGAGCAAAAACCAATGTTCTACTACATAAGCGGAACCTTATCGGTTGTTGAACCGAACCTCGCCGTTATTGACTGCGGAGGAGTGGGATATGCCTGTCATACTACTCTTCGAACACTTTCCGGCATATCAAAAGGCGATAGAGTCAAGCTTTACACGCATTGCAATATAAGAGAGGACGCATTTGATATATACGGCTTCAGTACACAAAAAGAACTGGAGTTCTTTCAGATGCTTATCGGAATCAGCGGTGTCGGCCCGAAAGCCGCTCTATCGTTATTATCATCTTATTCGCCGGAAGATCTTGCTGTCGCCGTTATATCCGGAAATGAGAAAGCGCTTTCCGCCGCTCCGGGGATAGGAAAGAAGATTGCTCAGAGAATCATTCTTGAAATGAAAGACAAAATGGGAGATGCACTCGGGGAACTTGCGGGCTTCGCGTCTGCGTCACTTCCCGCAGTCACAGGAGACACTGCGAAAAAAAGCTCCGACGCTGCAGCCGCGCTTATAAGTCTCGGCTATACTCCTTCGGAGATTAATGCTGCGCTGCGCGGTTTGGATATTGATAACCTTTCAATTGAGGAGATAGTCAAAGAAGCCCTCAAGAGATCTCTTTGACGGGTTACGATTATGAGTATTGAATTTTCAAACCAGCCGAAAAAGGATCCGCGCCTGATTAATACTTCATTTGAACCGGATGACAAGGGTGAAGCAGGACTTCGGCCGCAGACATTAAGCGAGTACACAGGTCAGGAAAAGGCGAAGAGTAATCTGGCGGTATATATCGGCGCGGCAAGGCTTCGTCATGAACCGTTGGACCACGTTTTGCTTCATGGACCTCCGGGTCTCGGGAAAACTACTCTCGCTTCAATAATTGCAAATGAAATGGGCGTGAATATCAGAAAAACATCCGGTCCCGCGATAGAAAAACCAAGAGATCTTGCCGCGTT
Source organism: Clostridiales bacterium (assembly GCA_012729975.1). Lineage (GTDB taxonomy): Bacteria > Bacillota > Clostridia > Oscillospirales > Oscillospiraceae > JAAYBW01. Next base: position 44,313 of record JAAYBW010000058.1, read on the forward strand.
GCTTACTAATCTGGAAGAAAATGATATATTATTTATTGATGAGATTCACAGACTCAGCAGAGCTGTTGAGGAAATCCTCTATCCGGCTATGGAGGACGGTGAGATAGATATCATCATCGGTCAGGGACCTTCCGCGAACTCGATAAGATTGGAGCTAAAGCGTTTTACCCTCGTTGGCGCAACAACCAGAGCCGGGCAGCTTTCTGCGCCGCTGCGTGATCGTTTCGGTGTAATACTCAAGCTTGAGCTGTATTCTGCGGACGAGCTTAAGCAAATAATCGAGCATAATGCGGGTCTTCTCGGTATAGCTATCGACCGGGGCGGAGCCGAAGAGATAGCGAAACGTTCACGCGGGACTCCGAGAATCGCAAACCGATTATTAAAGCGCATAAGAGACTTCGCGCAGTTCTGCGCGGACGGAGTTATAACCCGTGAAGTTGCCGATGATGCTTTAACGAGGCTCGAGATAGATGCGATCGGTCTTGATTCGGTTGACAGAAGGCTGCTGAAAAGTATAATCACAAATTACGACGGGGGTCCCGTGGGCCTTGAAACGCTTGCGGCTACCATTAACGAGGAGTCGGTTACTATCGAGGATGTATATGAGCCATATCTGATGCAGCAGGGATTTTTAACCCGCACCCAAAGGGGAAGATGTGCCACAAGGCTTGCTTATGAACATCTCGGAATAAGATATCTGAGCCAGCAGCAGCTTGATGATTTTTAGGCTGACAATGTGTATCCTGCGCAAATAAGCAGAAGCCTTTAAAAACATGGTGAATAATGTTTGAGAGAATGTGTTTTATACAAAATAACGAAAATCAAGGTTATTTTAATGCTGATTTAAAAAAATAAGTGCAACAATGTTAATAATGTTTAACGATTTACTTGACATTTTTCATTTAGCTTACTATAATACTGTCAGAATAGGGTACTGATCATTTATGGAATCAAACGGCTATGACATTGATGATATGCTCTGTCTTGCGGCGTCCTCCGGCGATGCCGAAGCCGAGTATTCGTTGATACAGAAATACAGCAACCTCGTAAAAGCATGTGCCCGCCCATATTTTCTCGCGGGTGGGGACAGTGAAGATCTCATTCAGGAAGGCATGATGGGTCTTCTCGCCGCGATCAGGGAATATAATCCCGAGGGCGGCGCTTCCTTCAGAACCTACTCAGAGCTCTGCATAAGAAGACGGCTCTATTCAGCTATCAGATCAGCAAACGGCCGGCGCAATGTATCCCTTGACGATTGTCTTTCACTGGATTCACAGCTCTTTGACGAGAATCAAGCCCACGCCGCTTATGCCTTGCACGACGCTTTCAGGCGCGGTCCTGAAGATTTGCTAATAGACAAAGAAGGCACCGACGAGTTTTATAAACGATTTATAAAATACCTGTCGAGATTTGAAGCGAATATTTTATCTCTCTATTTATCCGGTCTTTCATACAGAGAGATGGCGCGGAAAGCCGGCAAACAGGAAAAGTCGGTAGACAATGCTGTACAGCGCATCAGGCGCAAGCTTGTACAGTATATTCAAAGCGGCGATATCAGTATAACTGATCGCATATAGTGCCCTAAAAAGGCAAAGATTATTGTCAAAGTGAGGATTCAATTAATGTACGAAGACAAAACACTGGTTTGCAAGGAATGCGGCGCGCAGTTTGTTTTTACTGCAGGCGAGCAGGAGTTTTATGCTGAGAGAGGTTTTCAAAACGAGCCTCAGCGTTGCAAAAACTGCCGCGATGCAAGGAAAAATGCAGCAAGGGGTCCAAGGGAGTACTTCACAGCCGTCTGCGCAAGCTGCGGCGGTGAGGCGAAGGTTCCTTTCGAGCCTAAATCCGACAGGCCTGTATACTGCAGCGACTGCTTCGCAAAAATGAGGGAGCAGGGCTGACCGATTAACCCGGAACACAGGGGCGCTGAAAAGTGCCCCTGTGTTCTTGTTGGTCTTCACCTATTGCAATTGAAGGTTATCGCAGTTATAATAATAATTGCGAGAGCTATCAGCCGAAAACTGATTATTATTTCTACGGAGGTACTAAAGAAAGATGGCTTATAAAATTAATCGTGATACGCTTATTTCGGAAATTCTAGAGAAAGCACCCGAAACTGCACCTCTTTTCAGGGAGATCGGTATGCATTGTCTGGGCTGCGCGATGGCTAAGGGAGAGACGGTCGCCATGGCTTGCCGCGCACACAGCGTTGATGTGAATTCTTTTGTTGAAAAAGCAAACGCGGCGATCGAGGAATTTGCCAGCTGAGAACAGCATTAAAAAACGGAGCGGAGGACGGGTTACCGTCCTCCGTTTAAAAACGAGCAGGTGAAAAATGACTGTTCTGTCGAACAGACTTAAGGCAATCGCGTCTTTTGTGCCGCAAGGTTCCGCTGCGGTGGATGTGGGCACCGATCATGCGATTTTGCCTATATGGCTGGCAGAAGCCGGGATATGCAGCCGTGTAATCGCTACCGATATAAATACGGAGCCTCTGCAGCGGGCTTATTCAAATGTCAGAGCGAGCGCGATGTCGGAAAAAATCGAACTCAGACTTGGTCAGGGACTTGCATGTGTCGGTGAGGAAGAGATCAACGTCATTATAGTCGCGGGAATGGGCAGCGATAATATCGGGGATATCATACTGGAATCCGGATGGTGCTTTTCGGAGAAAAGGCTTATTCTGCAGCCTATGACAAAACACCCCGAGCTTATCGGCCGTCTTTGGCAAAACGGTTTTTTCGTTCGGGATGAGAAGCTTGCAAAGGATGCGGGGAAGATATACAGGATTCTGCAGGTTGAAAAGGGAATATCCCCGGAACCGTCACCGGCGGATCTGTATGCCGGTGAAGCACTTTTAACCAATCACGATCCGCTTCTGAGGGAATATCTTCATAAGACTGTTGAAAGACTCGAGCGCGCATTGAGCGGAATAAGGCACTCGCGAGGATATGAAGAGAAATCCGCTCTTTTATTTCAAAGGGCGATCGAAGGATTGGGTATGATGATACGGTTATCCTGAAATCGGAAGTTGATTCGAAGTATTTTTATGAACAGGGGAAGTTTATCGTGGCGGTAATAAGAGATATTTACAATTATCTCGAGCAAATCGCACCATCGCGGTACAAGATGGATTTTGACAATGTAGGACTCCTTATAGGTGATGAAGAAAGAAATGCCGACAGGGTGCTGGTGGCACTTGATATAACAGGCGAAGTCGCGCAGGAAGCTGTCGGCTGGGGTGCCGGGCTGATTATTTCGCATCATCCCGTTTTCTTTACACTTAAAGATGTGACTGCATCCGATCCGATAGGACGCAGAGTCATGTTCCTTATAGAGAACCGCTGTGCCGCGATTTGCATGCACACAAACCTTGACGCCGCTTACAAAGGAGTAAATGACGCGTTGGCAAATGCGCTGTGCCTTGCGGATACAATGCCGCTCGGATATTTTGGCGATGATTCCGCGGGAACAATAGGCATTGGTCGGATAGGATCATTGGCGCATGATACACCGCTGCCTGAATTTCTTCGAAGTGTGAAAACCGCGCTTAACACAAACGGACTGCGCTATTACAATGCCGAAAAACCGGTCAGACGTGTCGCAGTCGGAGGAGGCTCTTGCGGAGATTATTTAAAGTATGCAGCCGAGAAGGGATGCGACACTTTTGTGACGGCAGACATTAAGTACGATGTGTTCCTGCAGGCGAAGGAAGCGGGTATAAACATAATTGATGCCGACCATTTCAGCACCGAAAACGTCATAGTTCCGGTCCTTGCCGCTGATCTTTCGAAGCGGTTTCCTCAAACACAGTTTCGAATTTCATTGACCCACGGTCCGACAGCGGAGTTCTATATATAGGAGTTCTATATATAATTACATTACGAGTAAATCTCAAGGCCGTCCGGTCGGACGGCCTTGAGATTTATTGCAGGAGTCTGATCTCTTTCCATTTGCCTTGATTATATCGAAGCAGTATAAGCCAGGAACGTAACATCTGATCGGCCAAAACCGCTATCCAAGCCCCGTAAAGCCTTATCTCGGTAAGACCGCCTGCCGTTGTGGAGTCGAGCCACCTGCTCAGGAACGTGCCCGCTATAAACGAATAGTCAATTAACGATACAAAAACATAAGCGACGGATGTCCTGATTATAACGACCGTTATCAGCATGATGATGGCGGTTGATTTTGTGTCTCCGGCTCCTCTGAGCAGTCCGCCGAGTATAAATTGCGATGACATGAAAGGCTGCAGCAGCGCGACTATTATCATAATAACGGTTCCCATTTGGATGACCGCGAGTTCCTTGCTGTTATAAAGCATTACAAGATATTTTCCGAAGATGGCGAATATGAGTGACAGGAAAAGCGCAATGCATAACCCCAGGTTTCTGCATCTTATGCCGTAATGCTCGGCAAGATCAAGCCTTCGCCGCCCGAGGCTCTGTCCGGTTAGCGTCGTTGCCGCTACAGCGAAAGACTGACCGTTCATCATTGACAGCGACTGTATGTTCATGCATATCTGGAACGCCGCGTTCGCTACCTCACCCAGCGTTGCGACTGTTCGGCTGTATATTACCATACCTATACGCATAACAACCTGTTCAAGCATAGCGGGCAAACCGATTTTTGCAATATCACCGACGATTCGCTTATCAAACTTGAGGAGATTTTTCAAACGGAGTTTCAGATAGAATTTTCCGCTGAAAACACAGTATAATGCTATTATCGTTGCCACGAGCTGGGAGATAACGGTCGCTAACGAAGCGCCTGCGACGCCTAATGCGGGGAAACCCCAATGACCATTGATTAAAAGGTAATTTAAAAATATGTTAACCAAATTAGCGGTTATGTTGTAGATCATGCTGGGTTTGGTATTGCCTGTACCCCTAAGCGCCGCGGTTATGCAAAAAGACCAGGAGAAGAGGGGAAACGCCGCCATCTGTATTTGAAGGTATCGAGTTCCGGCCTTTATTGTGGCTTCCTGCATTCCTCCGTTTGCCATGAAATTTATCATCCATCCGGAAAAATAAACGCCTAAGAACCCGCAAATTATCGATATACCGGTAGCAAGCACCATAGCCTGGCGCAGTATTTGGTTTGTCAGCTCATGTCTGCCGGATCCTCTGGCTCTTGCTATAATCGCCGTAGCGCCTGTGTTCAGAGCCATAAGGGTGGTTAATATCAGAAATCGCGGTTGATTTGCAAGACCGATCGCGGTTGTTGCGCTTGAGCCGAGACCGCTTACCATCATCATATCTACCATCGAAACGAGAGAAGTCAGAAATAATTCCAACATTGAAGGCCATGTTATTCTTATGATATCGGAGTAAAGAGACTTTGATTCGACCCCTTCGGGAAGCTTTCTTTGTTCTTTTTTTGTTTTAAGCATTTCCGCCTTAACATCCGCGTCTGTGCCGAAAGGCAGATAATCCAGAGTAGTGGTAACTCCTTTTATCAGATTCCCCTCTGAGTCAAGAAGCGGTTTGGTTTTGTTTATCGATGTGTTTTTAAGTCGCATAATATGGGAACGTTTATTAACGCAGCCCCGGCTCACCTCTTTGACGGTATAATGATTGAAGAGCCTGCTTCGCTGTATCGAAGTAGGCTCCGATTAAAATTAGCGTCTTACAACTCTACGTATGTTATCATAACGATGCTGAATTAACAAGAGAAAATTCGGCAACGGATATTTGAAATAAATACTGTTTATTGAATAACAGCAATACAGATTATGAAAGATACCGAGGGGCAGCAGATAAGAACAGAACAGCAGATAAGAGTGTGCGAATTAATCTATAAAATGCTGACGGATGCCGGAACCGCCGGATGACAGATCATTAAATGATCATTACATATCATTATAATCGTTGATATTTTCTGGCGCCGACGATATGGGTATACCGAATACGTTCATAAGAGTAACTAGTCAGAGGCCGCATACGCGAGTCTGATGAATGGGCAGCAATATATACCTCACTTTCGATAATATTGAGGACTAATAAAGTGTGATAAAACGAACCGTCAGACTTCCCGAGCTGGACCACGTCGCCAATTTGTATATCATTCTTGTGCGTATCATAACCGAAGGGGCCCGTTCCGGTGTTGGATGTCAAAAAAGAATGGAACTGCTCGACTCCTGTCCATGAAGGACTCCGGTCATTCGCGTTGATATAATACCAACCGCTGACAGGAGAATAGTTCATAACTAAACAAGCCGCATAAACACATTGGGAAACAAAATTAGTACAGTCACCGCCGAGAGCATCGAAATTATAATAAGCCGGATTTCGCGACATGGCCCATTTAATTGCGTATTCTGCGGCGATGTTTCGATTGTACGGTATTTGCCGCAATGCCACATCACAACCTCCGAACTGACCATCCTTGCGACTTGTATCGCATGACAGAATAATGCGCTACAGTCTATGACCAAACATAGGGGGTTGTTAAACTTATACAGATGAATATGTCCTAATGCTTCTGCTCTGATTGACGTCAGCTGATTTCAGGACAGTATTCTTTGATAAGCGACAACATCGAGTCTTCGGCCGAATTTATAGCCTGCCTGCTTATAATGCGCACATTTTTCATAGCCGACGCTTTCGAACAGACGGATGCTGCCTGTATTTTCCGCACATATTGTCGCGATAAGAACATGGAATTTGTTTTTTACCGCAACTTGCTCGATGAATGATATAGCGCGGGTTCCGATTCCTTTTCCGGTGTAACCGCATTTGAGATAGACAGCTATCTGTCCGGTTTCATCGTATGCTTCGCGGACGCCGAATTGTGAAAGTATCACATAACCGCATATTACCTCCCGATCCAGCATCACATATGCTTTATACTTTGGATTGTCGAAAAAGACCAGACAGCGCATTTCTTCTGCTGTCAAAGAATGCATATGAAATGAAAAAGTAGTGTTCTCAACATAGTATGTATAAATAGACAGGACTTCCTGCAAGTCATTTTCGTTTATCTCTCTGAACTCAATATGCATATTAATTGTCCCCGTTAAACGAAGTATTCAAAAACAAACCATATCATACAGCCGAGCGCGTTAAAAAGCAATCGTCTGTGTCCCGGCGAACTGCACTATTGCTTAGAGCATTTGGCTGCCGATTAATACGCAGTCAAAGTAAAAAAACACCGGTTTGCGCTTGCAATGCAGACCGGTGCAATATCGTGGTCCGAGTGTTCATAACACACTTAATTATTATGGCTGAAAAGCCAAGGTCGCCGGCAACATATTCCAATTCCAAAGAAAAACTTACATTTAACAGGAAAAAGGCAATCGGCGCACTTCGAGAATAAACCGCATATAAACGGATGATATCGGTCGATATATCAACCTATTCCTCCAAGTGACTAGTATTTAGACTAGTATTTAGTAACAACTAAAACTTGTATAAACTTACGAATTATGATATGATATCCTTAAAGTACGGTTTGTGAGGGGGATATCATATGCCAACAAAGAAATATAACATTGAGCTAACTGATAACGAGCGACGCGAGTTGACAAAAATCGTCAAGAACGGA
>JAAYBW010000059.1 GCA_012729975.1 Clostridiales bacterium
ACACCCACGCCTACGCCCACACCCACGCCTACACCCACGCCTACGCCCGCACCCACCACAGAAGTCGAGGATGAGTTAACCGAAGTTGAAGAAGCGGAAGTTCCTCTTGCCGAATTGCCTGAAGAGATAATAGAAGAGGATGACGTTCCACTTGACGAGGTGCCTGCCACAGGCGAAAAAGAACCCCCCCTGCTTGCCTTCGTCCTTTTGGTAATGAGCGTTTTCGGCCTGGCAGCTCTCGGAGTAAACGAAGTATACAGGAAAATCCGCGCCTTGGCGGGCAAAAAGTAATCGCACTGCTTAACATAAAGGGTATGCCGAACCGGCATACCCTTCTTTTTTCTGCAATCATTTTGTCAGATAAATCAGCCGAACCGTCTGGACAGTAAATCAGCGTCATGTTAACATTAGGTAAACCATGTATCGCTTGTTTTTAAGAGCCAAGGAGGAAATTATGGAATATTTCAAAAATCTGCCCAAGGTCCGTTTCGAGGGCAGAAACTCAAAAAATCCGTTCGCTTTCCGCTGCTATGATCCGGACAGGGTCATATTGGGAAAAACCATGCGCGAGCATCTTCGGTTCGCCATGTCCTGGTGGCATAATCTGGGCGCGGCGGGCGCGGATATGTTCGGCGTCGGGACCGCGGACAAGAGCTTCGGCAGCGTCGGGAATACCATGGCTCACGCGAGAGCGAAGGCCGACGCGGGCTTTGAGTTTATGGAAAAGCTCGGGCTTGAGTATTTTTGCTTTCACGACTGCGATCTTGTTCCGGAAGCGGACGATATAAGCCGGACCGGCGATAGGCTCGACGAGATCGGCGGCTATATATCGGAAAAAATGAAAGCCACCGGCATCAAATGCCTTTGGGGCACGGCTAATCTGTTTAATAACCCCAGGTACATGAACGGAGCCGGGAGTTCGAATTCCCCGGATGTATTTTGCTTCGCGGCGACGCAGGTTAAAAAAGCGCTGGATCTTACGGTGAGATTCGGCGGCAAGGGCTATGTTTTCTGGGGCGGCCGCGAAGGTTATGAAACGCTGCTGAATACGGATATGAAGCTCGAGCTTGACAACACGGCAAGGCTCATGCGGCTCGCTGTCGATTACGGACGTTCCATCGGCTTTGACGGATTCTTTTACATAGAGCCCAAACCAAGGGAACCTATGAAACACCAGTATGATTTCGACGCGGCCACAGCCGCCGGATTCCTTCGCGCCTACGGGCTTGACCGCGACTTCAGGCTTAACATCGAGGCAAACCACGCCACGCTCGCCGGCCACACCTTCAGCCACGAGATAAGAACGGCGGCCGTAAACGGTATGCTCGGGAGCATTGACGCCAATCAGGGCGACACGCTGCTCGGCTGGGATACGGATGAATTCCCCTTTGATATATACCAGACTACCATGTGCATGTACGAGGTTTTAAAAGCGGGCGGGCTGACAGGCGGGTTTAATTTCGACGCGAAGACAAGACGCCCTTCCAACACTCCCGAAGATATGTTTCACGGGTATATACTTGGTATGGACAGTTTCGCCCTCGGCCTTATTAACGCGGCGAAGCTTATCGAAGACGGACGCATCGAGGAGTTTGTTAAAGAGCGCTATTCAGGCTGGCGCGGAGGCATCGGAGCCTGTATAATCAGCGGAGAGACCTCGCTTGAAGAGCTTGCGCACTACGCCGCGAATCTCGGCGCGCCCGAAGATCCGGGCTCGGGACGCCAGGAGTACCTTGAAAGAATAGTCAACGAAGTCCTTTTCGGATTATGAAAACATTGCGCATACAAGCGCCGGAGAATGCACAAGCCGCGTTAATTACGCCGCTTTCCGGCGGGAACGGAGATATTTATGAGTAGTTCGAAAGCTGATCGGTCCGGGTACGCCCAAAAAGCAAAAGAGCTTGTTTCGCAGATGTCCCTTGAGGAAAAAGTTTACCTTATGAGCGGCCGCATAAAGCACGAAGAGGCTTTTTCCGGAGAAGTGCACTACAATATCACGCCTTATCTGGCCGGAGGAAACGAAAGACTGGGCCTGCCGCCCGTTAAGTTCTGCGACGGACCCAGAGGAGTCGTTTGCGGCACGGGCAAGAGCACCTGCTTCCCGGTGTCCATGCTCAGAGGAGCGGCGTTTGACACGAAGCTCGAAGAGGATATCGGTCATGCCATCGGGCGCGAGGTAAGGGCGCACGGAGGCAATCTTTTCGCGGGCGTATGCATAAACCTGCCCTATAATCCGGGCTGGGGTCGAAGCCAGGAGACTTACGGGGAGGACAGCTTCGCGATAAGTCAAATGGGATCGGCTCTGGTGCGCGGCGTCCTGGAGGAAAATGTGATTCCCTGCGTTAAGCATTTCGCCTTTAACTCCATGGAGCTAAGCCGCTTTAAGTGCAGCGTTGACTGCCAAAGGCGCACGGAGCGCGAGGTTTATCTGCCGCATTTTAAAGATTGCATAGACGCGGGGGCCGCATGTGTAATGAGCGCTTATAACTTGTATAAGGGCGTGCATTGCGGTCACAGCGACTATCTGCTTTCAAAAATTCTGAAGGAAGAGTGGGATTTTGACGGTTTTGTAATGAGCGACTTCAACTTCGGTATACGCGACACGGTGCAGGCCGCCAACGCGGGCCTGGATATGGAGATGTGCTGGACATATCTTTACGGCGAAAACCTTGTCCGGGCGGTAAGGGACGGTCTGGTGCACGAGAGCCGTATAGACGAAGCGGCCGTTCGCATCGCCAAAACCGTTCTCGCTTTCGAGGATGCGTACGCGAAGAGCGGCAAAGTATACGGCGAAGAGGTTTTGGGATGCAAAGAGCATAAAGCTCTCGCGCTTACAGCCGCAAGAGAAGGAATAACGCTCATAAAAAACCGGTCTGTGCTCCCGCTCGATCGCGCCGCAGTGAAAAAGCTCGCCGTTATCGGCAAGCTCGCCGACCGTGAAAACACGGGGGACCACGGCTCTTCCCGCGTTTACCCCGCTTATACGGTTACGCCGCTCGAGGGTATTAAAACAGCGGCCCCCGGCATCGAAATCATTTACTGCGACGGCAGCGACACGGAGGCCGCCAAAAAGGCGGCGCGCGAGGCCGACGCGGTCGTCTTCGTCGTGGGTTTTGATTATTACGACGAGGGAGAATACATCGAGCTTCACGGCGAAGAGGTCAATTACTTCGATTCAATGGGGGGCGACAGGCTTCATTCGCTATCTCTGCACGAGGCCGATTCGGCTTTGATTAAGGCCGTATCCCCGGAAAACGAAAATTCCGTCGCAGTTCTTATCGGCGGGAACACCATAACGGTATCCGAATGGATAGACCTTGTCCCGGCCGTGCTGATGGCCTATTACCCGGGTCAGGAGGGCGGGACGGCAATAGCGGAAATCCTCTTCGGAGACGTAAACCCTTCCGGCAAGCTGCCCTTCGTGATTCCCGTGAGCGAGAGCGACCTTCCCCGGGTCAACTGGGACACTGCCAATCAGTGGTACGACTATTATCACGGATACGCGAAGCTTGATAAAGAAGCGGTAAAACCGCTTTTCCCGTACGGTTTCGGAATGTCATACACCGATTTCGAGATAAGCGGCGCTCACTTCGAGGTCGTCGGCAGCGAAATCGCCGCGGAATGCACTGTGAAAAACTCAGGCTCAAGAGAAGGCGCCGAGGTCATTCAGCTTTATATAGGCTTTGACAATTCCGCCGTGGACCGGCCCGTAAAAGCTCTGCGCGGCTTTGAAAGAGTCGGTCTGAAGCCCGGCGAAAGCAGGCGCGTGCGGATCGTGTGCCCTGTCGATAAACTCAAATGGTATAATCCGACCTCCGCGGCGTTCGAGCTTGAACATATGACCTATCAGGCGTATATCGGCACTTCTTCGGCACAGGAGGATCTGCTCGGCGGCTCATTTATACTGTAACGGCGGGTGATGATTATGGCAGGTGCGTATCTTATCGGAATCGATCTCGGTACAAGCGGGACTAAAACCGTATTGTTTGACTTAAGCGGCGGGATAATTGCCTCCGAGTCTGTCGAGTATCCCATGTATCAGCCGGAAAACGGCTGGGCGGAGCAGGATGCCGACGACTGGGCAAACGCGGGCTTTGTGACTATAAAAGCAGTCGTTGAAAAAAGCGGCGTCTCCGCATCGGACATAGCCGGTATCGGCATCTCCGGACAGATGCACGGGCTTGTGATGCTCGACGACCGCGGCGTTCCTCTGCGCAGAAGCATAATCTGGTGCGATCAGAGAACCTCCGCCGAATGTGATGAAATCACCTCCAGGGTCGGCCGCGAGCGACTTACTCAGATAACCGGAAACCCCGCGCTTACGGGCTTTACCGCGTCTAAAATACTGTGGGTTCGCAAAAACGAGCCCGAAATATATGCCCGCTGCAGGCATATACTGCTGCCTAAGGACTATCTGCGATACCGTTTAACGCAGCGGTTTGCCACCGAAGTCAGCGACGCCTCCGGCATGCAGCT
>JAAYBW010000060.1 GCA_012729975.1 Clostridiales bacterium
AACTCCCTCGCCTCTGTCGTCTGCAGCCGGAGAGGCCGAGGCGGAAACATCGTTTACCGTTTCGGGGTCCGAAGCAGCTGTCGCGGCAGGCTCGTTTGTCTCGGGGGCTGCATATAATTCGGGAGGCTTTACAAAGAAAGCGTGCAGCAATGCCGCCGCAAGAATAACACAAAGAATGAAAGCCGCGAGAATTATTAAAATCCGTTTTCTTCGGTTCCTTCGTCTTACGGATTCCTGCGCTGTAATGTCCTCGTTTTCCTTAAGTTGCTCTTTAAGCTTCATTAACGTATACCCTTCTCTCCGGCAGCCATTACTCATTACGCTGCCGTCCGAATCGATACCCCTGATATAAAGCACAATACCACAATCCCCGATTCAATACAATAAACACGGACAAAAGGATTATCACATTGATTACCGGCGCATAACATGATACATTACTTTATGAGCATTATAAAAAGGGCTCATATCAGAAAATTTGAGAGGCATTAAATGAAAACCAATACCGCTAAATTAACAAGGGAGCTCTGGCGCTTCGTTAAATTCGGGCTGTTTTCCGTGTCCGCGGGTCTCATAGAAACAGGGCTGTTTTATATCCTCGGATTAATCCCGTCCTTTGGTTATTGGCTGTGCTATCTTCCGGCGCTTATTGCCTCCGTTGTATGGAACTTCACCCTCAATCGCCGTTTCACATTCAAATCGGACGCCGACATACCCGCTGCTATGCTTAAGACATTTGCTTATTATGTAGTATTCACTCCGCTGTCCACCATCCTCGGCAATTGGCTTGCGGAGGTTCGTTTTGCCGGAATACCCGCCGCGGATGACATTGTATATTTCTCTACACTGGCGGTAAACTTCGTAACGGAGTTTCTTTATCAGAGATTTTACGTCTTCCGGGGAAAGACCGACAACAGGGTTAAGCCTTCGGACGACCCGGGCAAATAAATATCGTCAGGCATACACTCCGATAATCCGCTTCGGCGCAAATAAAAAGCGCTCCCGTGCACCAATTCGGGGGCGCTTTTATTATACAAAGTCTTTATTCTGCGGAGCTGTCTTCCTGCGCCGCCGCTGTCTCGGTATCATAAACGACAGCGTCTTCGCCCCGCGCGGATTTAAGCTCCTCCGAAGGGGCAGGCTCAAAAGCAAGCGCGCGTATGGATAGTGAAACCTTCTTTTTGTCAAAGTCGATATTGGTAATCTTCACGTTGACAGTCTGTCCCTCTGAAAGGACCTCATCGGGTTTTCCGATACGACGATCGGCCGATATCTGGGAGACATGAATAAGACCGTCCACTCCGGGCAGTATCTCGGCAAAAGCGCCGAAAGGCATCAGCTTTACTATTTTCACAGAGATAACATCGCCGATGTTATAAGTGTTTGTAAACTTGGTCCACGGGTTCTCAGACGCCGATTTGCAGCCCAGAGAGATTCTTTTCGCTTCCTTGTCAAAAGATATGACATACACGTCTATTTCGTCACCCACAGACAAAATGTCGGCAGGATTCCTCACACGCTTCCAGGAAAGCTCTGAAACATGAGCCATGCCGTCAACGCCGCCGATATCAATAAAAGCGCCGTAGGATGTAAGCGATTTGACTACACCGCGGTATTTTTTGCCGACTTCTATTTCAGCCCAGGTTGCCTCGGATGCATTTTTGCGCTGTGAATACTGCACGGCACGTATGGAACCTACTACTCTGCGCCTTGCGCGGTTAACTTCGGTGATCTTCAGCTTCTGTTTGGTCTTAATAAGGCTGCTCATCTCCGCACCCTTGGGAAGCCCGCTCTGCGAAGCCGGAACGAAAACTCTTATGCCCTTAACGGACACTACGATTCCGCCCTTGTTGTCCTCTATGACTGTGCCTTCAACAACTTCTTTGTCGTCTTTGGCCTTTTCGATCATTTCCCAATATTTAACCGTATCAAGCCTCTTTTTAGAGAGCATGACCGTACCTTCAACATCGTTAACGCGCATAACATAGGTTTCAATCTCACTGCCGACCTGAACTATGTCTTCGGGTTTCACATCCGGGTCATCGGTAAGCTCGGCAATTGGAATGTATCCCGACTGTTTTGTACCCAGATCAACCGTAACCTCGGCCGCGCTGATAGACGCAACAATGCCGGTTATCTTCTGACCGGTCGTCAGTGTGCGCATGTTCTTTTCAAGCATTTGGTCAAAGGTTTCCGCCGTCTCATCCCCGGCCGTTACTTCGGCAGCGGCTTCGGGTGTAATTGTCTCCCTGGCCTCAACAGGTTCGGAAACCGCAGGGTCAATGACGACCTCCGCTCCTTGCGGGGTCATTTCCTCCGTATCGGGAACTTTTTCATCGAAGTTTTCCATTGCATCCATTCCCTCTGTCATTTTGTCGCAAACCTCCTTAATGATCCACTCGGGCGCCGAGGCTCCCGCTGTGACGCCTATAGTGCCGAAATCGGCCAGTTTAGACATGGGGAGGTCATTGACATTTTCCGCATGTATTACCACGGCACATCTTTCGGCGCAAATCTCCGCAAGCCTGCGGGTATTCGCGCTGGTTTTATCTCCGATTACGATAACGGCTTGAACGCAATCGGCCAGTACTCTTGCTTCTTCTTGGCGTCTGAACGTAGCATTACAAATTGTATCAAAATATTCGGTGTTTGTATACTGCTTTTTAAAGAAATTACAGCAATTTTGAACCGCTTCCCTTGATTCGGTAGTTTGCTGTACGACACTGAGCGGGGTTAGGGGATCCGGGACCAGCGCAGACAGTTTCCTTTGAGCCTCCTGCGCATCCTTTACCGTAACCGACCGACCGCTCCAGCCGCGTATAGCGCGAACTTCGGGATGGTCCTCGTCCCCTATGATAACGGTCACTCTGCCCCGCGCCGATATATCCTTCACCAGCCGGTGTATTTTTGCGACATCCGGGCAGGTCGCGTCAACAATAGTACAGCCTTTTCTTACAAGCGCTTCATATTCATCGGGCGAGGCTCCGTGTGTCCGGATTATCACGGTTGAACCCTCGGGTATCTCTTCGATCCCGCCCGCTTCGTGTACTCCCTTTCCGGACAGCATCCCGGTTACCGCCTTATTGTGGATAAGCGAACCGAGCGTATAACAGGGGCCGCGCTTTGCTGTCTCCTCCGCGATTTTTATCGCACGGCTGACCCCGTAGCAGAAGCCCGCGCTTTTAGCTGCAATAAGTTTTTTCACGTTTCTCCTTTAAGCATGTCTATGCGCGCCATAAGCTCGTCAGCGCAGACCGAATAGTCGCCTACATCTCTCGGAATCGAAAAGGGCTCGCCGAAAACGACCGGTATCCTTGATAACAGCCTTTTCTTCCTGGGTATATATACAGGTACAATCGGTGCCCCCGTCCGGGCCGCCAGCATGACGGCTCCGGTCTTCACGTCCGCCGAACCGTCGTCCTTAACGCGGGTGCCTTCGGGAAAGATCATTACCGTTCCCCCGTCTTTTAATATACGCATTGCGGATTTGATCGCGGCGACATCCGATTTCCCTCTGTCAACAAAAATAACGCCTGCCATTTTGAGCAGGCAGCCGAGCACAGGCACACGCTTTAATTCTTTTTTCGCCATAAAGCGCGGCCAGACTTTAATTCCCAGCGAAAAAGAGATAAGCAGAGGATCGGAATAGGCGCTGTGGTTAGCGCATAAAAGCACGGGGCCGTGCGGCATCCTCTCAGGGTGTATCGCCCTGACCGCGTATATAAGACGGACAGGCAGATAAAGTAAAATGAAATACAGCTTGTATACGAACTTCATTACCCCGTTCTCTCCTTGATTATCCTGAGTATCTCGGAAAGGGTCGCTTCGGGATCAAGATCCGTAGTATCGAGCACGACAGCGTCCTGCGCTGCTTTAAGCGGGGCTATGGGTCTTTCGCTGTCTGCCTTGTCCCTTCCGATCAGGTCAGTCAACACTGTTTCGTAATCATATTCCCCGCCCTTTTCGCGAAGCTCCTTCCATCGCCTTCGGGCGCGTTCCTCAGCCTTTGCCGTTAAAAACAGCTTCACGCTCGCATTTGGTAAAACGACGGTTCCGATGTCCCTGCCGTCCATTACTACGCTGTGCTTATTGGCCATATTCCTTTGCATATCCAGCAAAAAAGCCCTCACGGAAGCCAATGCCGAAACAGCCGAAGCATAATGCGATATATCCGGTGTGCGGATAGCATCGCTGACGTCCTCGCCGTTTAAACTCATCCTTTGCGTTCCGTCCTGAGCATAATAAAAGGATATATCCAAATCCCTGAGCAGCTTCTTTATGCTTACTTCGTCTGCGGGCGACACGCCGTTTCTCATAACGTGAAGGCCGACGGTGCGATAAAGCGCCCCGGTATCCACATAAAAATATCCGAGCTTTTCCGCCACCCGCTTTGCCATCGTGCTCTTTCCCGCTCCGGCGGGACCGTCTATAGCTATGCTTACATTCATCCAAGGCACTCCTTTGCGGCGTTCATACCAGCCAACCTGCCCGTTGCCCAAGCAATCTGCAGGTTATATCCGCCCGTATAGGCATCCACATCCAGAACCTCGCCCGCAAAATAAAGTCCCGGCAGCAGCTTTGAAGCCATGGTCTTTGGGTTCACTTCCGTTACGGATACGCCGCCGGAGGTGATCACGGCCTCGTCGATCGGCCGTTTGTTTGTTATGTCAACCGAAAAGTCCTTAAAAAGCGCTGTCAGAGCCTTCCTCTGCTCCCTGGTTACGGTATTAACCCTTGTTTCGGGCGGTATTCCGGAGCGATCCACCAATACAGGTATCATAAGTCTGCTCGCGAGATCTTCGAGGGCATTTCTGAACTCTTTGTTGCTGTACTTGGTAAAGTCCCGCAAAATTCTGGCATCCAGCTTCTTTTCGTCAAGCCCCGGCTTGAGATCAATATGCACTCTGTACCTGTCCGACGCGTCACGCATATGAGAACTGGCCGTGAGCACAAGCGGGCCGCTGACTCCGAAATGCGTAAACTGCATTTCTCCGATATCGTCGAAAAGCCGGCCGTTTTTTTCGCCCTCGAGTGTGAGTCTTACGTTTTTAAGCGACAGTCCCTGCATTCGACCGCAGAAAATGTCTGATGATTCCAAGGGCACAAGCGAGGCAAAAGTTTGGGTAACCGTGTGCCCGACCGATTTTGCCAGCTTGTAGCCGTCCCCTGTCGATCCGGTCTTCGGATATGACAGCCCCCCTGTAGCTATCACCAGGCATCGGCAGCATATGCTGCCGCGCGGCGTTCCGGCTGCGTATACTTTACCGTCTTTAGTTATTATGTCTACCGCCCTGTTTTTCTCCACTCTTACTTTCAGTTCCTTAAGCCTGTCGGAGAGCGCCTGCGCGACCTGCGGAGCGCTCTCCGAGACCGGGAACACTCTGTTGCCGCGCTCCGTTTTTAAAGCTACTCCCAATGACTCAAAAAAGCTCATCGTATGGGACGGGGGAAACGCCTTCATCGCGCTGATCAGAAATTTGGAGTTCACCGGAATGTTTCTTAACACTTCGTCCGCGTCGCAGTTGTTTGTTATATTGCAGCGGCCTTTTCCGGTGATGCGAAGCTTCACGCCCAATCTGTCGTTTTTCTCGAGCAGCGTAACCTCGGCTCCTGCCTCCGCGGCGCTTATGGCAGCAATCATACCCGCCGGGCCGCCTCCCGCCACAAGTACGTCAGTTGTCAAATTTCTCGTACACCTCGTATTCGGTCCAAACACGTTCAAGATCGCTGAAGGTGGCCGACAGTTTCTCATTAGTCTCGGTCCCGACCGCCACTATCAGGGCATTAATCAGTGAAAGCGGCGCTACAAGAGAGTCAAGAAAAGAAACCATGTCGCTTTTTGCGTACAGGCATACATCGGCCAGCGGCGCCAGCGGAGATGTCGGCGCGTCTGTTATACATATGATCGAGGCGCCTATATCCCTGGCATAGCGAACCGTTCTCACGGAGCGTTTCGAATAACGGGGAAAGCTTATGCCTATAAGCACATCTTCCGAGGATATACGCAGCATCTGCTCAAATATCTCGGCGGACATGCTGTCGCCGAGTACCTTAACATTGTCAAACAGCAAATTGAAGTAGTATCCCATGAACATCGACAAAGCGGCCGCGGTTCTTGTTCCGACTATATAAATGCGTCTTGCGCACAGAATCCTTGCCACAGCCTCATTAAAGCTGTCCCGGTCTACGGCATCGAGCGTCATTCTCATTTTGTCCATATCGGAGTGTATTATTGCCTGCAGCGTATCTTTCGTGCCGATCACGCTTTTTGCCACTTCAATGCGCTGTACGGATGTCAGGCGGCTTCGTATCATCTCCTGAAGGGCGCGCCGCATTTCCGGAAATCCCTCATAACCAAGCTCGGAAGCAAAACGAACTACGGTAGACTCGGATACATTCGTAACCTCCCCCAATCTCGCGGCAGTCATAAAGGCAGCTTTGTCATAATTTTCCTGTATGTATTTCGCAATGCGAATCTGTCCCTTCGAAAATTCGCGCATCCGGCTTTCAATAAGCGAAACAACATCCTTGTCCATTTCCATATCGCGGGCAAACGCCCGTCCTTTCTGAATTTACTGACGTTTCTAATACCAGATTATATTGTCGCGGAAGCGGCAATGCAAGTGTTATACGATGTTCAGCCGTCCGTAATTAAATGCTTTTTATATATTCCGTCTCCGCCGGAGTAAGGTAACGCCAGCGGCCGGGTTTAAGGCCGTTAAGCTTCAGCTCACCTTCGCGGATCCGCTCAAGACGGAGCACCTCCAGTCCGCACGCCTCACACATCCTGCGTACCTGCCGGTTTTTACCCTCCGATACCGTGACCGAAAACAGGGCGCGGTCACCGTCCTCCGACAATACCGAAACCTCGGAACCTCTTACCGTTTCCCCGTCCAATGTCATATCCTGCGACATTTTCAGCGCCGCGGTCTCAAACCCGCTGCCGCGCACGCTTACTTTGTATGTCTTTTTCAGCCCGAAGGACGGATGCGTCATACGGAAAGCAGCATCTCCGTCATTCGTGAGGATAAGCAGTCCCTCTGAAGCCATATCAAGACGTCCCACGGGAAATACTCTGGCGCCGCAGCCTTCTACAAGGTCGAGCACTGTTTTGCGCCCTTTTTCATCTTTCATTGTAGTGACGTATCCGCGCGGCTTGTTGAGCATTATGTAAACCCGCTTCCCTGTTGCGGCAAGCGGGCTTCCGTCAATTCTGATTTGGTATATTTCTGCCTTTTGTCCGATATGGGCCGTAACGCCGTCAACCGTAACGCGGCCTGCCGCTATGAGGCGTTCGGCTTCTCTTCTGGAGCACCGTCCGGAGTCGGCAATTATTTTCTGTATTCTTTGAGCCATATGATCCTCCATAGCGTCATACGCCGGGATATATCCAGTTGTAGCTGCTGTATTCATTCGCGCGATACCAGGCCCATTTGATCCTCTCCCAACAAGTCAAAGGCACCGACATATCCAGCTCGGCATCTTCGGCATAAACAAGATCCACCGTATCCGCAACTTTTCCGTCGACTGTAATATATGCCGTTCCTGCCTTTGAACCCTTAGTCATCGGCGCATAGACAAAATGCCGTAAAGAGGCCTCAACGCTCACCTTCTGTCCCTTTTTAACGAGAAGGCGGCTGCTTCTTTCGGGTGCAACGGGCAGCTGCTCGCGTGTTCCGGATATAACCGGCACTTTTCGTATCTCCTTTTGTTGGGTAACCGCTTCGACCAGCTCGTAGCTGCTTCTGGCCCAGTCGAACAAAGCCATATGGTCTTTCCAGTCGCTGCCGTCGCATAAAGTTACGCAAATCAGGCTCATTCCGTCTACATGGGCACAGGAGACCAGCGTGCGTCCCGCCGCTTCCGTATAGCCCGTCTTAACGCCGACCACGCCCTCGTACATGTCAAGCAGCTTATTGTGGTTATATAAAGTTACTCCGTGTACGGTAACCTTTTTTGTGGCGCAGATTTCGGCAAATACCGGGTTTTTCATTGCGTAGACAGTCAGTTTTGCTATGTCTCTCGCAGTTGAATACTGATTCTTTCCGTCAAGGCCGTGGGGGTTTTCAAAGCTGCTGCCGGTCATTGCAAGCTCGGCGGCTTTGGCGTTCATCATATCCGCAAAAGCCATTACGCTGCCCGCGCAGTGACAAGCCAGAGCCGTAGCCGCGTCGTTTCCGGAAACTATGATCATCCCGTACAGAAGTTCTTTAACGGTATAGGTATCTCCGGGTACGACGTACATGGAGGAGCCTTCGACATTAGCCCATTCGGGCTTGATCGTCACTTCTTCGCCCGGATCGCAGTTTTCAAGGACCACGACCGCTGTCATGACCTTAGTCACGCTGGCTATAAGCCTGGGCGTATCCGGGTTTTTGGAATAAAGAACCGTTCCGGTCTGTGCCTCGTATAATATCGAGCACAGCGCGCTGTCGCCCGGGGCATGCGCCGCGCGGGCTGAAGGTGCGAGAAGAAAAAGCGCTAAAATCACTGCTGTAAGCTTATGTGCGAAACTCACTCGTTTTCCGTATGTGCACGGAAAGGGTATCATCCTGTTTTTTCTTCATCCTTTTTCTTTGTTATCATATCCTTGATCTTATCGACAATCTCCGATGTCATATCGATTGCCTTGCTCAGCGGGTCGGACTGACCGTCTAACGGCAGTATGCGGACACTTGCGTCTTTTATAACAACGAACGCAACCGGCACAATGCTCACACCCGCTCCGCTGCCTCCGCCGAACGGATTCGTACCGGAAGCACTCTGCCGCTTCGGCGCGAAGTCGGAGCCGCCCGATGCGAAGCCGAGGCTTACTTTTGACACCGGTATGAGCGTAATACCGTCCGTTGTCGTTACAGGCGTTCCGATTATCGTATTGACGTCGACCATCTCACGCAGCTTGCTCATCGTGGTTTCCATCAGGTCTCCGAGAGGATGCTTTTCCATTATTATACCCATTCCTTTCAATGCCATTCTTATTTGAGCCTGTTTGCAGTCGCACGCGACATTTTCAGTCGGTTTTTCCGCGCCGGTCCGGTATTTTTTTCCGAATATCGAAAACAACTCCCGTTACCAGGCGCAGAGCAGCGAAGACGCTTATAAAAATGTCCGCGTAAATATATATCTCGGTCTTTGTTCCGATAAAGTTTACATGAGATCCCACCTGCGTGTTTTTCACGCGAAAGGTGTTCCGGATCGTCGGAAGTATCGCTCCGGCCGCCGCGTTGAGTCTGCCATGGTTTAAAGCGGCGGAATAAGCGTCTTCATTTCCTGCGATGGCAACATGCAGCTTCAGGTCTTTAATCACCACACTGCGGCACAAACGTCCGAGCGCTCCGGCGGCAAGCCTGACATAACCGAGGATCTCATCGGAGGTTTTCACCTCTTCTTCGCGGCCTTTAATTCTGCCGATCAGTTTTTTAAACGCGGAACCGGCCTTTTGAGCCTCTTTTTTTACTATGACTTCTTTTTTCTCTTTCTTCATTCGGGCGGGTATCAGCTTTATTCTAATAAAAAGCACCTTTGCATAAAGCGAAAACCCTTCCGGTGCATACTCCGCCACGCAATGCAGACGAACGGTCAGCAGTAAAATAATAAGCGCGGCGGCAGCGCCGACTACTATGAGTGCGGTCAAATCAGCACCTCCCGGTTTTCAGTCTTCCGCCGGCTTTAAAGACTCAATCGCCTTTTCAAGATTGACCTGGGCATCGTCGGTTTCACCAATAATTAATGGCGGCAAATCATCGATCGAGGATATTCCGAAACTTCGCAGAAAAGCGTCGGTAGTTTTAAACAAAGCCGGTCTGCCGGGCACATCCAGGCGGCCGCATTCCTCGATAAGTCCTCTTTCGGTCAGCATTCCCACAGTATACGAGCTGTCCACACCTCTGACCTTCTCGATATAAACCCTCGTCACGGGCTGATAATACGCCGTTATCGCCAGAACCTCCAATGCGGCTTGCGACAGCTTCGGAGCCTTGCGGGTTTCAAGCGCGCGCCTTATTATATCCGAAAGTTCGGGAGCACTGACAAGCTGCAGTGAGTCTTCAAGCTTTATCAGCCTTATTCCGCGTACTTCGAAGGAATACATGTCGGCCAGCCTACCGGCAGCCGTGAGAACCTCTTCCTGCGTAGCTCCGAGCAGCGCGCATATGCGCGATACAGGCATGGGGTCTCCGGAAGCAAACAGTATCCCTTCAAGCATCGAGTCAATTTCCAAACCCGTTGTCCTCCTCCGTTATGCTCAGTTCGCAGCCGTCCCGGACCTGCGTTAAAAACACCGTTCCGCTTCTCATGAGCTCTAATACGGCCATGAATGATGCCACCAGTTCGCTTCGTTCCCGACAGGAGGCGTATATTTCCTCTAAACTAAGCCTCCCCTTACGCCGAAGAAGCATCATAAGCTCCTCGGTCTTCTCGCCTACCGGATAAACAAGTCTTGCCGGCATCAGCGCTTTTGGGGAAAGCTGCACGGAGAAGTCCTCCCTGCCGGTGATCGAAATCAGCGCATCGCGGAGCTCTGTCGCGCTGTGAATCCATTTGTAGGGTACGCTTCCTCCCGGGACTTCTCTTTGTCTTACAAACACATCAATACCGAGCGCCGAGCGCCGCTCCAGATATTCCGCGGCCACCTTGATCGCCTCATAAGAACGCTTCAGACGAAGCTCTTCGAGCGAGCTGATAAGCGACTCAAGCTCGTTTACCGTCTCCTCTCCGGCGAGTAAAGTCCTTGCCTTGATATATATGAGGTGTGAAGCCATGATTACAAACTCGCTGGCAATATCAAGATCCATCCTTTTCATTTCGTCCAGATACGCAAGATACTGCTCGAGTATATCCGATATCTTAATGTCTTTTATTTCAATCTTATTTTTACCGAGAAGCTGAAGGATAAGTGCAAGCGGTCCCTCAAAATCTTCTGCGCTCCCGCTTGACTTAATAACGCCCTCGAGCTTGAATGTGGGATCTGCCATCAGGCGTTCTGCCTCCTATCCGTTCGGTTATACGGTCAGGTCATATGCCCATTGTGCCGCGTGAAACAGCTTATCGTATACATAGGCGGAAGCATCGGTAAGGGGACCGCCTACAACACCCAGCAGCACCAGAGCGAGCATTATTATCATACCGTATCTTTCATAGCGCATAAGCTTTAAATAGACCGAGTCCGGCAGCAGCGCAAAGAGCACCTTTGAGCCGTCCAGCGGAGGTATCGGTATCAGGTTGAATATACCCAGACCTATGCTCAGCCAGGCTGTAAGCTCCAGCAGGGTAAGTATTCTGTCTCCCCATTCGCCGCCGTTAAGGCTTTTGTATAAAAGACCGTAAAGGAACAGTACAACGGCTGCCAGAACCAGGTTTGAAACCGGTCCTGCCAATGCCGTGAGCGCCATGCCGCGTTTCGGATGCCTGAATCTGCGCATGTCCACCGAAACCGGTTTTGCCCATCCGAACTTGAAAATAATCAGCATAAGCAGGCCGACGGGATCTATGTGCCTAAGCGGATTCATTGAAAGCCGGCCCTGCTTTCGGGCTGTGTCGTCTCCCAATAAATAAGCCGCGGCTCCGTGACACATCTCATGAAAGCTTATACAGATCAGCGCCGGTATTACCGACATAACAAATGTTATGGGTACAGACCAGTCCAGACCTCTGATAATATCGGAAAAACCCGTCAATTGGTATCCTCTCCGTATGCAAGTCTGTCTATGTGCCGGACAAGCAAATCTCTGTTAATCTTTTTTTCCGCGGAAAACGAGAATAATACATCATCATCCCGCAGATCAAGAGTATTTCTGATAAGCTCCAGTGACGCGTCCAGTTCGCTTTTTTTTGCCTTATCGGACTTATTGGCCACCACGACGAGCGGGCAGCCTGCCTGTTTAAACCAGTCAGCCATCGCAACATCGTCCGCGGTAGGCTTATGGCGTGAGTCCACAATCATCACGCCTGCCGTTATAAGTCCCGATTGAGTAAAATAGCTTTCCATCAATCTGCCCCAGCGGGCTTTTTCCGCTTCGGATACTTTCGCATAGCCGTATCCCGGCAGATCGACGATGTAAACGGTTTCGTCTATCAGAAAATAATTGATATTCGCGGTTTTACCGGGAGAATTTCCCACACGGGCAAAATTTCTCCGGTTTAACAAGCAGTTGATTACAGATGATTTACCTACGTTTGAGCGCCCGGCAAAAACTATCTGCGGCAGCCCGTCTCTGATAAAATCTTTCGGTGAAGCCGCTGAAATTATAAATTCAGCTTTGCTCAGATTCATTTTTCTCCTCCAGAAGAACCACGGCATGCGCGGCGATTCCTTCTCCCCTGCCGGTGAATCCGAGCCCTTCCTCTGTTGTTGCCTTTACGCTTATGCGAGTGATATCGGTGCGCAGCGCTTTGGCGATATTACTTCTCATCTCATAAGCGAACGGCATGATTTTAGGAAGCTGGGCTACGATGGTTATATCCGCGTTCCCGACGGAATAGCCTTTTGAGATCATCATATCCCGTACGCGTTCAAGCAGCAGCAGACTGCTTATACCGAGGTATTCGTCCGAGTTATCCGGGAAGATGAGGCCTATGTCTCCCAGCCCCAGCGCTCCCAGTATCGCATCAATAAGCGCGTGTACTGCGACATCGGCGTCCGAATGGCCGACCAGGCCGTAGTCAAAGGGTATATGCACTCCTCCGAGGACAAGTGCTCCTCCGCTTTTAAGCAGCTTATGAACGTCATATCCCTGTCCTATTCTCATTTTGTATTCCTCCGGGATATAATGGCCAGCGCGGTTGAAAGATCTTCGGGTACGGTGATTTTAATATTCTGTCTGTCTCCGGCCGTTACGGCCGGTTTGAATCCCAAACGCTCAACCGCCTCGCTGTCGTCGGTTACGGCAATTCCTTTTTCGATTGTATATGTCAGAGCCGCTTTTATCAGCTCCGCGTCAAATACCTGCGGAGTCTGCGCCGCGAAAAGACCGGATCTCGGGGGTGTTTCTTCTATCTTTCCGTCACACACCGTCTTGATTGTATCGATAACCGGGACTGCGGCGACCGCGGCTCCGCAAACGGCCGCTTTCTTAACGGCCTCGTTTATTACTTCCTCGGTCACAAGAGGCCTTGCCCCGTCATGTATGGCTATCAGCCGAGCTTTCCTTGATGCGGCCATTACTCCCGCAAGCGCCGACTCGGCTCTTGTTTTTCCTCCCGCCACAACACCGGCGGCCTTGTTTTGAGCGTAAAGCCGACATAACCCGGCAGCCTCTTCCAGTTTATCACGCCTTGTTACAACAATCAGCTCATTGATGCAGGAGCTTGAGGAAAGCGTGCGCAGAGAATATGCCAGTACGGGCATCCCGTCAAGCTCCGAAAAGATCTTGTCCTGTCCGCCCATTCTGTCGGAAGATCCGGCCGCAACTATAACGCAGGAAACGAATAGTTTTTTCCCCGAGCCGGACTGTGAATCCGCAGCTTTTTTTATAAGCTTCAACGGTCTTTTTTGCTTCAGACGCAACCGCTA
>JAAYBW010000061.1 GCA_012729975.1 Clostridiales bacterium
CGGACGCCATGGAAGCCCTGGACCGGCTGATTTCGGAAGAGAACCGGCCGGAAACCGCCGAGGCGCTTGAAAATATCCGGCAGAAGGTAAGGAATATGCAAATGCGGGAAGCCGAAGGGCTCCTGCTGGCCCTGACGGAGCCATTTGGATGTGAAAGCGTTGGATGAGATGGTATTGACGGAAAAACCGTTTGTTTTGATGGTGGACGATGATCTCGGGCTGCTGGATATGGCCGGAGAGGTGCTGAAAAGCGACTACGCGGTCAGCTTCGCCGCTTCCGGGCCAGAGGCCCTGGAGCTGATACGGGGCGGCTTCATCCCCGCGATCATCCTGCTGGACATCGACATGCCGGGGATGGACGGCTTTGAAATGCTGGCGCGGTTGCGGGAAATACCGCAGGCCCGGGAGGTTCCCGTGGTGTACCTGACCGGGCTGACGGCGGAGGAGTATGAAGAGCGCGGTCTCTCCATCGGTGCGCAGGATTACATCAAAAAGCCCTTCTCGCGGAAAATCCTGCTGGCGCGGCTGAAAAACTGTATGGAGAATACCCTCCGCCTGAAGGAGAAAAACACGCTGGACGAGGAAAAGCTCAGCCGCCTGGCCGAACCCCTGACAGAAACGGAGTTGAAAACCCTGCGGCTTTTGGTAAAGGGCTATTCCAACGAGGAAATCGCCAACGAACTGTTTTATTCGAAGGATTATGTAAAAAAGCTGGTTTCACGCATACTGGGCAAGCTTGGGATCGCCCATAGGGGAAAGGTGATGGAATTCCTGAAATAGGCCCGTCCCTGCCTAACCCTGTGTTTGCCGTCTTTCCCGGCGGGGGTCTGTCCCCTGTTTTTTTTTGCGCTTTTTCGCCATAACCCGTCTTCCGTAAATCCGTTCTTTTTTACAAATGTGCAGAAAATGGTTATGAAACATAAAGAGGTCACTTTAGTGTCTATTTCTTTTTGGCCGCGTCTGCTACACTGAATCCGATTCTTTATTGGAGTTAAGATTTCTTAACCTTTCACACAGGGAGAAATATTTCTGCTACCCTTGGATTGTGCGCCGGCAAACAAGCAAAACGCAAGGAAAGAAGCATGAAAAGTAAAAAATAGTTTATTCGGTGAAAGGGGAAAAAAGATGAAAACGATACCGGTATTACGCGGACGATCAATGATGATTTGCGTCTGCCTCTTATTGGCGGCGCTGTCCCTTGCGGCATGCGGCGAGACGGTTTACTTCCCGGATGCGGTTGATGCCGTCGAGTATACGGAAGAAGATTATTTGCTACTTGAAAAATACGCGGGTTCGTATTACAGCGGCGTGGATGACGCTCGCGTGTATTTCCTTTATGAGAGCGGTCAATACGAGCTGCTGGGCGTGCAGCCGGGCGGAGATGGAAATACGTTATTTATAGCGGAGGGATATTATAAGCCTTGGGAATCAGAGGGCATGATAGATTTCGGCTATATGCGGGACGGCGAATTTGTAGTCAGAGACTCGCTCTATCTGTCTCCTGACGGCATCAGCGATGGAAATTGCGACTTTATAAAGCTGACGGATGTAGAAGGGTACTTCGAAACAATAGACAAGCTTACGGATATGATAGTGCCTTTTGAGGCGTATATAGGCGAGTGGGAGAGCGACTCGCATTTTGCGCGGATAACGATATCGGATACGCAATACATGGTAGTCACCGGCAGCTCGTTTTCAGGAGGCCCCATTGAAAAAGGCCGTGATCATCTTGTGGTCAGTACCTGGTTCGAAGATACGCTAAAGCTGTGGGCGACGGAGGACGGAAGCCTGATACTTGAGGGCATGGCGAGCAAATTTTACCCCGAGGGCGATGAAAGGCTTCAAAATGGCCCCCATAAAGCCTTTGTCGGGTACTGGCATAGCGAAACAACGCAAGACGAGATTGAGTTTTCCGACGATGGACGCTACTATATCACGCACGGGAATTTGAACGAGGACGATACCTTTAATTTTGGCATATCCACCGGGTATTATGAAGTGAATGACGGCATTTTGACGTATACATACGAAGATATTGAGTATACCGCGGTGTTAAACGACGGCGTGATGATAGTATCGGGCATCGATGGGGTGTTTAAACGCGATTAAGAATGAAATAAAAAAGAGAAGGTGTGAGAGAAATGAAAAGAACAGTTGCCTTGATTACGGCGGTTATCCTGGTATTTTGCCTGTCCGCCTGTAATGGCGGTAATAGTATCGGGACGCCGGCCGTTTCCGTGCCGGAGCCGGCCGCAAACGGAATCTTCGCAAGGATTGACCCAATCATAGATGAAGCCGTCTTGATCATGGACACGGTAAGGCAAGACGATCTTTCGCCGGTCACTTTTAATTTTGAAAAACGGCTTGAGTATGACACCCTGAACGAGGAAGAAAAAGCCTTGTATGATGAAATGATCTTAAAAGTCCGGGCGTTCGAACCGTTTAGCTATTCTGCGGACGAATACGGCTACGATGTATTGGACCGGGTGCTTATCGTTTTCGGCGCGATCATAACGGACTGGCCGGAGCTGGAAAACTACTTCATTATCAATGATGTACTGGAGGGCAATATGACCGCCGCATTGGAGTCCCGTTATTTCATGCCGTGGGATGCCATGCAGGAGCCCGCAAGCATTGATGCGCTGCGCGAAGAAACGGCGTTATTCGACGCCGTTTGTCGGCGGATCGTGGAGCGGATGCCGGAAGGGCTCTCCGCCTATGATCAATACCGCTACCTTGCTGCTGTCATTTCCCTTGCCACCGACTACGACTATGCCTTCGCAGGCGGCTGGCAGAATAGAACGGCTTACGGCTCCATCGTGAGCGGTTACTCCATCTGTCAGGGGTATTCCATAGGCTTTATGACCTTATGCCGGAAAGCCGGCCTATGGTGCGTGACTGTCAGCGGTATGGCGGGTGAAAACGAGGGGCATATGTGGAATATGGTAAAGCTGGACACAGGCGATTACCATGTGGACATCACATGGTCCGACGGGCGTGGAATGCCCGACTCGGCGGAATGGCTCAGTTGCTTTATGCTGACAGAGGATGAAATCCTGGTTGATCATATGATTGACGATATGGGAGAGAACGAACCATGAAATGAAATGAAATGGATAAGGATATTGCCGAAACGGATCAAATAGTTACTGATTGTTTACAGGAAATCTAATTTATGAAAGAGGAGTGATACATAAATGAAAAAGCGATTATATTCTCTTACGCTGGCTGTGCTTATGCTTGCGATGCCGGCTGCCTGTACTCCCAAAAACGGCGGGGAGCCCGCCGCCGCGCCCCAGAGTACCCCGACGGCCGCCGCCAAAGAGTCCCCGACGCCTGTCCCCAAAGAGGCGGCTCCGCCGGAGAAAAAAGCCGAGGAACAGCCGGAAAGCCAAGGCCCGTCCGAACAGGTAAATATGCGGATCGGGTTTATCACGCAGGAATATAAGGGCGACAACATCGCGGAAATCCCTTATATTGAGTACGACGGCGCAGCAAACCCGGAAATCGATTCCATCAACCGCGCCATGAACCAGGGGTTCCAGCGGATATATGAAGATTTTATGGAAAGCGGGGAGGAAAGACAATGGATTGAAATCCGATCCTACCCGTTTACAAGCCCGGATTACCTGCAAGTCGTTATAACATCCGTCTTCTTCCCCAATTATAGACTTGACGGCAACATAACCAGCATTAATTATGACATTAAAGCCGACAAATGGATTGCCCTCCAGGACATCATGAGCGGGCTTGGCCTGGACGAGGATAGACTGATGTATAATATTGGAAAGCTGTATGAGCCGGTAATCCCCGGTCAGCTGATAGAAGCGGTCGCCGTAAAGGGCTTCCTCATCAGGGAAGGACCGGAAGGGCTTGTTACAGAGCTGCTTCTTGAATTGACGGCGGATGGCGAGGACGATGATCCATGGCAGTTTATATACTCCTACACGCCGGAATTGAACCAATTGTGCATATTGAACAACATATGTCCGTTTGAGCCGTCGTTAATGGATCGGATGGATCCGCCGCTCTCCTATCAAATGATCCCGGAAAACCCCTAGTATTACTTTATCCGGAAAATTAAGGAGGTTAAAATATGCTTACGGCTATGATTATCGCTGCCGCCCTTATCGCAGCAATTGTCTGGGTGATAGCTGCATCGAACCGCTTCAGGACCCTGCTGGTGAAAATCACGGAGGCCGATTCCGGGATAGATGTGGCGCTTACCAAACGTTACGACACCCTGACGAAGCTGATAGACGTCGTAAAAGCTTACGCCCGGCACGAGTCGGAGCTCCTGTCGGTAACCATCCGGCTCCGTTCGGGCATGGACGTTACGGAAAAGGCGGAAGTCAGCCGCCAGATGGATACGGCGGCCAATAAAATCAAGGTCATCGCGGAAGGCTATCCCGAGCTTCGTTCCAGCGAGAACTACATTCAGCTTCAGGACGCCATCCTTGGCGCGGAGGATCAGCTGCAGGCGGCGCGGCACGCATACAATACCAACGTGTCGGCCTTCAACCGGTCCATTGTCCGGTTCCCCGCCAGTATCCTCGCAAACCGCATGCGTTACGGGGTAAAGGCGTTCTTTGCGGCGGAGGAAGTGAAACGTGCCGATGTGAAAATGGATCTTTGATCCGCTGCAATAAAATTTATTACATTATTTAGAAGGAAGGTATTTATTATGAAGACATTAACAAAACTTACCGCCATACTGATCTCACTTTCAATTTTAA
The DNA here is from genome assembly GCA_012729975.1 of Clostridiales bacterium. Classification (GTDB taxonomy): domain Bacteria; phylum Bacillota; class Clostridia; order Oscillospirales; family Oscillospiraceae; genus JAAYBW01. Next base: position 4,737 of record JAAYBW010000061.1, read on the forward strand.
TGGCGCTGGCCGGATGCGGGAAGCAGGAGCAGGATAAGCTCTATACTGTTTCATCGCGGTATATGTACAGCGGGGACATTGTTATGGATGCGGACGACGCATACTATTTTGATCCGCCAATCGTTCTTGAACAGAATGGATCCGGAATAAATCTGGGCGAATGGCGAGGCCCGGCCAAGGCATATTGGGGGTTTACAGTTCCCGAAGAAGGCACCTATGATATCACGATCATCTATTCCAGAGCGGACGGCCCGGAGGTTCCGGGCTATTTTGAGGCCGAGAAAAGGATAGGAAAAAACAAATGGGAGGATTTTGCGCAATTGGCCTTTGAGCTGCCTCCCACAGGAGAAGACAGCGAAGACTGGTCGGAATATGTCGAATTTTGGCGCAGCGGAATTTACGATTTACCCGCCGGAACGGAGATGCGCCTCTCCATGTACCCGGACAGCAACCTTGCCGGGGATGAATATTTTATCAATTTGCAAAGCATAACGCTGCGGAAAAGGGAAAACGCGCCGGAATAGGAAGCCCCGCGGCAGAAAGCCAAGCGAAAACCTTCACGCGGCATGGCGCAAAATTTGCCAAAATGACGGGTGTAATGAAACTTTAAATCGGCTCTAAGGAAAAGAGGGGTTCAAAATGGGAAAATACAAGAAGCTGACGCTTTTGCATTCAAACGACCTGCATGGGAACTTTCTGGCCGAGACACTGGATATGGCGCTGCTTGGGGGTATCTCCATGCTGTCCGGCTATATCAACAAGGTTCGGAACGAGGAAAAGAATGTGTTGTACTGCATTGCGGGGGACATGCTGCAAGGCTCGGTCATCGACAGCGAATTCAAGGGGATTTCCACCATCGAAATCATGAACCTGCTGGCGCCGGACATCGCGTCCATCGGCAACCACGAGATTGACTACGGACTTGCCCATCTGCTCTTTCTGGAGCGTTGCGCGAAATTTCCCATCGTCAACGCCAATCTCTTTATCAAAAATCCTTATACCCGCCTGTTCAGGCCGCATAAAATTCTCAAGGTAGACGGCATGAACATCATGTTCATCGGGATCATCACGGATGAGATCCTGATGGGAATGAAAAATGATATGCTGAGAAGCTTTGTGGATGTGGAGGATGCCGCCCGGGAGGTAGGGCATATCTGCAACGCCTACCGCAATACCGACATCGACTTTACGATATTGCTCACCCACATCGGCTTTGAGAAGGATAAACAGCTGGCGGCACTGCTGGATCCCGACTGGGGGGTGGATCTGATCATCGGCGGCCACTCCCACACCATATTGGAGCAGCCGGAAAAGATCAATGATATTTTAATTGTACAGGCCGGCGACGGTACAAGCCAGGTGGGGCGGTTTGATCTTGTCATCGACACCGATGAAAACGCAACGCACGGCTATGAATGGAAGCTGATTCCCATAAAAAGTACGCACTGCCCCAGAGATGAGCAAATAGAACAAACCATTATGCGTTACAAGCAGGAAACAGACAAAAAGTACAACCGCGTACTCTGCCGATTTCCCCATGCGCTGACCCATCCGGGCCGCTATCAGGAAACCGAAATGGGCAACCTGTTTGCCGATATTCTAAAGAATGACTTCGGTGTGGATGTGATGCTGGTGGGTTCTGGATCCATCCGGAAAACGACGGTC
>JAAYBW010000062.1 GCA_012729975.1 Clostridiales bacterium
CACATACGAAGAGCCGCCGCCGGGTGGCTCTTCTTTTTTCGGGAGGGAGAGTAATGGTGCATTATATGATTATATGCCGTTCTCTGACATACGCTCAACGTACCGCACGAGCCATGGAGAATGCCGGGATTACAGCAATAGTAATGAGATCTCCGACTGAAATAAGCGGTTCGGATTGTTCATATTGTGTAAAAATATCTGAAAAAAACCTTGCCCCCGCACTTATGGTTATGAAAAGGGCTGGCCTTGATCCGGGCAGGATATATCTAAAGAGGTCAGACGGCAGTTCAGACGAGGTGATAACATGATATACCTGGACAGCGCCGCTACAAGTCTGATAAAACCATATTCCGTATCCGTAGCGGTAACCGCCGCATTAAGGACAATGGCAAGTCCCGGAAGGGGTGGGCACGCGGCTGCGATGCTCGCGGCGCAGAAGGCATACGAAACACGAGAATTGGCAGCAGCTCTTTTTAACATGAGAGATCCGGGCAGAATAGTGTATTCAATGAACGCAACGCATGCCTTAAATACTGCGTTTAAAAGTTATGACTTATACGGCAAAAAGGTAGTTATTTCCGGTTGGGAGCACAACTCGGTCGTCAGGCCTATTTACGCCGCAGGTGCCGCCATTACGGTTGCACGCAGCCCGTTATTTGATAAAGAAGCGGTTGTGCGTGCTTACCGCGACTCAATTGACGGAGCGGCACTGGCAGTTGTTAATCATGTTTCAAATGTCTTCGGATCCATTCTCCCGGTTGAGGAAATAGCTTTGCTTTGCAGCAAACGCGGAGTTCCCCTGGTTATAGATGCTTCACAGTCGGCGGGAATACTACCGATTGATTCGGAAGCGCTCAACGCCGACTTTATCGCAATGCCGGGTCATAAAGGCTTATACGGACCGCAGGGTATAGGTCTTCTCCTATGCACGGGAAATAACGAAAGACCCCATCCGCTTTTGTATGGCGGAAGCGGTATGGCATCGCGTTCTTCGGATATGCCCGATTATCTACCCGAACGACTTGAGGCAGGTACTCATAATATGCCGGGTATTTGCGGTTTAGGCGCAGGGATTAAATATGTGCTGGAGAAGGGGACTGAATCCCTTTTAGAGCACGAAAGAAGCCTTTTAAGATTAACGGTCGAAAAGCTGTCGTCAATAAAGAAAATAAAATTGTACTGCGCGAATAACATCGATAACCAGACAGGTGTTTTATCCTTTACAGTTGACGGGGTACAAAGCGAGGCAGTAGCTTCTGCGCTTGATGAAGCCGGTATTGCCGTGCGTGCGGGAATGCACTGCGCTCCGCTTGCACACGCCAGTGCCGGAACATATGAATCAGGTACGGTTCGCGTCAGCTTCTGCGCATTCAGTACGTCCGATGATGTTGAGGCTCTCGCATATGCACTGACAAATATATGTAAACGTGTATAATTGATTCCGGACATGCAGGAAGAATCCATGCGCTAGGAACCATTCCGATGAAGTAAGAATGCTTATGGTATTTAAGACATTATTTTTTACAGATAGCAAAGCGGTGATACGGTTTACGGTTTGTTGGTTTACGGTTTGTTGATGATTTTCTTGTAAAAGCTCTTATAATATAATATAATTAAATAAAGTTTGCGGTATTCGGAACATCTATTCCGTTTACATAAGATGGAGGAAGCGGGATGGAATTCATCGCCAAGGTAGCGGATTTTATCTGGTCGAACGTCAGTTCAATGGATCTTTCCGACGTACTCGACATTGTAATAATCGCTTTCGTTATGTATTATATAATGACTTGGGTTTCCCGCAGCGGAAGCGCAAGGGTTATAAAAGGAATTATTGTTGTAATAATCGTTCTATGGGCTGCTACGCTTCTGGAGATGAAGGTAGTCAGTTTTCTTTTGGGCAAGGTAGTCGAATTAGGACTCCTTGCTATAATTGTGATATTTCAGCCTGAACTTCGGCGTATTTTTGAAAAAGTGGGAAGTACAAACTATATCACCTTGTTCAATCGATCCGGCGGGTCCCGGGAAATGGAAAAGGTTATTAGCCAGACCGTTCAGGCCTGCCATGACATGTCGCGAGCGAAAATAGGTGCTCTAATCATATTTGAAAGAAATTTGCGTCTTGATGACGCTATAAGAACCGGCGCAATACTGGACGCGGAAGTCCTGGCGGTTCTTCTGAGGAATATTTTCTATCCAAAGACACCGCTTCACGACGGAGCGGTTATAATACGCCGGGGCCGTATATATGCGGCAGGATGCATGCTGCCGCTCTCTACTAATCCGAATTTGTCAAAAGATCTCGGGATGCGCCACAGGGCGGGAATAGGTGCAAGCGAGGTCAGTGACGCGGTTGTTGTGGTCGTATCAGAGGAGACTGGTGCAATATCCGTAGCCGTTGGCGGTATGCTCAAAAGACATCTGGCGCAGGAAACGTTTGAACGATTACTTCGAAACGAATTGTTAATGGGCGAAGAAGAAACAAAGAAGAAGCGACTTAAAGAAAAAGCGGTTGCGAAGGTGAATAACAATGATAAAAAACAAGGTTAATAAAGTAATCACCAGCAAAGCTTTCTTTATTGTTATTTCAATCCTTTTTTCCATAATGCTATGGTTTTATGTTGTAAATGTGGAAAATAAGGAAATAACTAAGCAAATTTCCGGTATTAAGGTTACATTTCTGGGTGCCGATGATATACTCGCCGACAGACAGCTTATTATTCGCGAAAACCAGCAAACACAAACTGTTACGCTTAAGCTAATGGGTAGAAGGAGTATACTCAGCAACATGACTGCCGATGATATTACGGTATCAGTCGACTTAACCGATATACGCAATACAGGCGCTCTGGACAGAGCATACACAATATCCTTCAACAACGGTATCGCGGAAAACGAGGATATTTATATATTAAACAAGGATCCCGTTTATATTACGGTAGAAGTAGACAAGCTAATAAGAAAGCCGGTGCTGGTAAAAGGACTTTTAGACAGTTCGGAAGGAGCGGTTGGAGTAGCGGAGGGATTCATGGCAGGCCCGTTTGAATTCGATCCGGAAACAATAACCGTAAGCGGTCCTGAAGACGTTATATCGCAGATATCCGAAGCGTTGGTTGTTGTCAGGCGGGAAAACCTCCAAAAGACCGTCAGTGGTATGATGAAATATGTGTTTATTGATGAAAACGGCAACACAATTGAATCCGAAGCGATAAAAGTGGATACAGATACCGTTAGCGTTACTTTACCGATATACATGATAAAAGATGTCGTATTGTCTGTCGGTCTTATTGAGGGGGGCGGAGCGACGTCAGCCAACACGGTTGTCACAGTGAACCCGGAGGTCGTGATGCTTTCCGGAGATCCAGCAATCTTGTCCGGAATTAATACCATTACACTTGGTACTATTGACATTTCGGATTTTGAATACTCATACACGAATGATTACACGATAGCTATACCAAACGGAGTCGAAAACCTTTCGGGAGAAATCGAGGCTACCGTAACTGTGACCATAAAGGGGCTTGAGACAAAGCGTATACTGGCTACGAGGATCGAAATGATCAACGTCCCTGAAGGATTTACTGCTAATGCCATAACAACTTATAAGGAAGTTACCATACGCGGTCCCGCCGAAATTGTCGAGCTGATAGACGCTCATAATATCCGCATAGTTGCTGATCTTTCCGCTCTCGGACAGACAACCGGCCGTTATTCGGTACCGGCCAGGGTCGATATTGATGGTTACAGTGAAGCGGGAGCGGTTGGTAAATACAACATCGTTGTTTCACTGGACCCTAAACAGGAAGAGCCTGAACCAGATTAGAGAACATCTTAAGCAGAGGTCACCAACTGACGGAGGAATTAATTTGTATGGCTATGTGCGCCCTGTTAAGGGTGAGCTTCTTGTAAGAGAGTATGAAGAATTCCGATCTGTATACTGCGGCCTTTGCCACACTCTGAAGCACAGATATGGTTTCGCAGCCAGGTTTATTCTTAATTACGACTTCACCTTTCTTGCAATGCTGTTGAGCCCTGAAGGCGAAACTGTGTGCCGGGAACTGCGCCGCTGCGCTGTGTCCCCGATACGAAAGAAAGTCTGCCGTGCGATATGCGGTGAATTGGAGCTTGCGGCTGATATTTCCGTCATACTTGCTTATTATCGTATCAAAGACGCTTTGAGTGATAACGGTTTTTTCAGAACGATTCCGATCAGACCGGCTGCCTGGTGTGTCTCGCTAATGCGGAAAAGGGCTATAAAATATCGACCTGAATATGATAGATACGTTTATGGATATCTGAAAGAGCTTAACACATTGGAAAAAGAGAATTGTGATTCGATAGACAAGGTGGCGGACTGTTTCGCAAAATGCCTTTCTGTAGCTGCTTCAGAGGCGGGAACCGGCCCCAGGGAAAGAGTCATATCGCAGATCCTGTATCATCTGGGCAGAGTTATATATATTCTAGACGCATACGATGATCTGCAGGAAGATCTTAAAGCCGGGCGTTATAATGCGGTTTCTACCAGATACTTTGCCGACGGTATTATAGATGATGACGAGAAAGAGCAGCTTCGCAGTACTATCTTTGATTCTCTGACAATAATTTTGGCTGATTTTGAGCTTCTCGGCAAAAATACATACACAACTATAATCACTAACATAATCAGACTAGGATTGCCGCAGACCGTCGAAGCGGTTCTTGACGGCACATACGAACCTGCTAAGCGGCGGGAGATAAGATAGGTACAAAGGAGTGTCACATGAAGGACCCGTACAGCGTTCTCGGCGTATCGGCATACGCTGATGACGAAGATATTAAAAAAGCATACAGAGAACTGGTACGAAAGTATCATCCGGACAATTATCATGACAATCCTCTGGAAGATCTCGCCGAGGAAAAAATGAAAGAAATCAACGAAGCATACGATGCCATCAACGCAGAACGCAGCGCAGGGTACAGTTCATCCACCTATGGCTCATCCAGGGCTCGCTACGGATATACACGCCAAGATTCCGGGCAGAGTGCCAGGCAAAACAGCAGCACTTCAAACAACGTGTATTTACGTGTACGTCAGGCTATTAATTCCGGTGATCTTGCTACTGCAGACAGGTTGTTGTCAACAATTCAGACCAGAGACGCAGAATGGAATTTTCTGATGGGCAGCTTATGTTATAGAAAAGGCTGGCTCGATGAAGCAAGGCGTTATTATCTGGCAGCGGTTAAGATGGACCCGGGCAATATGGAATACAGACAGGCAGCGAGTTACATGGATATGCAGGGTAGTTTTTACCGACCGGCAAGACCCGGAATGACTTCTAATGACGCCTGCAGCTGCTGCTCAACTTTAATAGCTGCCGACTGCTGCTGCGAGTGTTTGGGCGGCGACCTAATTAGCTGTTGCTGATATGCGAATGAGAGCCGGTAATATTGCTGTGGCAGCTATGTGCACAGCAGCAGCGGTAGTAATTAATATAATGTCTTCCCTCTTCCCGACTGCGAGGATAGCGGCTGCAGCGGTGTCCGGACTTGCTACGGCCGTAACGTTGATGAAATGCGGTTACCTATATTCTGTGCTGCAATTCACAGCGGCTGCTGCTTTGGCTCTTTTGCTGGCTCCAACTAAAACCGGAGCAATCCTCTTCTCGATTTTTTTCGGATGGTATCCTATAGTTAAGAGCCTCTGCGAACGTATCAAATCTCCGCTGCTATGTTGGATATGCAAGATAATCGTTTTCTTTATTACTTTATCTGTCGCTTATTATTTGTGGCGGAACGGCTTTGCCGGAGATATCATCCTGCCCGAAACTGCTCTTTGGCTGCTCGCACTTATGGGAACCGCGGTATTTGTTATTTATGACATAGGCTTTTCGAGATTGATATCACTGTATCAAAAGAGACTTCATAAAGGGAGAGACAAATAGAATTGATAAGAAGTATGACAGGTTACGGTAGCGCAAAAGGTACTTCGGGGGATTTAGTTATAACCGTGGAGATTAAATCGGTCAACAACCGCTTCTTTGATTCTTCAATCCGTATTCCGCGTCTGTATTCATTCGCTGAGGAAACCGTAAACTTGCGGCTGCAAAGCGCAGTCGCGCGCGGCAAAACAGATGTTTTTATCAATATTGACAGTTCTAAGGCAAATGATACTACAATAGTACTTAACGAATCTCTGCTTGAGGCATATATTTCTGCATTCAAGTTAATGAGCGATAAATATGGTTTGTGCAATGATGCCGGAGTGTCTATGTATTCCAAGTTGCCCGACATATTTGTAACAGAGAAAAAAGAGATCGATCAAGAGAGTTTTATCTGTGACCTTTCCGCTTTGCTGGACACAGCGCTTGCAGATTTTAATGAGATGCGCGTACGCGAAGGTGAAAAGCTGCGCGAAGACATGCTTGAAAAACTGAAAACTATCGAATTCTTAGCTGCCGAAGCCGCGAAAAGAAGTCCGCAGACGGTATCCGAATACCGAGAGAAATTATATAAGCGCATGTGTGATCTTCTCGGTACGGCAGGCGTTGACGAGTCAAGAATATTGACGGAAGCGGCGATATATGCCGATAAGGTTGCTATCGATGAGGAGCTGGTACGTTTCTCGAGCCATATTGGACAGTTTAGAACCATGCTGACCGGTGGGGGATCTGTCGGCAGAAAGCTCGACTTCCTTGTTCAAGAGCTTAATCGTGAAATAAACACCATAGGCTCAAAATGCACTGATGTCACAATGACAAGAACGGTTGTGGACATGAAGGGAGAGCTAGAGAAGCTTCGCGAGCAGATTCAAAACATTGAATAGGAGGTTGTTTAAGTGAAGCTGGTAGACATTGGGTTTGGTAACGCGGTATCCGCGCACAGAGTAATTGCTGTGGTAGACCCGGACTCAGCTCCTATAAAAAGGATGATACAGGACGCTCGGGACGGAGGATCGCTTATTGACGCAACTTACGGCAGAAAAACTCAGTCGGTAATAGTAACCGACAGCGGACATATAGTGCTTTCAGCGCTTTCGCCGGGCGATGTAGCACTCGGTATTACGGACGGACAGGAGGATGAAAATGGTACAAAGGGGTAAACTGTATGTAATATCTGGCCCGTCCGGTGCAGGGAAAAGTACCGTCATTGCCCGGCTCTTAAAAAGACTCGATATGACATATTTTTCTATATCTGCGACAACCAGAGAACCAAGGCGCGGTGAACGGGACGGCTTTGATTATAATTTTGTAAAGAAAGAGCAATTTCTTGAGATGATTGAAAAGGATCTCCTGCTGGAGTGGGCCCGATATGTCAATAATTATTACGGTACACCGTCTCAACCTGTTGATGAAAAGCTGGCAGAGGGATATGATGTGATATTAGACATTGAGACTCAGGGTGCCGCTCAGGTAATGACTAAGCGTCCGGACACAATCGGTATGTTTTTGTTTCCCGGAAGTTTCTCCGAGCTTGAGAACCGACTGAGAGCGCGCGGCTCGGATTCCGAGGATAAAATTCAAAAACGACTCATTCAGGCTCGCAAAGAATGTGAACGTGTCGGTATGTATTCATATGTAATTATTAATGACCGTGTAGAAACCGCGGCCGAAGAAGCAGCCTCAATTATTATAGCCGAAAAATGCAGAACAGCAAATCGGCTGCACTATTTTAAATAGCAAATCCGCATATTGAGAATTACGAAAAAGAAAGGAACCCTATTATGATGCTTTATCCGTCTATGTCCTCGCTTTTAGAAAAAATTAAAAGCAGATATCTTCTCGTAAATTTAATAGCGCAAAGGTCCAGAGAAATATCAGAAGAAGCCGAAAATATGGGTATTACACTAGATAAAAAGCCAGTTTCACTGGCGATTGATGAAATCGCAGCGGGCAAGGTAAAGGCAAAAATCCGCTGAAATTGTATTAAAGGCGAATCTCGCTGTGAAGTATACCGCTTTGCACCAATAGTTGCACCTGGTAACCGAAAGGAGCTGAACAATGGAAACAACCGTAGGTGTCGCGGTTGCAGCCGCTAATTTTGCCATTGACAGACTCTACACATACACGGTACCGGAACAATTCGTTAATAAAGCAGTTCCAGGAGTTCGAGTTACCGCCCCCTTTTCAAGAGGCAACAGGGAAACCGAAGGCTTTATTTTTGAAGTAGGTGAAAGCGATGATACTGCGACATTAAAGCCGATAACAAATGTGCTTGATTCAGCCCCGGTGCTTTCCGCACGCAATCTCAAACTTGCAAAATGGATGAAATCGCACTTTTTCTGCACTTTGTATGAAGCGGGAAGGGCTATGCTGCCTTCCGGGCTATGGACGCTATCCGGTGATAAAACGGTCATTTACGCTATTCTGGCAGTTAGCCCTGAACAAGCACTCGAATATGTCGCTGCCCGAGCTAGGCGTGCACCGCAGCAAGCAGAAATTCTTCGCTTGTTGTTGGATTTCGGGGAAGCGCCGATGAAGGAAATTGCTTATTTTACGGGGGCAGGTACCGGAAGTTTCAAAGCTTTGGTCAGAAACGGACTTATAAAACTGGAACACAAAGAAGTTTTCAGACGGCCGCCGATTCCTTCTTCCGCGGGACAGCCTATCACCGCGCTGACAGCCGAACAACAGGAAGCGTATGAAGTTTTCAAGGCACTGATGGAAACAGGTGAAGCAAAGGCGGGACTTCTTTACGGTGTAACAGGAAGCGGGAAAACCGCCGTATACATACGTCTTATTGCATATGCGATTGAGAAGGGCAAAAAAGCTGTTGCGCTGGTTCCGGAGATATCGCTTACACCCCAGTTAGTCGCAACCATGAGACGTAATTTCGGTGAAAGGGTAGCCGTATTGCACAGTTCTCTATCAACAGGAGAACGTTTTGACGAGTGGAAGCGTATAAAGAGCGGCCTGGTAGATGTGGTTGTCGGTACTCGCAGCGCTGTATTCGCTCCGCTTGAGAACCTGGGACTTATTATAATAGATGAGGAACAAGAACACACATATAAATCCGAAATGAATCCAAGATACCATGCGCGTGATGTGGCTAAGTATCTGTGTTCTGTTGATAATGCCCTGCTATTGCTGGCAAGTGCAACTCCGGCCGTAGAGAGTATGTATTACGCCCTTAACGGCAAATATACGCTGTATACTCTTAAAGAGCGCTATAACCGCAGACAACTGCCTAAGGTAATTATAGCGGATATGAAACGTGAGCTGAAAAACGGAAATGGGGGTAGTTTGAGCAGCGTACTTATTAGTGAGTTGGAAAAGAATATTGAATCGGGAGAGCAGGCGATTCTCTTCATTAACAGACGCGGCACCAACAGCATAGTATCATGTCCCGATTGCGGATTTATGTACGAATGTCCCCGATGCAGCGTTCATTTGACATATCACGGAGCCAATAAAAGGATGATGTGCCATTACTGCGGCTATTCTACAACGGCAGAGAATAACTGTTTTAAGTGCGGAGGAATTCTTCGTTTCATCGGAGCAGGTACACAAAAGATCGAGCAGGAGCTTATTGAACGCTTTCCCGGCGTTCGGGTGCTGAGGATGGATGCTGACACGGTTGGAGCGCACCATTCTCATGAAGCCATACTTAATGATTTTGAAACGAACAAGGTCCCTGTTCTGCTCGGGACTCAGATGGTTACTAAAGGGCTCGATTTTGATAATGTAACCCTCGTCGGTGTTTTATCTGCTGATCAGGCGCTTTATTCCGGTGACTGGCGTGCACAGGAAAACACCTTTTCGCTTATTACGCAGGTAGTCGGCCGTAGCGGGCGTGGTGAAAAAACGGGACGCGCCGTAATCCAGACATTCACACCGGACAATGAGACAATAAAGTGCGCTGCAGAACAGGATTACGGAGCGTTTTATAATCGCGAGATTAAGCTTCGGAGAATTTTAGGATCACCTCCTATAGCCGATCTTTACGCGCTTTTTGCATCCGGAGAGGATGAGGAAAGAGTTGTTGAGTGCTGCAGGGAGCTTAAAAGCGCTCTTGAAGCCTCTGTTGAAGGAAGAGACGGTTTTCGTGTTCTGGGTCCCGCACCGGCTTCGGTTTTACGTGTTATGGGCAGATATAGGTACAGAGTGTTTTTAAGCTCTCCGCCGGATCCTCTCGCGAGAGCTCTTATTGCGGGAGCTATAAGAAAATACAGAGGCAGGTTCAAAGACGTGGCTATATTCGGCGACGTTGACCCACTGGATTAGGAGTGATGATATGGGAACCAGAAACATTTTAAAAAGAGGCGACCCGCAGCTGCTAAAAAAAAGCCGCGAGGTAACAAATTTTAATCAGAGACTCCACACTCTCCTGGATGACATGCGCGAGACTCTCATCAGCGCGAACGGACTCGGTCTCGCCGCTCCGCAGGTAGGAGTGCTGCGAAACGCCGCGCTTGTTGTAGACACTACCGGTGATGAAGATGAAATTATTGAGCTTATTAATCCTGCTATAATTGAAAACGACGGTATACAGGAAGGACCCGAGGGCTGTTTGTCAATTCCGGGTGTATGGGGAATAGTCAAGCGCCCGTTACACGTTATAGTCAGGGCGCAGGACAGATTCGGAAATTCTTTCGAACGCGAGGGATCAGGCCTGACGGCTAGAGCTTTCTGCCATGAAATTGATCATCTTCACGGTGTACTTTTTGACAAAGTTGCAGAGCGCATCCTCAGTCCGGAAGAAGCAGACGAATACACTTCCGACAGAGGAGCGGAAAACGACTGAATAACTAACCTTACGGAGGTCAGTGTGAGAATTGTTTTTATGGGCACTCCATCCTTTGCTGTTTCTTCTTTACAGGCTCTGGATATCTCGAAACACGAAATTGCCGCCGTTGTATCGCGTCCCGATTCACCGAAAAGCAGAGGGATGAAACCGATACCGAGCGATACAGCGCAATATGCGCTAAAACGCGGCTTTCCTCTTATAAAACCGGAATCTATTAAGGATCCGCAAACAACTGAACTGCTGCGAGCTTATTGTGCCGATATATTTGTAGTTGTCGCTTTCGGGAGCATACTGACAAAAAATCTTCTTGAGATACCGCCGCTCGGAACCGTTAACGTGCACGGTTCATTGCTTCCCGCATACAGGGGAGCGGCTCCCATACAATGGGCAGTTTTAAACGGTGAAAAACGTACCGGGGTGTCTACAATGTTCCTGGATGAAGGCATGGATACAGGTGATGTAATCGACAGCAAAGCGGTTGATGTGGGAGAATCCGAGACGTTTGGAGAGCTATATCAGCGGCTTGCTCGGGTGGGAGCTGAACTGTTAATAGAATCTTTAAATATGATTGAAAACAAAACTGCGGTCAGACACCCTCAGGATTCTTCAAAAGCAACTTATGCTCCGCCGATAACCAGAGAAATGTGTCCTATAGACTGGAATTCAACTCCTGAGCACATAATCAATAAGATACGCGGTCTGAATCCGTCGCCTTCAGCTGTTGCAGAATTAGCCGGGACCCATTTTAAAATACACATGGCCGAAAAAACAAACAACATTACTTCGGCCGCTCCCGGCAGTATTTTAAATGTAAGTAAAAAAGGCATAGAGGTTGCTTGTGGAAACGGTGCAACCTTAATGATAACTCAGCTGCAGGCTCCCGGCGGCAAAAAAATGTCAGCAGCTGACTACGCCAACGGCCACCGCATGCTATGATAAATACTGCAAGAGAGGCGGCTTTCAGAGCTCTTTCCGCTTTCAGAAAGGGCAAAAGACCCGAAATTGAAGCTCAGAAAGCGGGACCCGACCCCCGGGAAACGAGTTTTGCAATGCGACTTACATCGGGCATCATGCAAAATATGATTCTTATTGACTATTGGCTATCCTATTTTGTCAAGGGCGGGATATCCGCGCTTCAGCCTGAGGTGCTAGATATACTGCGTCTGTCCGCTTACCAGATAGCGTTTATGGACAGAGTACCGAAAAGTGCAGCCGTCAGCGAGGGTGTCGAGCTGGCAAAAAAATATACAAACCTCGGTGCGGTAAAACTTATTAACGCAGTGCTGCGCAGGGTCGCTGAATTTTCATCGGAACTCCCGCTGCCCCAGCCTGACGATATGATAAAATATCTGTCGGTCAAATACAGCCATCCGCAGGAATTGGTTGAGTACTTTATTAAAGCGTACGGAGTTGAAATGACCCAAGTAATACTATCCTCAGATAATGATATCCCTCCGATATACGCACGGGTAAACACTCCGCATGTGCGTACAGAGCAATTAATACAGGCACTGCAGGAGGAAGGCTGCGCGGTAAAAAGACATGAGCTTTTACCTTACATGCTTGAAATAGCGACGACAGGCTCAGTTTCACAACTAAAGGCATTTAAAGACGGATTATTCACAGTTCAGGATCCTGCTGCGGCAATAGTCGTCGAGGCAGCTGATATTTGTCCGGGATATAAAATTATTGACGCATGCGCTTCTCCTGGAGGCAAAACCTTTGCTGCCGCCTCTGCATTGGGAAGAGAAGGCAGCGTACTCTCCTGCGATGTCAGCGAAAAGAAGCTTGTTCCAATAACTGAAGGCGCAAGAAGATTGGGACTTGATCTGATCGAAACTAAAGTCATGGACGCGTCAGTACCGCATAAAAAATACATAGGAGCGTTTGACCGTGTTTTGGCAGATGTTCCTTGTTCGGGATTCGGAGTAATCAGAAAAAAACCGGAAATAAGATATAAATCTCTTGCTTCAATATCGGTACTGCCTAAAAAGCAGTTGGCCATATTAAAGAATCTATCTACTTATGTTAACTTAGGCGGAATACTGCTTTATTCGACCTGTACACTGATTAAAGAAGAGAACGAAAGCGTCATGGAGGCTTTTTTAAACGAAAGCAGCGGTTTTGAGCCGGAACCATTTGCGATTAACGGCTTACCTTATGTATCTGACGGGCATATAACGCTGCTGCCGGGCGAATATGGAACGGACGGTTTTTTCATATGCAGACTCAGAAAGAAACATTGAAAAAAGATATAAAGTCAATGCTGCCGGTCGAAATCGAATCAGAGCTTAACGCTCTCGGCGAAAAAGACTTCAGAGCAAAACAAATTTTCCGCTGGCTTTCTCGGACTGTAAAAGAATTCTCGCAAATGACCGATATAAGCGCTGCGCTTTCCCATAAGCTTGACGAGCGCTTTTATATAACCGCTCCTGAAATAGCAAGCAGGTTAATTTCAGAAAAAGACGGTACAGTTAAATATTTATGGAAGCTCGGCGACGGCCATGCCGTGGAAAGCGTTCTGATGAGCTACGAACACGGTAACACTGCCTGCATATCCTCACAGGTAGGGTGCCGGATGAGTTGTGTTTTCTGTGCCTCTGCCGGAGCCGGTCTTGTGCGAAATCTGTCTGCATCGGAGATGCTGGACCAGGTAATGTTTTCGGCCGCAGAATGCGGAAAACCCGTTTCAAATGTTGTTTTGATGGGTATCGGAGAGCCTCTGGATAATCTTGAAAATGTTCTGCGCTTTTTAAATATTATCAACAACCCTGATGGAATGGGTATCGGAATGAGGCATATTTCACTGTCTACATGCGGTATCGTCGAGGGAATTGACAAACTGGCCGAAAATAACTTACAATTGACTTTATCTATATCGTTGCACGCACCTGATAACGAGACAAGAAGCACGCTTATGCCGGTAAACAGGAAGTATCCTGTTGAGGCTCTTATGGCCGCGTGCAAACGTTATTATCAAATTACAGGGCGAAGGATATCTTTTGAGTATGCGCTTATAAAAGGTATTAACGACCGTGTTTGGCAAGCCGAGCGTCTCGCTTCTTTAATGAAGAATGTTCATGGGCACATAAATCTTATAAGGCTTAACAACATTGAAAACAGCCCGCTGAAACCCGGCGACACAGCGGAGTTTTCCCGACTTCTTAAAAAGCATGGTGTGAACGTAACAATAAGACGGAGACTTGGTGCAGACATAGAAGCAGCCTGCGGTCAGCTTCGCAGAAAAGCCGAAGGGAAGGAGATTATAGTGTGAGACTTTGGGCTCTCAGTGATGTGGGCAAAGCGCGCACCGAAAACCAAGACGCGGTCTCGGCCGAAATATATATACCTGAAAAGACTGGTATCGAAACCGCCATTTGCGTTGTGTGTGACGGTATGGGCGGTGCAAAGGCCGGCGGCTACGCTGCCGCGCTTGCCGCAGATACCTTTGTTAAAACGCTCAAATCCGGACTTGAACTTCAACCAGTCGACGATGATCTTTTAAGACGATGTGCCGCATTGGCAAACGAAGCAGTGTATACCAGCGGAAGAAGCAAAAGGGAATACCGGGGTATGGGCACAACTCTGGTTGCCGCAGTCGGCGACGGTGAGATGATGAAAATCATTAACGTCGGCGACAGCAGATGCTATACTGTTTCTGAAAAGGGAATTGTGCAGGTGACGAAGGATCATTCGCTTGTTGAAGATATGGTCGACCGGGGTGAAATCCTCCGCGAGGAAGCGTGGCGTCACCCGAATAAAAACTATATCACGAGAGCGCTGGGCACAGATATAATGTTACGCTGTGATGTATTTTCTCTTTATATGAACCCTGAAGAATATTTGCTTCTATGTACAGACGGATTAACCGGTGTGGTCAATCCGCAGGAATTACTTTTTGAGCTCATATATGGCGGTGATACGGAATCAGCAGCGCAGCGCATGCTGGATATAGCCCTCTCGCGAGGCGCACCGGATAACGTGAGCCTTATATTAATGCAGAAATGAGCATCTGATGTGTTTTACAGCTAATCGGATGGAGGGCCAATGATGGATACGATGGATAAATATGTTGGCAAGCTACTTGATAACCGCTACGAGATACGGGAGCGGATAGGTATAGGCGGAATGGCGATCGTGTACAAAGCGCTCGATCAACGACTTAACCGTTATGTAGCCGTAAAACTGCTTAAGGAAGAGCTTGCGGTAGATGATGATTTCCGCCGTCGCTTTCACAGCGAGTCGCAGGCTGTAGCGATGTTGTCTCACGCTAACATTGTCGCTGTATACGATGTTTCCCGCTCAACGGAAGTTGAGTATATAGTTATGGAGCTCATTGAGGGTATAACGCTCAAACAATATATGCAAAAACGCGGTATACTCACCTGGAAAGAAGCGCTCCATTTTTCAACACAAATAACAAAAGCGCTCGCTCACGCGCATAGCCGAGATATAGTACATCGCGACATTAAGCCGCACAATATAATGATACTTAAGGACAGCAGCGTTAAGGTTGCCGATTTTGGGATCGCACGCCTGTCATCAACGCAGAATACTTTGACTCGTGAGACACTGGGAAGCGTACATTACATTTCTCCCGAACAGGCAAAAGGCGGGTATGTCGATTCACGGACCGACATTTATTCTCTCGGGGTTGTGATGTATGAGATGCTAACCGGACGCCTGCCTTTTGAAGGCGACAGCGCCGTTTCGGTGGCCATTCAACACATAAGTTCAATACCGCTTTCGCCCCGTGAATTAAATCCGGATATTCCGGCCGGGTTCGAAGATATAATTATACGTGCGATGGAACCTAGTCTTGAAAAACGATATCAGTCCGCAGACGAGCTTTTTGCCGACCTGGAGGAATTTCGAAAAAACCCGGAGATACAATTTGACTATAGTGAACTGGCCTTCATCGCCCCGGGAATTGAAGACAGTAAGCCCGAGCGGACAATCGCCCTGTCTGACAGATATCAGTCTGGACGGCTAAGACATATTGAAGAACAGCCTGTTCCTGTTGTATCAAATCGTGGTGAAATGTCGCGAATAGAGTATCAAAAAAGCGTTAGACGGGCAAGACGCGTATCAACGCTCACAGGTATATTCTGTGTGATAGTCTTTCTTGTCGGTATGTTTTTATTTCTGTACAACTACTGGTTCAAAGATATGTTTACAGAAGCAGAGACAATAAAAATACCTAATCTTGTAGGCAGCCTATATGATGATGTACTGGACAACGACAATTATACTGACTACTTTAACATAACAGCAACTTACAAACCAAGCGATACTGTCAAGGAAGGCTATATTATAGAACAATCACCGAAGGCCGGAAGAACAGTCCGAAAGATAGAAGAAGGCTACGATATGACCGTTGTTGTTTCAAACGGCAGCGAGACGGTAAGTATGCCGAATATCATCAATAAGGACTACAGGCAGGCAATAATTGACCTTGAGAAACTCGGACTTAATGTTTCGGATGACAGTGAAACCATCACGTCCGACACAATAACCGAGGGCTTTATCGTCAGTACCCTTCCTGAAGCCGGAACTATCCTGCGCCCGGGGGACACTGTATTTATCACAGTCAGCGGCGGACCGGAGATTATTTATGTTACAGTGCCGAATATAATCGGAACACGAGTTGAAGAAGCGACAATATCGCTTGAAAATTTAAACCTTACTGTTGGTTCTATAAGGTCTGGCCCCAGCGACAGACCCGCCGGTGAGGTAATCGAGCAGAGCATTTCCCCGTGGACTACCGTTGCGGAACGAACAAAGGTAAATATGACGATTTCTGACGGATCGGGATATATCGCAGAAACCGACCCGCCGCAGCAGAGCAACCCTCCCCTTGAAAGCCAGTTGCCCGAAGAGTCTCCGGCGCAGAGTAATCCACCGGTAGAGTCCGAGCAACCCACACAAACCCCGGCGCAAAGCGACCCCCCGCCGGAATCGACCGATCCTGGCAGTGAAATGCCGCCTGAAACCGCACCGCCTGATAACAGTGACGGAAACAGCAATGATTGAAGGCTTAATAATCCGATCCCTAAGCGGTTTTTATGATGTGGATACCGAACATGGACGAAAACGTTGCCGTGCCCGAGGTAAGTTCAGAATTAGTAAACTTAATCCTCTGGTTGGAGACCGCGTACTTATAGAGTGTGTCGGTCGCAATGAAGGGTATCTGATGGATATATTACCCCGGTCCAACTGCTTTAAACGTCCCTCTGTTGCAAATGTTGATCAGATCGTTATATTTGCCTCAGGAGCTACACCTGTAACGGATCCCTTTTTAGTAGATCGTATAGCGGCGATCGCAGAGTTGAAAAACTGCGAGCCTGTTATATGTATTAATAAAGTTGATTTAAACAGAGCAGACGAGCTATACTCCATATATATTAGCGCCGGTATTACTTCAATACAGACCAGTGCAATAACCGGAGAAGGCATTGATAAACTACATAACTGGATTAAAGGCAAAATAAACGTATTCACCGGCAACTCGGGTGTCGGAAAGTCAAGCATACTCAATGCGCTTTCTCCCACATTAAATTTACCTACCGGCACTGTAAGCGAGAAACTCGGTCGGGGAAGGCACACTACAAGGCATGTTGAGCTTTACTATCTTGAACATGGGACGATGATAATAGATACACCGGGATATTCTTCGCTCGATGCGGACGAAATCGAATTTGCGCAAAAAAGTGAGCTGCAGTCGGCATTTCGGGAATTCTCGCCTTATCTCGGTAAATGCCGTTTCACTGACTGCGCGCACATAAAAGAAAGCGGCTGCGCAGTACTTGCAGCACTTGATGCCGAACATATATGCCGATCGCGCCATCAGAGCTATGTAAGGTTATATGTGCAGGCCAGCAGCATCAACAAATGGGACCGGAACAATATGACTTGAATTCTGACCGGCCTGTTAAGTTAAAAAACATAAACTCCGTACTGCTTTTAGCGGAACGGAGTTTATATTTATAAAGGAAGTATTAACCTGCGTTTTTCTTAAAGCTTTCTTTAAGAGCTACGCTTCTGTTGAAAACCAGATCCTCAGATTTTGAATCTTTGTCCACACAGAAATAGCCGGTGCGCAAAAATTGAAAATTTGACGGTAAAACTGCATTTTTAAGCATTGCTTCTATCTTGCATCCCTTTAATATCTCAAGAGATGACGGGTTTATTAATTCTAGAAAATCCTTATCGGGAGCGTCCGGCTCCGGATCAGTAAACAGACAGTCGTAGAGTCGTATTTCAGCGTCTGCTGCGGTTTTAACATCTACCCAGTGTATAGTACCACGTACTTTTCTTCCATCGGGAGCGTTTCCGCCTCGTGAATCGGGGTCATAAGTCGCAAAAACCTGCGTAACGTTACCTTGTTCATCTTTTTGGCAGCCGGTGCATTTGATTATAAAAGCTCCTTTAAGCCTTACCTCGTTTCCGGGATACAGCCTGTTATATTTTTTAGGGGGTACCTCTTCAAAGTCTTCGGCTTCTATCCATAACTCCCTTGAAAATGATACGAATCTTGTTCCCATGTTTTCGTCTTCGGGGTTGTTTTCTATTTCAAACTCTTCACTTAATTCCTGAGGATAGTTAACAATCGTAAGCTTAACCGGACGCAGAACAGCCATGGCGCGCTGTGCGTGTATATTTAAATCCTCACGCAGGCAATGCTCGAGAAAAGCGTAATCGACAATACTTGTATTTTTCGATACGCCGACTCTTTCTATAAAACTGCGGATACTTTCCGGAGTATAGCCCCGCCGACGCATTCCGCACAAAGTGGGCATACGCGGGTCATCCCATCCTGATACAAGACCATTTTCAACAAGCAAGCGAAGCTTGCGCTTACTCAATACGGTGTAGTTTATATCCAATCGGGAAAACTCTATCTGCCGTGGTTTCGCCGGTAGAGAAGTATTGGTGACGACCCAATCGTAAAGCGGTCTGTGATCCTCATATTCCAGTGAGCAGAGCGAATGGGTTATACCCTCAATCATATCCTGTATCGGATGAGCGAAATCGTACATAGGATAGATGCACCATTTGTCGCCCTGCCTGTGGTGGTGAGCGTAATTAATTCTGTAAAGCACCGGGTCACGCATGTTAAAGTTGCCTGAGTTCAGGTCAATCTTGGCGCGCAGCGTATATTTACCCTTTGGGAATTCACCGTTTTTCATTCTCTCAAACAATTTAAGGGATTCTTCGACAGGCCGATCCCGCCAAGGGCTTATAGCGGGTACGCCAATATCTCCGCGGTATTCGCGAAATTCCTCGGGAGTAAGCTCACATACATAAGCAAGTCCCTTATTAATGAGCTCGACAGCAAGCGTATATGTTTGGTCGAAATAATCGGAACCGTAGTAAAAGCGATCCTCCCAATCGAATCCAAGCCAGTGAATATCTTCCTTGATGGCTTCGACATATTCGGTATCTTCCTTGGCAGGGTTTGTGTCATCCATACGAAGATTGCATAATCCGCCAAACTTCAAAGCGCTTCCGAAATCGATACATAGCGCTTTACAGTGGCCGATATGCAGATAGCCGTTCGGCTCGGGCGGAAAACGCGTATGAACGCGCATACCGGCAAAACGTCCGCCTTCTGCTATGTCCTGTTCAATAAAAGCTTCTATAAAATTTTTCGCGGTTTCCGTATCCATACAAAACACCAGCTCCAATTTAGTCATGCACTTAATATTAACATAAA
>JAAYBW010000063.1 GCA_012729975.1 Clostridiales bacterium
GGCGAACGCGCCGACAAACATTTCGGCAACGACAGGATAAGCCGTGTACTCCGCCCCGTCATACTGCACCGCTTCGCTCTCGAGCCCGCGCGCGACAGCGACGTCGCAAGGCTCTGCGACTGTATATGCGACAACGAAAGCCTGCTGAAAAACGAGCTGGGACGCTGGCGCTGGTTCTGGTCAAGGGCTTTCCCTCCGGCCATATCCGCCCTGATCATAAAGAAAAGATAAAAGTATCCGCCCCGAACTCCGGTTCGGGGCGGTCAGTTTACACATGCCGCGGCAATATACCGCCTTTACCGCGCGAGCTTTTCCATAGCGATAAGCGCCGCGCCGAGCACCCCGGCCGAGGAGTCGCCGGGTGACCAGCGCAGGTCCAGAGTATCGGCAGGTACCGGCTTCATCGCGTAATCATAAAGAAGCTTCGCGAAGCTTTCCCTCGGAAAGTCCCGCATTGAGCATACGCCTCCGCCCATTACCAGCGTCTGCGGGTCCAGCAGGTTTAAAGCTCCGGCTGTCACGGCGGCCAGCTCGTCGACAAATCGCAGCAGCGCCGGATTCTCGGCGTGCTCCGTAAACAGCCGCTCTATAGGCGTTTCCGGGAAGCTCCCGACTCGCAGCGACTGCAGATACCTTCCGGAAACATAGTTTTCGGCACAGCCGCGGTTGCCGCAGGTGCACAGGTCTCTTCTTCCGGCTATCGGCATATGACCTATCTCGCTTATGCCGTTTTTGCCAGGAAGCGGCGCACCGTCCAGAAAAACAGCTCCGCCGAGCCCTGTGCCTACATAAACGCCAAGAAGCAGCCCGCGTTTCGGCAAGCCCAGTAAATGCGCGTCTGCCCGCAGCAGCACATTTATGTCATTATCAAGGAAAACCGGTACTCCGAGCGAATTTTCAAGCATCTCCGCCAGCGGGGCATTCTCCATCGCCGGCAGGTTCGGCGTTTTCAGCAGACAGCGGCCGTCGCGCGAGAGAGTGCCCGCTATGCCGAGCGATAAGGCACAGACGCCTTCCGGGCAGTTTCGAAGTATATACCCTCCGAGCTCCCACATCAGGGATTCCGGTGACATATCGGAAATTTTAAATGAAATAAGCCGTGAGATCGAGGTTCCGTCAAATTTGCCTATCCTTATCTTTGTTCCCCCGATATCGCAGCCGATTACCGTCTTGTCCATATCAGGTACCGCCCCGCGCGCCGCGCCGGCGCATATCCGAAAGCGCGCGCCGCGCGTTTTCGGCCTCCTCATCGCCGGGCTCTTTGCCGGGATTATAACGCGCCGCGCTGTAGTCTCCGGTAAGGCGCCGCAAGGTCTCCGAACCGCCCAGCGTTTCCCGCAGTTCGAGCGGCGTTGTGCTGCGCCGCGCTCTTTTCCCGGCCGGAGAGCGAAGCAGCTGCCGGTAAGCGAATCGCAGCCGCATAATGTTTGTCGGCATATCGTCGAAGCGCTCCGGTCTTTTACCCATACGTTCGAAAAAGTCCGCCAGCTCCTTTCGTCGGCGCTTTAGAAGACCGCGCAGATCCGTAAGGCGCTCAACGCGATCCTCGTATTCGAGGACTTCCTTCTGGCGGAAAAGCTTTCTGAGTAAATCGCGCAGGGTTTTCTTCTTCCCCCCCGATCCCCGCTTTTTATTGCCCGAGCCGCTTAATGCGATGATCAGGACTAATATAACAGACAAGGCGACCAGCACCGCTATAAAAATCGTCGCGTACAGCGGACTTATGCCTTCTATATCCGGCAGCATCATCTCTTCGGGCTCCGGTGACGGGGTCGGCGTCACGATCGGGACGACCGTTTCTTTTTTAGAGGAAGCGATCCAGCGAATAATCGCTTTAATACCCGCGCTGATCGCTCCGATTCCGGCCGCTACCAGATCACGCAAAGGCCCTATGCCGGCGATAAGAAGCGCGCAGGCGAGAAAAGCGGTCAGGAAAAGCAGGTTTTTTCCGCGAAGTCCGGAGGGTACGCTCATCACCTTTCCGCCCTTCGCGTTATGCACTCCGGTATAAAGCGAGGCGGCGTTGAGGCTGTACATAGTCATTATAAAGGACAGCAGAGCAAGCACGGAGAGTGTTCCGAGAGCTTCCCCCTCAAGGCCCTTTCCCGTTACGGCATATACGATAAGGGCGAGATAGAGGCCTACTCCGGTCAGCGCGAGCTTCGGCGGGTACGCCTCGCTGCCGCGAAGCCCGATTAAGTACAGCACCGCGCCGACAATCACGGCAAAGCCGATATAAACCGAATGGCCGACATCCCTCCAGGGAAAAAGCAGCCATATCAGGGCGCCCGCCGCGGCAAGCGCAATCGGAAAAAGCGCTGTCCTCAGAGATTTTATTCGTCTGCCGACAAGGCCCGCGGCAAAGCAGATCAAGACCGGCCACGACCGTTTAACGCAGGAGTACCATTCCCATGTGCGGTTTCCGGCCTGCTCAACGAATATAAGTATCGCCGCGGCAAATATCGCCGCGAGCAGAAGGTTCACGGCAACCATGAAAATCCTTTCGGCTTTCATACCCGGCTCCCCCCTTTGAGCGGAATATAGGTAACGGAGTTGCCCGCCGCGCGAAGCTGCTCTGCCCGCTTGCCGAGCGTGTCGCTCCAGTATGCCGAGACCAGCAGCACGTCCATGCCGGTCATGCCGGAAGCCAGACAGGTGTCAAGCACACGCTGTATTCCGACCCGCATCTTAATTTTCAGCAGGGCCAGCATTTCGAGGATGGCTTCCAGCTGACTTTCGCCCGTGCGCGGCTCAATAAACACGTCACCGCTTTCATTGAGTCTGTTTTCACCGTTAGTCGTAAAGCCGACGTCAATGCCCGCGTCAACGCACCACGCCGCGAGCGCGGCGCAGGTCGATATTCCCCTCTCCAGAAAATCCGCATCCTCTGGCGCCATGCCTCCGAAGAGATTGTCCGATATCTGAGAGTTAAAAATGAGCATTACGCGCGGCGAGACCGTATAATCTCTCGTCTTTACCTGCATCTGGCCGGTGCGCGCCGTCGCGCCCCAGTGGATATCGCGCATGTTGTCCCCTGTTCTGTATTCACGTATACCGTTGACAAGTATCGGATCGGGCGCTATCCAGCGCCTGACGGCTATGTCTCCCTGCCATTTGAGTGCGTTTTCAGGCAGATCTTCGGGTTTAAGAACCCGCGGATAGACATATAAAGCGGCGTCGCATCTGACATCCCGGCGGCATGAGGAAATACCAAGCAGGTCACCGGCAACCATATGTACCGAACCGCAGTCATAATAACCGCGTTTTCGGCATTCTATTTTATGTGTTCTGGTAATGCGGCTGTAAGAGCCCAGAAAGAATACACTTTTATGGAACTGGTCCATTTCGACATTGAGGTTTTCCTGCGCCGCAAAGCGAAGATTCGCCGATATGCGGGACTCGACTCGAACCCAGGGCACGGGAATGAGCTTGTCGTTGACAAGCACCTCCACAAGTTCCGCTTCCTCGCCCTCGAAAACCCTGCCGCGGGAAAAGCTGCGCGTATATGAGACCCGACGCAAGCCGCGCCGGTGGTAATATGCGATCTGAAGCAGGCAGAAAAACGCGACAATTATTATTATCCAGAACGCCGTCAAAGCACCGCCCCCTTTTTATGAGAAATTTCCGGCGCTTTAAGCCTTCGGATCGATTCTTTCGGCGTCCGGGTCCTCCGTCGGCACGGGCAGGTTTCTGACCACTTCGGCAATAATCGCTTCCGTTCGGGCTGCCCCTCCGTATCCGCTTCTGGAAACAAGCCTGTGCGCGAAAACCGGTACGGCCAGCTTTTTAACGTCGTCCGGCAGAACATAATCCCTTCCGGACACAGCGGCGAGCGCCTGAGACGCCCGCATCAGCCACAGCATACCTCTGGGCGATACGCCCAGCGTCACGTCTGTAAGTACTCTGGTCGCTTCGGTAAGCGCCACAATATATCTTCGTACCGGCTCGGACACCAAAACGCTCTGATAGCTGCGCTGCGCGTCAACTATATCCGCGGCCGACGCAACCGGTTCAATCGAGGCAAGCGGGTCGTCATTTATGAATCTGTCGAGTATCGCCAGCTCACCCTCGGTGTCCGGGTATCCCTGCTTTATACGCATAAGGAAGCGGTCGAGCTGTGCCTCGGGAAGGGGGAAGGTACCTGAAGTTTCAACCGGATTCTGCGTAGCTATAACAAAAAACGGCTCCGCCAGCTTTCTTGTAACACCGTCCGTCGTTATCTGTCTTTCCTCCATGCATTCCAGAAGAGCAGACTGCGTGCGGGGCGTAGCCCGGTTTATCTCGTCGGCCAGGAGCACATTTGTGAATGCGGGACCCTCGCGGAATTCAAAGCAGAACTCCTTTTGGTTAAAAACGCTCATTCCGGTCACATCGGACGGCAGAAGGTCAGGCGTGAACTGTATGCGCGAAAAGCGGCAATCCACCGAACGGGCAAGCGCTTTCGCCGTTACCGTCTTTCCCGTGCCGGGAACATCATCGAGCAGCACATGCCCTCCCGCGATCAGCGCGCAGACAATAAGCTCCAGCTCGCTGCTTCTTCCGATGATAACCTTTTCGATATTCTCCTTAATTTTCTTTGCCATTGCCGCAATGCCGGAAATTTCCATAAACCTTGCTCCTTTACTTCAGACCTTCGGTTTTGCCGCCCGGTCTTTAATATTCTTCAATACGCGGATCCGAGATCCTGTACTGCAGTGCCTCGGCGATGTGCCGTGTCTGTATCCGCTCACTGCCGTCAAGGTCGGCTATCGTACGCGCAACCCGCAGTGTCTTGTCATATGAGCGGGCCGTCAGTCCCAATTTTAAATACGCAGCGCCGAGCAGGCGTTCGCTCTCCTCGTCAAGACGGCAGAATTCGTTCATTTCCTTTTGCCCCATGCGCGAGTTTAACTGTGACGCTCCGCTCCCGGCGCGCTCCCGCTGCCTTTCCCGCGCCTTGTTAACTCTATCCCTCACGGCCGAAGACGGCTCTGCCGACGAGCGCGCGGAAAGCTCCGAAAATTCCAGTGAGCGCACGTTAACAAACATGTCTATCCTGTCCAGCAAGGGCCCCGAGATGCGGCTGCGGTATCTGCGAACCTCCGTCTCCGCGCATCTGCATCTTCCGGAGGGATGCCCGTGCCAGCCGCAGCGGCATGGATTCATCGCGGCTACCAGCATAAAACGCGCGGGATATGTAACGCTGCCCGAGGCACGTGATATGCTTGCTTCACCCGTTTCCATCGGCTGCCGCAGTATCTCCAGGGCTGAGCGGGAAAACTCGGGGAGCTCGTCGAGAAACAGCACGCCGTTATGCGCCAATGATATTTCGCCGGGCCTCGGGCTGCTCCCTCCCCCGGCAAGTCCCATGGGCGATACGGTATGGTGCGGGGCCCTGAACGGACGGGAGAAAACCACCGGCGATTCTTCACCGGTCATACCGGCAATACTGTGTATCTCGGTAGTTTCCATGGCTTCCTCCCGGGTCATATCGGGAAAAATCGAGGGCAGCCGAGAAGCGAGCATGCTTTTACCGGATCCCGGGGGGCCTGTCATGAGTATATTATGGCCTCCCGCCGCGGCGACTTCAAGTGCGCGTTTGGCGTTTTCCTGCCCTTTCACCTCTGAAAAATCCGGCAGTCCTTCCCTGCGCGGAGCGTAAGGGCGCGGCCTTTCGGACTCTATTAACGCCTCGCCGCGCAAATGGCGTATGACATCCATTACATGCCCTGCCGGATAAATTTCAGCCTCTTCCGCATACGAGGCTTCGGCGGCGTTTTTCGCCGGCAGGAAAATTTTCTTAATACCGGAACGAA
Organism: Clostridiales bacterium; assembly: GCA_012729975.1. Lineage (GTDB taxonomy): Bacteria > Bacillota > Clostridia > Oscillospirales > Oscillospiraceae > JAAYBW01. The sequence continues at coordinate 5,796 of JAAYBW010000063.1, forward strand.
CCGCGGCAAGTGCCATCGACAAGGACCCGCGAACAGGCCTGAGCTCACCGGATAAAGACAGCTCTCCTATGAAGGCAGCGTCCTCCGGCAGGTTATCAATAACCTCGGCAGCGGTGAGAATTCCGAGCATAACGGGCAGATCATAAACCGTGCCGGCCTTCTTTCTGTCTGCCGGGGCAAGATTAACGGTGATACGCGAAACCGGAAAAGTAAATCCGCAGGATTTTATGACGGCGCGCACCCGCTCCCGGGCTTCCTTAACGGCTGCGTCCGGCAAGCCGACTATATCAAAAGACGGCAGCCCCCTCGATAAAAAGCACTCCACGGAAACTTCATAACCGTGTATCCCGTTCAGGCCAAGGGAGCGAATATTCGTAACCATGTCGAGCCTCCTTCCACCGCGAGTTCCCCGTATCGGGAACCTGCCGACATAGCCGTCCCGGGGAGTATACCTTTTAGTTATATTCCCCCGGGATTGCGGACAATGCCGAATTACTCAGGCGACATTATATCACCTTTTTCAGCTAAAAACAGGTATTTTACACAATACTGACTGTAAGTGATCAAATGTCCTTACAAAACGCCGCACGCAGCGGCGCGGTTCCTGAATCATCCGCGCGCTCCTCCGGCGAAACGGCTGTTTTTTTAATGCGGTTCCCGCTTCCGCCCCGCACGCGCAAAATGACGCCGCGGATCGCCGGGCTTTCCGCGCGGCAAAAAAGGCGCGGGGATTCCGTCCGAGGTATCTGTCGGCCCTTTTACTTATATCCGAAGCATATCCGCTGCCTCTGCCCGCAGTATTTACCCGCCGCCGGATAACGTCAGTTCAGTCGTTAATCGTCATATTTCGCAATATCATATATGTCTCCTTGCAAAATCACATGTTTCCTTATTTTACCTACCCAGGCTTCGGTATACCGGGTCATGTATATGAAATGCACAAAAAACAAGCCTTTGCGCTCCGTTATTTGTAGTTTACTTATCTTCTCCCGCGTGATAGAATGTCTTACAAATAAGAATTCATCGCGCTTAATTTATGCAATCGGAGGTTAACCTCAATGTCCAGGAAACTTAAAACCATGGATGGTAATACCGCTGCCGCGCACGTCGCCTACGCCTTCACCGAGGTCGCGGCCATATATCCCATCACGCCCTCATCGGCCATGGCCGAACTTGTCGACCAGTGGTCTGCCGAAGGCCGTAAAAACGTATTTGATCAGACTGTCAGCGTTATAGAAATGCAGTCGGAGGGAGGCGCCGCGGGCGCGGTGCACGGCAGCCTCGTAACCGGCGCGCTTACAACCACCTTCACGGCTTCGCAGGGTTTGCTGCTGATGATTCCTAACATGTATAAGATCGCGGGCGAAATGCTGCCCGGCGTAATTCATTGCTCCGCACGCGCTCTGGCGACACACGCGCTTTCTATATTCGGCGATCAGAGCGACGTTATGGCCTGCCGCGCCACCGGCTTTGCCGAGCTTGCCTCGTCCAATCCGCAGGAAGTCATGGACCTTTCCGCGGTAGCACATCTGGCAAGCATCAAAGGCAGCGTGCCTTTCCTGCATTTTTTCGACGGGTTCCGCACCTCCCACGAGATGCAGAATATTGAAGCCTGGGATTACGATGAGCTTCGCGATATGCTCGACATGGACGCCGTCGCCGCCTTCAGGGCCAGAGCCAATCTGCCCACGCACCCCGTGCTGCGCGGTTCCAACCAGAATCCGGATATTTTCTTTCAGATACGGGAAGCCTCGAACCCGCGCTACGAAGCACTTCCGGATGTTGTCGAAAAATGCATGGACGAAGTCAACGCCCGCATCGGCACCGACTATAAACCCTTTAACTACTACGGCGCGCCCGACGCGGAATACGTCCTGGTCGCCATGGGTTCCGTTACGAATACCGCCGAGGAATGCGTTGACTGGCTTAATGCGCACGGCGAAAAAACAGGACTTATAAAGGTCCGTCTTTACCGTCCGTTCTGCTCCGACCGCTTTGTTCAGGCGCTTCCCGCGACTGTGCGCCGCATTGCCGTGCTCGACCGCACCAAAGAGCCGGGCGCCGTATGCGAGCCGCTTTGTCAGGATGTTATCAACGCTCTTTTCAGGAAGGGTCTGAATATTCCCGTCGTCGGCGGACGTTACGGACTCGGCAGCAAAGATACAACACCCGGCGCCGTCATTTCCGCCTTCCGCAACGCTCAGTCCGAAAACCCGGTGAACAACTTCACAATCGGCATCACCGATGATGTTTCCAACCTCTCCCTTCCCATAACGGAGGAACCGGATACAACCTCAAAGGGCATTATCTCATGCAAATTCTGGGGTCTCGGCTCTGACGGAACCGTCGGCGCGAACAAAAACTCCATCAAAATCATCGGTGATCACACCGATCTGAACGTTCAGGCGTATTTCCAGTACGACTCAAAGAAATCCGGCGGTGTAACAATTTCCCACCTGCGTTTCGGCAAGGGGAAGATCAAATCGTCTTATTTTGTCAACAAGGCCGACTTTGTCGCCTGTCACACCCCCTCGTATATCGAACGCTTCGACATCGTGCAGGATATTAAGCCGGGCGGCACCTTCCTGCTCAACTGCTCCTGGGACGAGAGCGAGCTTGCTTTACATATCCCCGCCGCGGCGAAAAAATATCTCGCGTCAAACAACATTAAGTTCTACACGGTGGACGCAATAAGCCTTGCCGCGGACCTTGGTCTCGGCGGACGTACGAACACGATACTTCAGTCTGCCTTCTTTAAGCTCTCCGGAGTTCTTGCTGTCGATGACGCCGTCAGGTATATGAAAGAGGCTATCGTAGCAACCTACGGTCACAAGGGAGAAAAGGTCGTTAACATGAACTTCGCGGCGGTTGACGCCGGCCTTGACCATGTTAAAGAGGTTACGGTTCCCGAATCCTGGAAGAATCCCGAGCCGGACGCTCCCCGCACTCCCGCAGCGGCTTCCGATCCGAAGCTCGCCAAATATGTCGATGAAGTAATGATCCCCACAAACCTTATGCGCGGAGATACGCTCCCGGTTTCCGCCTTTGTCGACGGAGCCGACGGAATTCTCCCGCCGGGTACGGCTGCCTTTGAAAAGCGCGGCATAGCTGTCAATGTGCCGAACTGGATTCCGGAAAACTGCATCCAGTGCAATCAATGCTCTTTGGTTTGCCCGCATGCAGCCATACGGCCCTATGCCATGACCGCGGACGAAGTAAGTGCGGCGCCCGAGGGAATAAAGACAGTTAAAATGATCGGCAAGGGCGCCGAAGATATGTCTTTTTCCATCATTGTTTCCCCGCTGGACTGCGCGGGCTGCGGCTCCTGCGCAAACGTCTGCCCGGCCAAGAACAAGGCTCTTGTTATGAAACCGCTGGAAAGTATGCTTCCGAATCAGAAATACTTCGATTACGCTTACTCGAACGTCACCGAAAAGGAAGTTCCCTTTGCCGCGTCTACCGTAAAGGGCAGCCAGTTTAAAAAGCCTCTGCTTGAGTTCTCCGGCGCCTGCGCCGGCTGCGGCGAAACCCCCTACGCCAAGCTTCTTACCCAGCTTTTCGGCGATCGCATGACCATAGCAAACGCCACGGGCTGCACCTCCATCTGGGGCGGCGCCGCGCCCTCCACACCCTATACAACCAACAAAGACGGACACGGCCCCGCCTGGAACAATTCACTGTTTGAGGACAACGCCGAATTCGGTCTCGGTATGCTTCAGGCGGTTAAGCAGCGCCGGGCCAAGCTTGCCGACACGGTTAAAAAGCTTGTAGCCGTAGACTACTGCTGCGCGGATCTTAAAGCCGCCGGCGAAGCCTGGCTCGAAGCCATGGATGACGGCGAAGCCAGCAAAACCACCGGCAAAGCCCTCCTGAGCGCCTGCGAAGAGGCAATCGACGTTGACCTCACCGGCACTCAGTGGGAAGCCGAGTGGATCGCCAACGGCAAAGTCTGCCCCTGCGAAGCCTGCACACTGGCGCGAGAAGTTCTCTCCCAGAGCGACCTTGTCGTTAAGCCCTCCTTCTGGTGCTTCGGAGGCGACGGCTGGGCTTACGATATCGGTTACGGCGGCCTTGACCATGTCATTGCCAGCGGAGAAAACATAAACATCTTTGTTTTTGACACCGAGGTCTATTCAAACACCGGCGGCCAGTCCTCCAAGGCTACACCGCTTGGCGCCGTCGCTCAGTTCGCAGCTGCCGGAAAATCCATAAAGAACAAGGAACTCGCCCAGATGGCTATGACCTACGGTTATGTTTATGTCGCCCAGATTTCCATGGGCGCCGATTATAACCAGACTATAAAGGCTATGATGGAAGCCGAAGCCTACAACGGGCCGTCTTTGATAATTGCCTACGCGCCATGCATTAACCATGGCAGCACTCTGGGCATGGGCAAAGCGATGACCTCGGCCAAAAACGCAGTGCAGGCGGGCTACTGGAACCTCTTCCGCTATAACCCGGCACTGGCAGCGGAGGGAAAAAACCCGTTTACTCTCGACTCAAAGGATCCGACAGGCTCATACCGCGATTTCATTATGGGCGAGGTGCGCTACAGTTCTCTGACGCTCTCCTTCCCCGAAAGAGCGGAGGAACTGTTTACCAAGGCCGAAGAAAACGCCAAAGAGCGTCACGAATACCTTAAATCGCGCTCTTAATCGGATTTATGCGGGAAGAGAGCGGCAGCGATCAGCTGCCGCTCTTTTCCCTGGAAACATGTCAGGAGGCTTTGTATGTCCGATATAATCGCGGCAGCCGCAACGCCGGCTGCCAAAAGCGCGCTGGCTGTCGTGCGGGTATCCGGCGCGGGCTGCATAGAGATGTGCGACCGTCTCTTTTTCCCCGCGGGCAAAAAAAGTGCCTCTTCCTGCGAACACTCGAAAAGCGTGTACGGAACCTTAAGGCGGGAAGACGGCTCGGCGATAGACACCTGTCTGGCTGTTTTCTGCCGCGCACCGAAAAGCTATACAGGTGAGGACACCGCGGAATTTTCCTGCCACGGCTCACCCGCTGCCGTAAGCTCTCTTCTGAGTTCTCTTTTTCGGCTCGGCGCAAGGCAGGCTCAGCCCGGTGAATTTACAAAGCGCGCATTCTTAAACGGAAAGCTGGATCTTACCGCCGCCGAAGCTATCGTAGATCTTGTGGACGCGGAAACGGAGGCGGCAGTGAAAAACGCCGCGGCTCAGCTTACGGGGGCAATGAGCGCTCGCCTGAAGGAGATATACACTCTCCTCATACAGCTTCCCTCTCATTTTTCGGCCCTTGTTGATTTTCCGGAAGACGATGTCGAGCCGCAGGAAATATCCGATATCCTCGCCGTTATAGACCGCGTCAAGGCCGGGCTGAGAGCTCTGTCCGCTTCGGCGGAACGCGGTCGTATTATCAGGGACGGCATCCGGGCCGCTATCATAGGGCGCCCGAACGCAGGCAAATCCTCTCTGCTTAACGCGCTGTTGGGCTGGGACCGGGCTATCGTGTCCCCCCTTGCCGGCACCACCCGGGATACAATAGAGGAAAAGCTTATCCTGGGCGGAGTATTGCTGCGGCTTTCGGATACGGCCGGTCTTCGCGAAACGTCTGACGAGACGGAACTCGAAGGAGTTTCACGCGCAATAAGCGCCGCTCGCGACGCAGAGCTTGTCCTTTGCGTTTTTGACGGCTCCGCTGTGCCGGGTCCGGAGGACGAAGCAGCCGCCGAGGCCGCTCTTGCCGCTCCTTATCAGATAGCTATCGTAAATAAGTCCGATCTTCCGGCGGCTTGCCACACGCCTCCTCACGCGGAACGAATGAAAAAGCTGGTGCGGGTCTGCGCGCTCACGGGAGACGGGCTTTCCGAACTGGACGCTGCCGTTGCGGAGCTTTTTACCGATCCCCTGCCGGCGGCAGGCCTGACGGCGGCAATAACCAACGCCCGCCAGGCCGCAGCCGTAAACGCGGCGCTCGCGGCACTTGAGCGCGCTTCAGACGCTCTTTTATCCGGCGTAACGCCTGACGCCGTGCTGCTGGATATCGAAGAAGCGCTTATCTGCACCGGCCAGGTAACCGGTGACACGCTTCGCGGCGACGTTGTGGAAAATATCTTTTCACGCTTCTGCGTCGGCAAGTGATAAATAGCGGCGCAGGGCATATAATACTTGAATATGCCGGAGATATTGGCAATAATGTCAGGAAATCGCTTGAATGCCATACTATGTTGTGCTATTATGTTGTTTCAATAAATGATATAAAATTAAATATGAGGTGCGAATTTATGGGGAAAAAATATATCTATTTGTTTACCGAGGGCAACGCCGGTATGCGCGATCTGCTCGGAGGAAAGGGCGCCAACCTGGCTGAGATGACAAACATCGGAATGCCCGTTCCGCAGGGCTTCACCATCACAACCGAAGCCTGCATTAAATATTACGACGACGGAGAGATCATTGATCCCGCTCTCGAGGCGGATATCTATAACTACATGGATAAGCTTGAAGCCATTTCCGGAAAGAAGTTCGGCGATAAGAACAATCCTCTTCTGGTGTCCGTACGCAGCGGTGCAAGGGCTTCCATGCCCGGCATGATGGACACTATCCTTAACCTGGGACTCAACGACGAGGTCGTCGAGAGCTTCGCGGCGATGACCGGCAACCCCCGTTTCGCCTGGGATTCCTACAGGCGTTTTATCCAGATGTACAGCGACGTAGTCATGGAGGTCGGCAAAAAGTATTTTGAGGAGCTTATAGACGAACTGAAGGCTAAAAAGGGCGTAACCTTAGATACCGAGCTTGACGCCGACGATCTCAAAGAGCTCGCGACACAGTTTAAGGCCGAATACAAATCCAAAATAGGAGCCGACTTCCCCCAGAACCCCAGAGAGCAGCTTATGGGCGCCATAAAAGCCGTCTTCAGAAGCTGGAACAATGAGCGTGCCATCATTTACCGCCGCATGAACGACATCCCCGGAAGCTGGGGAACCGCGGTTAACGTACAGGAGATGGTGTTCGGCAACAGCGGTGACGATTCGGGCACAGGCGTCGCCTTTACACGTGACCCGGCAACAGGCGAGAACAAGCTCTACGGCGAGTTCCTGATGAACGCGCAGGGCGAGGATGTCGTCGCGGGCGTTCGCACTCCGCAGACCATCGATCAGCTCGCCGAGGTCATGCCGGAAGCTTATAAGCAGTTCACCGAAATTGCCGAAAGGCTTGAGCGCCATTACAAAGATATGCAGGACATGGAGTTCACCATAGAAAAAGGCAAACTCTTCATGCTCCAGACCAGAAACGGAAAACGGACCGCTCAGGCAGCCATGAAAATCGCTGTTGATATGGTCAAGGACGGCGTTTGGACAAAGGAAGAGGCCGTATTGAAAATAGACCCCTCAGCCGTGGACAGCCTGCTTCACCCGCAGTTCGAAGCGGGCGCTCTCCGCAAGGCCGTTCCCGTCGCCGCGGGCCTCAACGCCTCCCCCGGCGCCGCTTCGGGAGCCATATACTTCACCGCGGCCGACGCTGTAAAACACAGCAAGGAAGGCCCCGTTCTCCTCGTAAGACTTGAGACCTCGCCCGAGGACATAGCCGGCATGAGCGCGGCCCAGGGTATTCTCACAGCGCGCGGAGGAAGAACCTCGCACGCCGCCGTTGTCGCGCGCGGCATGGGCACCTGCTGCGTAGCGGGCTGCGGCGACATTACGATCAACGAAAAAGAACACTATCTCACCGTAGGCGGAAAGCGCGTCAACGAGGGAGAGTTTATGAGTATAGACGGCAACACCGGCAACGTCTATATCGGCGTTATAAAAACCATAGATGCCAGCGTCTCAGGCGACTTCGGAACCGTCATGCAGTGGGCGGACGAACTGCGCACTCTTAAAGTACGCACAAACGCCGACACGCCCGAGGACGCCGCAGTCGCGGTCCGTTTCGGCGCGGAGGGAATAGGCCTTACCCGCACCGAGCACATGTTCTTTAAGGAAGAGAGAATACCGGCCGTGCGCGAGATGATAGTCTCAAAGACCGAAGCGCAGCGCCGCACCGCGCTGGCGAAGCTGCTGCCGATGCAGCGCTCCGACTTCGAGGGCATATTTAAGGCAATGGAAGGCCGCCCGGTAACCATACGCCTGCTTGATCCGCCGCTTCACGAATTTTTGCCTACCGCGGACGCGGATATAGCGGCTCTGGCTGCCGAAATGGGCCTTAGCTTCGAGGAGCTCAAAAGCACGGTTGAGTCCCTGCACGAGGCTAACCCGATGATGGGACACCGCGGCTGCCGCCTGCCCGTCACATACCCGGAGATTGCCGAGATGCAGGCAACCGCGATTATTCAGGCAGCTTTGAACGTGCGCGCCGAAACAGGCATCAATGTCGAGCCGGAAATTATGATACCGCTCGTCTGTGAGGTAAAAGAGCTCGCTTTCGTCAAAAAGATAGTAACCACGGTGGCGGACAAGCTTATCGCCGAGGCCGGTTCCGACATGCACTATAAGGTCGGCACTATGATCGAGATACCGCGCGCCGCGCTGACCGCCGACGAGATTGCTACAGAAGCCGAGTTCTTCTCCTTCGGCACAAACGATCTCACTCAGATGACCTTCGGCTTCTCGCGCGACGATGCCGCCAAGTTCCTGCCGGAGTACTATACTAAGAAGATTTTTGAAAACGATCCTTTCCAGAGGATCGATCAGACCGGCGTGGGCAAGCTTATAAAGATGGCCTGTGAGCTCGGAAGAGCCACGCGTCCCGACATAAAGCTCGGAATATGCGGCGAACACGGCGGCGATCCTTCTTCCGTTGAATTCTGCCACAGAGTCGGACTATCCTATGTCTCCTGCTCGCCCTACAGGGTTCCGGTAGCCCGTCTTGCCGCCGCCCAGGCAGCGGTAAAAGGTTGAGAACCCGGCGAATAGAATAACAAACCATACAGGGGCTGCAGTAATATCGCTTTACTGCAGCCCCGCTTTATGTTCGAAAAGTATTATAATTTTTACACCCTTTATATTCATTAAACAGTGGATTATTTCAGTTAAGGTGCTATTATATTTTTTGACTGAAATGATGGGTGAAAACAATGAAAACAAAAAGCGATTCCAAAGTTTATAAAATGTTATCCGGCTTAATCGAGAATAAATGGCGTATAGCGCTTAAGGGCATTTTATCCGGGATTATTGCGGGACTATTGGTTGTCCTGTATCGGCTGGTCATTGAATACGGAACCGAAACAGCATCGGATACATATGCTTTTTTGAGAGGTCATCCGTTTATGATCTTACCGTGGATTTTAATTATCGCCGCTGCCGGACTTTTTATTGCATGGCTTACGAAAATAGAACCAATGGCTGCCGGAAGCGGAATACCTCAGGTTGAAGGCCAGCTTATCTATGGTTTGAGAATAAGATGGTATACAGTTCTTGCCGTAAGGTTTATAGCGGGTACATTGTCATCAATCTTCGGCCTTTCACTCGGTCGGGAAGGCCCGTCGATACAAATAGGCGCCTCGGGTGGGCAAGCACTGGCAAAGAGAATTAGCAAAAATAAACTTGAAGAAAACTACCTTATAACCGGAGGCGCGGCTGCGGGCCTGTCCGCGGCATTTAACGCTCCGCTTTCGGGTATTGTTTTCGCTCTTGAGGAAGTACACAGAAGCTTTTCGGGTATTGTCCTTATAACCGCAACCACAGCGGCTTTAACGGCCGATGTGATTTCGAAATATTTTTTCGGACTTAAACCGGTCTTAAGCTTTGCGGCAACACCGCAGCTGCCTAAAAGCCTTTATATCTGGCTTATCCCGTTGGGCATTATTTCCGGCATCATAGGCGTCTTATTGAATAAGGCTTTATTGGGGTTTCAGACAGCTTATAATAAGCTTCCGTGGTTTATTCGTCCCTGCATCGCATTACTGATTGCCCTGCCATGCGGGCTTTTTCTGCCGCAGGTTTTAGGCGGCGGCCTGAACTTGGTTAAGCTGGCTCAAACAGCCGACAGCGGAATTTTTATATTACTTGTCTATCTCGGAATAAAGTTCCTGTTTACATGTGCAAGCTTTGGCAGCGGCACCCCCGGGGGGATATTTATGCCTATACTGTCTGTAGGCGCGCTGTCAGGGAGTTTATTGGGATTGGCCGCCGTGCGTTTCGGACTTCTTCAGGAAGGCTACATTGCGGACTTCGCCATATGCGCAATGGCGGGAGCCTTAGCCGGTTCGGTAAAAGCTCCGGTTACAAGTATATTATTGACTGCGGAGATGACAGGGTCTCTCGTTCATTTAGCGCCTGTGGCCGCATGTGCGTTTATAGCTTTGTTTATTTCCGATATTTTAAAGGTGACTCCGATATATGAGTCTCTGCTGGAACGCATCATGAAAAAAAACGGAGAGGCCGTTAAAAACGATAAGCTCGGAGGGTTGATTGAGATTCCTGTTGAATTCGGAAGCTCAGTCTCGGGAAAATGCATCTGTGAAGTGGAATGGCCGCAGGGAGTTTTAATCGTCGGAATACACCGGGGAGATAATGATATCGTACCCGGCGGAAACACACGAATAAATCCGGGCGACTATCTTACGGTTATGACTTCCGAATGTACATACAATGATATAAGCACCAATTTGAGGAATTTATGTCATAACAATCATTGAATAATATTCATAGCTTTGGCCTGAATGCCTGCTGCCGCCCGGTCAGCTGTAAAAGGCCGGGATTAGGCGAATAATAAATCAGAGGGGGCTGCAGCCGTTTATAATTGCTGCAGTCCCCTCTTTATGCCCGCTTATGCTATGTAAGGATTATTTTACCTGACTGACTTCTCCGGTTTCCTTGTTCCTCCAGCGCGGCTTAAGGGCGAGCGGATAATTGAATCTGATCGCGCCCGGCGTCGGGCAATCGGTTACGCAGCAGCCGCAGTACCAGCACTCTTCGGGGTGAAGGATGATGGGAGGCGCGCCCTTTTTCGGATTGGGAATATAAACGTCTATCTGACATACCTGAACGCAGGTGTTGCAGCCGATACATATTTCCGGATTTATCTTTACCGGCGTACTCGGTGTCTGCACATTCGGTATTGCGTATAATTTGCCTGCCATATTATTGCTCCTCCTATCTCAGTTTTCTAACTTGTACACGCCTGTGTAGTCCGGGTTGTGCGCTTCGTACTGCTCTTTCATGTTGCCCCAATATCTGATCGGTACTCTTTCGAACTTGATCTCGTCATCCTCAAGATGCAGGGCGAGGTAGTATTTCGAATCTTCCTCATCGTTCTCGGGGTAGTCAAGGCGCTCGATACCAAGCTGGGGATTTGTGAATCTGCGCTCCTTCATCGCGTTTATCACGATCTTCGCGTGTTCAAGTATGCTGAGGTCTTCGATGGAACGCATAAGCTTGTGCGGGTCAAGCGCATACAGCTGGGGCACCGCGTTTTCCTCGATACGCTTTAACTCTTCAAGCGCCATATTAAACATGGTTTCGTTCTTGTACTCGCTTACGAAATATTGCATAACGCGGCAAATGCCGTTGTGCAGTTCTTTCCACTCTATACCGTTGTCCCGCTTGGTCGGCGCAAGAACGCGTTCTTTTTCCTTGTCGACCTGCTCGCGGGGCAATTCGCCGGCTTCGACCGACTTTGCATACGCCGCTGCCTTACGGCCCGCGTAACGTCCCGTTGACGCGGCAAAGCTGTGGTCTCCCGGGGAGAACAAGGAGGTTCCCGCAGCGTAAAGTCCGTCGACAGTGGATTTCAGATTCCAGTCGGTCATAATGCCGCCGCCGCGCGCCGCGTCGCGATACTGCTGGGAGGGCTGGAATTCGATGAAGGTGTAATTGAGGATCTGATCTCGGTGGATATCGAATCCGTCATCCGTCATAGTCTTGACCATAACCCTCGTGGTGGACTCTTCCGCCAGCATCAGGTTCCATGTGGCATTGCTCTCCTCGGGCTTCATGCCCGCGAAATCGCCATAGAACGGAAGCTTGTACTCACCGCTCTTAATGCCCGCGCGGATATTCGTTATTATGTCGGCCTGGTTGGAGAACATTGCGCCGGCGTCTTCCCAGCCCTGTGTGGGAGCGGGGAGCTTTTTGTTGTCCGCGTCGACAAGGGCAACGTTTTCATAGCTGGCGTCATTGCCGCCGGTGTACCATTTATGCTTGAGACCGGACGCGATTCTATAGGGAGCGCTGCGCTCCACATTGGTGATAGCGGCGCCGGCTCTCCACGCCATAGCGGTAGCGTCGCTGCTTTCGTTGCGGGAATACATGGTGGAGTATCCGCCGTGCTCCATATCGATATGCCAAAGCTGACCCGCGCCGCCTGCCGAAATAATCACAGCCTTAGCTTTTACGATCACGAACTCGCCGGTGCGGACATTAAGTCCCGTTGCGCCTACGATGCGGCTGCCCTGCTTTCCGTTTTCGTTCAGAAGGCTGGTGGCCATTACACGGTCGAAGATCTTCACGCCCAGGCGCTGGCACTCTTTTTTAAGGACGGGTTTAAACGTGCTGCCCCAGATACGAAGGACGACATTGTTTCTCTCTTCCGGAGGATTAAAGTTCGGATCTCTCCAGTCCGAATGAGGCGAGTAACCGGCCTTCTTGCCGTAACGGGGCGAAACCATAAGCTTAGTCTTGTCATCGCGGCCCTCGACTCCGATATACTCGTCGTCGGTATCGCGGATCTTGCCGCCCATCTGTTCCATTTCAAGAAGCGTATCATAGTCTTCTCTGCACTGGATCTGGTAACCGAGGCCGTTGCTGTAGCGGCCAAGAGAATTCATTTCCTCAATCGCCCACTCGTCGGGGTCAACCCTGGACAGGGGGTTTGCGGGAACGTTGCACCAGTGGTCGCATCCCGGTCCGCCGGCTCCGCTTCGTCTTACGTCGCCTTTTTCTAAAAGTGCAACTTTTACACCCGTACGCGCAGCGGAAATCGCAGCCCAGCATCCCGCGATGCCGCCGCCCAGTACCAGCACGTCGGTTTCCACTATTGTTTCTTCGCCAAATTTAACCGGATAAGGCCATTCCGGTGGCGCACCTTCGGTTTTCAGGTATTCATGCCATGATGTTCCCATTGTACGACCTCCTAAGATTTGTGTATATTGCGCTATGTTATAATGATAATAGAAAAATCGTTATTTTTCAATGTATCTTAACTATATTTATTATTTAAATTGTATTATCCGTTTTTCGCATCAGGAAAGGCCCGCGGTCAGTTGAAAATGCGGTTAACTGCTTTTCATAGCATACTAGCTGCCTGCCTAAATATGTGTTATAATGCGCATAGGAGTATAAAAATCTGTTCGGCAATTCGGAAGGAGAATCAGAATGGCAAAAAAACTGGAAATGAAGTATTACAGCAATCTTTCGCCAAAGCGCGGCTACTCATGGGAAACACCGCCGGAACCGGTTCCGGAAAGCCAAATCGTTGAAACGCTGGAAGCAGACGTCGTCTTCATCGGAGGCGGCATAAGCGGCCTTGCCGCCGCGGCCCGCTGCAGCTTCAAGGGGCTGAGCGGCATAGTAATCGATAAAATCGAAAAACGCAGAGCCATCGGCTGGCAGATCGCGGCAATCAACACCAAGGCAATGGCCGAAAAGGGCATCGTAATCGACAAAAAGCAGTTGGCCGCCGATTGGCTGAAGGTCAGCGGCAGCCGTGTTCAGGAGGATCAGCTCTGGATTTTCATAAACCGCAGCGCCGAAGGCTTTGAGTGGATGCTCAGTCTCGCCGAGGGATGCGCGGATGTCAGCGTCTATGTCGGATACAAAGGCCCGATGTTCAATGAATATCTCGGCACCCATCACATCATAAAAAAGCAAAGCTGCACCGAATACACTCAGATCGGCGGCGGCATGCTTGCCTGCGAGATCCTTGAAAAAGAATTCCTTAAAAACGGCGGGTTGCTTTTCCGCAGTACGGCCGCCGAGCAGCTGGAAAAGGACGCGAGCGGACGCGTGGTCGCCTGCATCGCAAAATGCAGCGACGGCAAATACCGCCGCTATAAAGGCAGAAAGGCCGTTGTTGTCGCCACGGGTGACTGCGGAGAGGACCATGAGATGTTAGAGGCCTTCTGCCCGATCGGGCTGCGCGCCTCAAAGAAATTCCCGCGTATCGGAAACACCGGCGACGGGCAAAAGATGCTTTACTGGGCAGGCGCAATACTCGATAATCCCGAATGGGCACCTACTCTGCACGCGCTGGCGTACAGCGGTTTCCAGGGCTTTTTCCTGCATGTCAATCAGCTCGGCAAGCGTTTCATGAACGAGGACACCTGGATGCAGGCCAAGTCCGTCAGATGCTTAATGCAGCCGGGCGGCGACTATGCGTTTTCCATATTGGACAGCAAATATCTCGACGAGTACGCCGAGCGCTGGGATATACTCGGCGGCCAGGGAATGGCGCCTCTTAGCACGGTGGGCGAAGGTTTTAAACGCGAGAATCTGGAAGAATCGATTGCAAAACATATACAAAACGGAAATGCGTTTAAAGCCGACACCCTGGAGGGGCTCGCCGAACTGATCGAGGTTCCCGTCGAAAACCTTCTTGAGACCGTTGCGCGTTATAACGAGATTGTCTCCGAAGGCGACGATGTTGATTTCGGCAAACGCTCGGAGCTTCTTACCTCCGTTACAAAACCGCCGTATTACGCTCTAAAATGGGGCCCGATGCTCCTGGATGTATTCGGCGGCGCCATTACAAACACGGACATGAACGCACTCGGACCCGACAGCGAGCCGATTCCGGGCCTATATGCCGTCGGCAATGCCTCGGGCGGCATGTACGCCGTCGACTATCCTCTCCTTCTCAACGGCAACAGCTACGGACGCGCGCTCGCGTGCGCTATGCAGCTCGCTGACAGCCTTACAAAATAATCCGCGATCCGGAAGGGGCAATCCCCGACCGGCCGGAGCACATACATACTCACCGGATTAAGCCGGGGCGCCTCGCCTTTAAGTCGAGGTGCCCCGGTCTTATGTCACAATCAATACCGAGCGTATTTTCAACGGTTTGCTATGGGGAAAACCGCGCGAACAAACCGATTCCGGGTATGTTCGGCGGCCGCTATTTACAAAAGCGGCAACATGAATTAGTATATATTTAAGTTTAACTCCGCAGGATAAGATAACAAACAAAAAATCTTATTGCAGACAATCGCGTCTGAGTCAGACTGAACTTATATTTTGGGGGAAATTCCATGTTGTCTTTGAAAGAGAATGTTTACGAAACTCTTAAAAACGGAAAGCCGGACGCCTTCGTAAACGAGTGGGAGCCTTTTCCGCAGGTTTGGGATCCCGTTTTTTTCTTTATGAACCCCGTCGCTCCGGGTCAGACCGCGGTCAACCCGCTGGGAACCACTCTTTACTGGGGTGAAAACGAGCCCGGCGCTATGCCGATAGTAAACGAGAAAACAAAAGTATGCCCCGACGTTACCAGGTGGCGCGAATATGTTAAAGCCCCGGATCTTGACGCGATCCCCTTTGACTGGACACAGGTTCAGGCCGACGCCGAAAAGATCCGTGCGCAGGACAAGTTCGTGATGGTGTGGAATGTCACCGGCGTCTTTGAGTCGCTGCACTTCCTCATGGGCTTTGAAGACACACTGGCCAATCTTCTTGAAGAGCCCGAAGCGATGCATGAGCTTATCGCGTATATCACCGAGTTTAAGAAGACACAGATCCGGCTGATTATCGACAATCTGCATCCCGACGTAATCATGTTCCACGACGACTGGGGCTCCAAGTATAACCTGTTCATGCGCCCGACCGTTTGGCGCGAATTCTTCAAGCAGCCCTATAAGGAAATATACGGACTGATGAAGAAACACGGCATTATTACCATGCATCACGCCGACTGCTACTGCCAGCCTATTGCGCCGGACATGGTCGAGGTCGGAATCGACATCTGGGAAGGCATTCTTCCCTCAAACGACATCCAGCAGATCAAAAAGGATACCGGCTATAAGCTTACGCTGATGGGCGGAATCGATGCCTCAATAGTCGATACCCCGGACTGGACCGAGGATGTAGTTCGCGCGGAGGTCGCCAGAGCGTGCCGGGATTACTCCGAGGGCGGCTGCTTTATTCCCTGTCTGACATATGGCGGAGAAGGCAGCATACACCCCGGGGTCAACGACATAATCATGGACGAAATCCGTAAGCAGAACAAGATTTATTTTAAGTAATAAACACCGCTGTCCGGCTCCCGCATCCTGAAATATGAGGTGCGGGAGCTTTTAACACCGTTTTCGGAAAGTATACCGGTTTATTTCGGAGGAAGTATTATGGACACAAACCTGCGCTTTCGCAGCGCAGCGGAGGATGATACGGGGCTGATTCTCCGCTTTATAAAAGCTCTGGCGGAATTTGAACATCTTTCGGACAAGGTATCGGCCGATGAAGCGCTTCTTCGTGAGTGGCTCTTTGACAAAAAGATAGCCGAAGTGATATTTGCGGTCGCAGACGGTAAAGAAGTCGGATTTGCATTGTTTTTCCACAGCTTTTCAACCTTTCTGGGAAAAGCCGGGATTTACCTTGAGGATCTTTACGTTATCCCCGAATTCCGCGGCCTGGGGTACGGAAAGGCTCTTATGAAAAAACTCGCCCGAATCGCCGCAGAGCGCGGCTGCGGGAGATTCGAATGGCAGTGCCTTGACTGGAACCGGGCGGGAATAGATTTTTACCTCTCGCTGGGCGCCGAGCCGCTCACTGATTGGACGCTCTACCGCGTCTCGGGCAAAAGCCTTCTCGATCTGGCATACGAAGATACTTAGAAAAAGCGATTTATTAATAAAGGCTCCCCCGACTTTTAACGCAAGCCTTATGACCCCCGATAATTTGTCGGATGCCGTTGTAATTACAACATATATTCTGCCGTTTTTGTAAGATAATAAGCATATAAAGTTAAGGGAGGCGTTTATATGTTCAATTCGTGCCCGGGTATGGATAAGCTGAAATCGCCGACGATCACGGAAAAGAAGTGCCCCGATTGCGGCAATACGCTAGAGCTGTTTTCCTGCGACACCAGCGTAACCTGCGATAAGTGCGGCTTTGTCGCCTATAATGACATTCAGTCCTGCGTAGACTGGTGTAAAAACGCCAGACTCTGCGTCGGAGAAGATCTTTACAAAAAGCTTAAAGGCAGCGCGAAAACAACCGGCGTTAATCCGGATTAATCCTTCCGTCCGGGTTTGCCGGGAAGTTCGGTACGCTCATTGCGCCGCGAACGTCACGGGCATATATCCGTGCCGTTTTTTTGCCTGCCTCCGCGCTTGAATTTAGTCAAAAATTAGATTACAATAAGTCTTAGATAAATACGGTGACCGGACTCACCCAAAAAGACAGGAGGACATTATGGGCATCAAAATCGGTATTAACGGGTTCGGAAGAATCGGCCGCCTTGTTCTGCGGGCCGGCATTGATGACGACAGGTTTGATTTCGTTGCCGTCAATCCTCATAAGGATCCCGACTATATGGCCTATATGCTCAAGTATGACAGCGTACACGGCCGCTTCGGCGGGACTATCGAGTATGACGAGACATCCATAACCGTAAACGGGAAAAGGATAGCCGTTGTAAACAGGGACGATCCGAAGGATATCCCCTGGGCTGATCTCGGAGCGGAATACATCTTCGACTGCACCGGCAAATTCAAGAATATCGCCAAAGCCTCGGTACACCTTAAAAGCGGCGCCAAAAAGGTTCTGGTTTCCGCACCTATGGACGACGCGCCGATGTTTGTTTACGGTGTTAACCACAATGTCTATAATAAAGATATGGATGTAGTCTCGGCGGCCTCCTGCACAACGAACTGCCTTGCGCCTCTTGCTAAAATAATTAACGACAATTTCGGCATCGAAACCGGCCTTATGACCACTGTTCATGCCGTCACAGGTTCCCAGAAAACCGTCGACAGCACCTCTTCAAAAGACTGGCGGGGCGGCAGATCCGCCATCGGCAACATCATCCCCTCAACGACCGGCGCCGCCAAAGCAGTCGGCAAGGTGATTCCGGAACTCAACGGCAAACTTACCGGCATGTCGTTTCGGGTTCCGACAATGGACGTATCCGTTATAGACCTGACCTGCAACCTGAAAAAACCCGCTAAATACACGGAAATATGTCAGGCCGTCAAGGACGCTTCCGAAGGTTACCTGAAAGGAGTTGTCGGCTATACGGATGAAGCGGTGGTATCAACAGACTTTCTGCACGACCCGCGCACCTGCATTTTCGACGCTGCCGCCGGCATCGCCCTGACTGACTCCTTTGTAAAGCTGGTCGCCTGGTATGACAACGAGTGGGGCTATTCATGCAAGATGCTCGACCTTCTTGCCCACATGTATAAAACAGATAACGAATAATCCCCGGAGAGGAGCGAACCCGTGGCCGAAAAGGATAGCATAAAGACCGTCGCGACCAACAAAAAGGCCTACCACGATTATTTCGTGGAGGAACGCTTCGAAGCCGGCATTTCTCTGTCCGGCACCGAGGTAAAGTCAATACGGCTGTCGCGCGTCAATCTCAAAGACTCCTACTGCTTTGTCAGGGACGGGGTGCTGCTGGTCCACGGAATGCACATATCCCCATATGATAAGGGCAATATCTTCAACAAAGACCCTATGCGCGATCGGCCTCTGCTGATGCACAAAAGAGAGATAATGCGGCTTTACGGCCGCATCAGGCAGGACGGCATGGCGCTTATACCCTTATCGGTATATTTCAAGGGTCCGCGAGTAAAACTGGAGTTAGGTCTGTGCAAGGGCAAAAAGCTCCACGACAAGAGGGAAGCCGCCGCCGAGCGGGACGCTGTCCGCGAGATGGCTAAATCCATAAAAGAGAAAAACGCATAAGAGAGGAACATATAATTAATGAGCAATCCGACAGTAACAATCGAAATGGAAAACGGCGGCCTGATAAACTCGGAGCTTTATCCCGATATCGCGCCGAATACGGTTAACAATTTCATCTCACTTATCAAATCCGGCTACTATGACGGGCTGATTTTCCATAGGGTTATCCCCGGCTTCATGATTCAGGGCGGTTGTCCTCAGGGCTCCGGCATGGGCGGGCCCGGCTACTGCATTAAAGGCGAATTCACGCAAAACGGTTTCAAAAACAACCTTGCCCACGACCGCGGCGTGCTGTCAATGGCGCGGTCCATGCGTCCGGACAGCGCCGGAAGCCAGTTTTTTATAATGACGACAAAATCTCCGCACCTTGACGGTTCCTACGCCGCGTTCGGAAAAGTTACTTCCGGTATGGAAACCGTCGACGGCATAGTAAACACTCCCCGCGACATGAACGACAGGCCCAAAACGGCCCAGCGCATTAAAAAAGTCACCGTTGATACCTGCGGCGTCGAATATCCCGAGCCGGAAAAGGTCTGACACTGTTCATATTCGAAGTTTTTGTTTATAATAGAATACAGCAAACATTTATCCCCGGGCAGGTACTCCGCCCGCCCGGGAGACCGCATGGGGGCGTACCGGTTTCGACGGGGGCACGGGTGCGGGATAAGCGGGCAAAGGCGCCTTCCCTTTTCAAAAAGGGCAAAACAAAATTAACTGAGAACAACAATTCTCTTCCGGTAGCCGCTTAAGGCTACCCGTCCCTCCCCGAAGGGCCACGAGCGGGGTTGGGGCGTGACTTAGTGGCGAACGTGAGCGCGTTAAGCTTTGCGCGCGCCATGCATCGATGAAGCTACGAAACCGGCGGGCGTGACGGCTTGCCCCCGGGGACGAAAACGGAGCTTGACTCCGAAATAACCGTCTGCGCCCGGAGAAAGTCTCGAGGAAGTGTTTTCGGACAGGGGTTCAACTCCCCTCGCCTCCACCA
>JAAYBW010000064.1 GCA_012729975.1 Clostridiales bacterium
GAACATATTCCGACAATCTGACGGTATATTTTGACCGGGCTCCGGATGATGGCGGCTGTGTAAGGGTTGTCATAGCGAACTGAGTTCGCGGGAATAATTAGGGGCTGCAGCACTAAACGGCCATTAAAGGAACATAAGACGGCAACCGGCGGTTCAAACCGGAAGCCGTCTTATGAGTTTCAGAATTTACAGACCGGCGCTTTCCAGCTCGGCACGTAGTTTTTGCAGCGCTTTTTTTTCAATTCGGGAAACGTAACTGCGCGAAATACCCACAATTCGAGCTACTTCTCGCTGAGTAAGCGGCAGCATGCTGTCCAGCCCGTAGCGCAGGCTGATGATTTCATATTCGCGTCGGGTAAGAACCTCATCCGCGCACAGGCGAAGGCGGCTGCAGTTTTCCCGGAGACTTATAATATCCAGCATATCATCCTCAACATATAAAACATCTATAAGCGACAGATTATTACCGTCTCCGTCGGAGTCTATGGCATCTGAAAGCGAAAGATCTCCCGATGTCTTCCTGAGGCTTCGAAAATACATAAGTATCTCGTTTTCTATACAGCGTGAAGCGTAAGTTGCAAGTCTTACGCCTTTTTCGGGATCAAAAGAAGTAATGCCTTTAATCAAACCTATTGTACCTATCGAAATAAGATCGTCCTGATCGCAGCTTTGTGTATAGTATTTTTTAATGATATGCGCAACGAGTCTTAAATTATGTTCTATCAGTTCGTTTCTTGCGCTCACATCCCCGGCGGCACTTCTTTGAAGACATTCGCGCTCTTCCGATGCTGTCAGAGGGCGGGGAAAAGAGCCGGCGGTACCGGACAAACGAAGCAGCCAGAAAGCATATTTAAGAAGAAGCAGCGCAGAGGCCGATAGCATGGCGTCACCTCCGAAAACCGATGCTTTAACCTATGCGTGTTACGCAAGTCCGAATGCATAAAGAAGTGCAAATATATGCTGCGGGACGCAATGCCTCTGCAATGCGTCCCGTAGCATATGCTCGTGTGCCGGACACGGGTTAACCGCCGTGAGTGTGATTTGCAAGACGTGGTACCGCCTTGCGCACGGTCATATAATATAAGAGCTGAATCGGAAGGTACTTAATACTCGGTAAATACCGTTTTATTGCGCAGATGCCAGGCGCCGTCCCATCTCATACGCTTTCTTGCAATCTTCTGGGAAAACCTCCAGATGACGCTTCAGCCGCGCCTCGACATCAAACATATCCGCAGCGTATTTCGAATAATCGTCAAACTGCCATGTCTCTGAAGCCTCGACATACTCAGCCGGTCCGATAATATGAGTGAAGGTGTTTTTA
Organism: Clostridiales bacterium; assembly: GCA_012729975.1. Classification (GTDB taxonomy): domain Bacteria; phylum Bacillota; class Clostridia; order Oscillospirales; family Oscillospiraceae; genus JAAYBW01. The sequence continues at coordinate 1,322 of JAAYBW010000064.1, forward strand.
AGACGCTCGTAAAAATCGGTGTAAAAGCTGCCGGGCGCGTTGCTGGTAAAACACAAACCTACACTCACTCTTTTCGGATAAAGGATTACTCTTTCTTTGGTGTATGTTATGGCAGGGAAAAGAAAGCGTTCAAAAAAGCCGCGTAACTGGCCGGTAACATCATTGAAGTACATTGGGGAACCGAGAAAAAGCACATCGGCATTTTTGGCCTGTTCAAGGATCTGCGTTAGGTCGTCTCTCTGAGCACATGAGCCGAAAGAACTGCCTCCGAGGAGCTTACAGGCTACGCAGCCGGTACATCCGCGATAATTGAGGTCATACAGATGCACTAAAGAGGTTTCCGCTCCGACAGATGCGGAACCCTCCAGGGCGCTTTTGAGAAGTGCCGCCGTGTTTCCGTTTTTCCGAGCGCTTCCGTTAATCGCTAGAGCTTTCATGTTTATACCCCTCCACTTAAAGTCGAAATCCGATATTACAATTTTATAATATCCGGGGTTATATTTCAATATCACCCGGATATTCCTTATCTGGGGACTTCCGATGGAGAGGGTAATGTAGTATGATAAAAGAAAACTGTCTGGGGTGCTTTAATATGAAAGAATTTATAAACGCATTCAAGCCAATTGCTATAGGGCCGCTTACTGCGAAAAACCGGATTGAGGTTTCTCCCGCCGAGCCTTTTCTATGCACTAAGGAAGGCCTCGTAACGGAAGAGTTTACAGCATTTACCGCAGCTATGGCAAAAGGAGGCGCCGGTATCGTAACGATCGGAGACAGTCCGGTTACTCAGTATTACGCCGACAAGAATCACTTCGTGGTAAATCTTGCGGATCCTTTTGTTGTTCACGGACTTGTTAAGGTTACAGACGCCATTCACCGCTGGAATGCGTTGGCTTCAATAGAACTGAATCTGCGTGCTGACTGGCATCCCGCGGATCTTACGCGTGACCAGATCCGGGATGTAATAAAAGACTTTGCCGACTGCGCCGAAAGATGCCGCAAGGGTGGTTTCGACATGATTATGCTCCATGGAGGGCACGGGCATCAGGTATCGCAGTTTTATTCTCCTTATTTTAATAAAAGAACCGACGAATACGGCTGTTCCACATTCGCTAACCGCTGCCGCTTCGCATTTGAGCTTGTTGACGCGGTCCGGGAGCGTATAGGCTATGATATGGCAATTGAATGGCGCATGAGCGGTGACGAGCTTTTCGAGGAAGGAGTACACACCGAAGAAGCGCTGGAATTCGCAAAAGCCATGCAGAGCCGTATAGATATGGTGCAGGTATCTGCCGGAAATATGTACGTACCTCAAACGATGTCTTACACGATCCAGCCGACATATATGCCAATGGCAACAAACGTACATTTGGCCGAAAGGTTTAAACAGGAGCTGACAATTCCCGTTGCGACTGTCGGATCTTTTAATATGGAACTTGCCGAAGACGCATTATCCTCCGGAAAAGCGGATGTTGTCGCGATGATTCGTGCTTTTATAGCAGATCCGGATCATGTGAACAAAGCAAAGCAGGGCAGGGCAAATGAGATACGGCCGTGTATACGCTGCAACCAGTGTACGGGCGACGATCCTCATGGTTGTCCGAAGCCGCTTCGCTGTTCGGTAAACCCTGTTTCCGGACGAAATCCGCATTTCGACAAGATTGAAAAAGCGCAGATAAGCAAAAAAGTAGTTATTGTCGGCGGCGGTGCCGGAGGTATGGAAGCGGCTCGCCGGCTGGCTGAAAGAGGGCACCGTCCGGTTATATTCGAAAAATCAGAGCAGCTCGGGGGCAGTCTTGTTTTAGCGGGCGCGAACACAATAAAAGGAGACGTCAGGCGCTACGCGGAATGGTCAGTGCGTATGACGCGGAATAATAAGTGTATTGAGATACGCACGGGGGTTGAGGCTGCACGTGCGATTGTGGAGGCTGAGAAACCCGATGCGCTTATCATAGCGGTCGGAAGCGATCAGATTCTTCCCGATGTGCCGGGTGCTAAAAGGAGCGATGTTGTGCTGGCGGTAGATATTGACACAGGCGCGGCGAAAGCAGGATATAGAGTTGTGATTGTCGGAGCGGGACTGACCGGAAGTGAAACGGCTCTGTCTCTTGCACGTTCCGGGCATAATGTGACGGTTATTGATATGTTGCCAATCGTTGATATAGAAAAAAAGGATCGGACCACAGCAACCGTTCACAAGCTTGCTTCAGCTGAGGGTGTCGTTTTTATAGGCGGCGTAAAACTTTGTGAAATAACGGAAAGCAGCCTTATCGGTGAAGATACTCAAGGCAAGCAAGTAATTTTTGATTATGATACCGTTGTACTTTCTTTGGGTGTGCGTCCTCGAAAATCCGTAATTGAAGAATTTTTCGGGATATGCGATGAAACATACGTTATAGGAGACTGCAGCAACAAAGCAGGTAACATCTCGTCGGCGGTACGGGAGGGATTCTACGCTGCTTTGAACATATAGCTTCTCAAGTCCGGCAGAGACTGATGTTAATTTATACGCATAATGGAGTGTTTATTTTTTCATGTCTAAGGCGAACGGCAGGGATGTTTGTTTAAGCCTCACAGCGACAAAATTTGTGGTTGCATTTTTTGTGAATCTATGCTAGTATGCTAAAGATTCTAAGCGCCTGTAGCTCAGATGGATAGAGTGACTGGCTACGAACCAGTAGGTCAGGGGTTCGAATCCCTTCAGGCGTGCCAGTAAAGCGGCTGAATTCAAAGGAATTCAGCCGCTTTACTTTTGTTATCGGGTACATATAATTCGATTTTGCGGTCGAATTGCGAATTGACCTGACAGTTGAAATCAGCAAGGCTCGCACTAATACTATGATAAAAAATTATAAATAATCAATATGTAAACAGTTTAACACAGCATGATGTGCAACACCCAATACGGTTTACAGACAAATAATTATGTAAACCTTTCTTCGAATAATAACCGAATAGAATACTGTAATAATTAACTCATTAATTCAAAAATATACTACATTTCTCGTCTATTTATGCCAATAAACACCTGATGTTTTGATACTAACAATTAATTATCGATTCGAGTTAATAATAATAAATAATTATTACGAAATAAAGTATCCTATTGACAATAAGGAGTAATAAAAGTAAAATAGCATCGGTAATCGGTTATTGATTAACTAATTAGGAGGGAATGCAGAATGAAAAAAATTCTTGCACTATTGTTAGCGCTTACTATGATAGCCGGAATTACAGCTTGCGCAAAAAAGGCTGAACCCGCAGCCACGAATACTCCGGCAAGTTCGGCCGCTCCCGGCAGCGGAAAGCCGTATCCGAACGCGAATCCGGACGGCAGCATTAATCTGGACAAGATCGCTCACTATGACAAAGACTACGATTATACTAAAAATCCCAAGTATAAAGTAGCCTATCTTGCTACGGATGGCGGAGTTCTTTATCAGCAGTCCGCTGCAGCCTACGAGCACTGGGCTCCTATTTATAACTGCGAATGGGCGGGCTTCCTGAGCGCCAACGGCGACTCCGACATGTTCCTCACAAATCTTCAGAACATGATCGATCAGGGCGTTACCGGATTTATTCTCGATCCCGACGCAAGCGTATTTCCCGCTGTTCGCGATCTGGTTTCCAAATACCCCGACGTTAAGTGGATGTCCCAGATGGCTCCTCCGAGAGACGGTGCCACCGGCGATGGACTTCCTATAGGCGGAAATCTGATTAACCCCTATGTCGGTTTTGACAACTACGACGCGGGTCGTCAGCAAACCTATAAACTCATCGAGTGGAAAAAAGAGAATTTCCCCGATGTTCCCTGGAACGAAATCGGCTTTGTAGCCATGGCATATTCCGTATCCCCTCCGCTTCAGGAAAGAGTAATAGGTGCGGAAGAAGTCTGGTTGGCCGAAACCGGCAGTACGGACAACTTCTTTGTTGCTGACTCCTCCTCGACAGGTCTTAACCTTCAGGGCGGAATTGATGCGGTAAGCCCGATTATCTCTACCCACGGTGAATATAAGCACTGGCTGGTTATGGGACTTATAGACGACCTTGCGCAGGCTGCCGCGGCGGTCATTGACCAGCAGGGCCTGACAGACAACTCCTGCGTCGTAACATTCGGCGGCTCCGGACTTCAGGTTCAGTGGGATGAGGGTCAGTTCGATGCTTTCCGTTACGCTCTTTTCACCGCACAGAACCTTTATGCCGAACCGATTATCGGCGCTGTTTACGCTTACCTCAACGGCTGGGCGACTCCGGAAACCATTTGGCCCAGCTGGATAAAGTGGAATGACCACGGCGGTGAGGGACATTCATATGCTCAGCTCAGACTTCCTACCGTGTGGCTTACTCCGGAAACATACAAGCACTACCTCGAGTGGACAGACATGTACGCCAAGGCAGATTACTATAACTACAGCCAAGACGGAATAAGTGTTGATGACTACAGCCCGTTTATTGATGTCCCGGCGGATTTTAAAGCTCCGTAACTTCGCTTGACGCATGAAATAGGACGGCCCAAAATGCCGTCCTATTTCTTAAAATTCACAGAGGCAGGAGAATGTTATTGAATGGCTAAGTCTTTGGAATTTAAGGGTATAAGCAAATCATACCCCGGTGTGCGCGCCCTCAACGATATTAGCTTTACGGCCCAGGGAGGAAGAGTCCTCGCGCTGTTAGGCGAAAACGGGGCGGGAAAAAGCACCTTACTTAAGATACTGAGCGGAGATCAGAAAGCCGATGAAGGAGAAATTCTCTTAAACGGAGAGCCAGTTAGTTTTCATGACCCTCAGGCAGCTATTAATGCCGGCATCAGCGTTATCTATCAGGAACGACAGTTAATGCCCAGTATGTCTGTAATGGAAAATCTTTATGTTGGAAGTCTGCCGAAAACCAAGTTGGGTCTTTATGATAAGCGCAAACTGTATAATAATGCAAAAGAGCTTATTGACAGATTCAATATTGATATTGATCCGGTGCAGCTGGTAGGTCGCCTGAGTGTTGCTTATCAGCAAATGGTTGAGATTATGAAAGCTGTCAAGCGCAACTCCGATATAATCGCGTTTGATGAGCCGACAGCACCGTTGACCGATACCGAGATAAAGATTCTCTTTGATATAATAAAAAAGCTTAAGGATGAGGGTAAAGTTATCATATACGTCTCTCATCGACTGGCCGAAATATTTCAGATTACGGACAGCATAGTAGTCTTGAAAGACGGACATTATGTCACTTCTTTGGAGACAGCTCAAACAAATGAAACAGAGCTTATTAAAGCTATGGTCGGCAGAGATATCGGAGACACCTATAATAATCTAAGCAGAAATACCGATTTCGGTGATGTCGTTTTAGATGTAAGAAATCTCAAGACTCCGTATGTCCATGATATAAGTTTTCAGGTCAGAAAAGGTGAAATCGTAGGGCTTGCGGGCCTTATTGGTTCCGGACGCACGGAAGTTGCGCGAGCTCTTTTCGGAGCCGATCCGGTCACCGGAGGAGAAATCTATCTGGACGGGGAAAAAGTCTCCTTCAAGTCTCCCAGAGAAGCAATTGATAAGGGCGTTGCGCTTTGTCCCGAGGACCGTAAAGAAGAGGGCCTTGTTATGCAGCGCTCCATAAAAGATAATATCGCCATGCCCGTAGTCGATCGAGTGAGCAAGGGCCTTCTCATAGACCCGGATGCGATTCGTGCGCTTGCGGAAAAAGCGGTTGATAAGTATTCAATAAAAACACCCTCTATCGAAAAGATTTCCTCAGAGCTTTCGGGCGGAAACCAGCAAAAAGTCATACTCGGCCGGTGGACGAGCGAAAAGATGGAAACGAAGGTTTTGATTTTGGACGAGCCCACCAAAGGCATAGATGTCGGGACCAAGGCAGAAATATACCAGACAATCTGTGACCTGGCTAAGCAGGGTATTGCAGTAGTGCTTATATCCAGCGAGCTTACCGAGGTTATAAATCTTTCGGATACCATTTTGACTATGCACAACGGGCATATTACCGGCTGCTTGACACGGCAGGAAGCAACCGAGGAAAAAGTCCTTGCGCTGGCAATGCTCGAATAGGAGGCGGTGCAGTTGAAAAAAGACAGCTTTTACATTAAACATATACGACCCTTGATAAAGCATAAGGTTTTTACGCTTATACTGTTGTTTATCGCAATGGTAATCATGTTTACCCTTTGGTCCGCGATACAAGGGGGACGGTTTTTTAAGATTTCTACGTTTAAAAACATTTTGAATTCTTTAGTAATTTCTGCTTTTCTTACTATCGGAGCGGGATGCCTTTTAATATCCGGCAATATAGATCTTGCCCAGTCGGCAATCGGCGCTTTCGGCGGAATGGTTCTTGCCACAGCGGTAAAGAGCTGGGGTCTGCCTTGGTACCTTGGCATAGTAATCGGGCTTGTGTTATGCGCTGCTTTCGGTTCACTCAACGCGCTGCTTGTCACAAAATTCCGTTTCCCGGCATTTATAGGCACACTCGCAATGGCTTCAATGGCGCGAGGCCTGATGTACCTTTTCAGTTCAATAGGCAATAAGGGACTGGCAGCCAACATAGCTTTCAACAATGCTCCCTTGAGCTTTATAGGTGCGGGGAGCATCGGACCGATACCGTTGGGCATTATAATTATGCTGGTGTTTTTCATTATTTACGGGATAATTATTTCAAAATCCAGATTCGGATTGAAAGTAACTCTTATAGGGGGAAACCCTGTTGCCGCAAGCCTTGCCGGCATCAATTCTACCGCTATAACTTATATCCTTTTCATTAACAGCGCTGTTTTAGGCGGAATCGCCGGTGTGTTTAATACCGCCCGACTGGGACAGGGCGCGCTGTTAGCCCTGCAGACCAACCAATTTACCGGTATAACCGCTGCTATACTTGGCGGTATTTCCTTCGGCGGAGGCGCCGGTGGAATGGGAGGAGCGTTTATAGGTCTGCTGATACTAAACACGTTTCAGATCGGAATGGGTGTTGTCGGGGTCAACCCGTTCTGGGTGAACGTTTTTTCGGGCGTCCTTCTGCTGGTAGCGCTCGCATTTGATTTCATTGCTCAAAGACGATCTCGTTCAGTGCTAAAAGCCTATTAGCGGGGAGGGAATATTATGCGAAAAGAAACGTTTGTCAGGCGCTTATTAAGAGATAAAGCAGCGCCTCTTTTGGGTGTACTTATTGTTCTTACGATTATAACTATGATACTCAGCAGCGGCATCTTACACGGAGAACAGATTTCAGCGCTCTTTACCAAAGGCTTTATGTCCAGCGGAAACCTTTTGAGCGTATTCTATAATCTCGTTATTCAGTGTTTGATGCTTTGCGGAATAAGCATGATTCTGATCGGCGGAAATATTGATCTTTCCGTTGCCGGACAGGCTGCCCTGAGCACAATGGTTTTCGGTTGGTTCTGCAAAAACACCTCCATGGCATGGCCTTTGGCTTTGGTTATAACATTGGCGATGGCGGTATGCTTCGGACTTATAAACACATTTCTTGTAAACAAACTGAAGTTCCCTCCGTTTATAGCCACAATAGGAATGGCTTCCGTATACAGGGGCCTGTGCAATGTTATAACAACAGGGAATAATATCCAGATCAGCCGTGCTACCTTTATTACCATCGGCAATACAAGCATAGCGGGAATACTTCCGGCGACATTCGTGTTTGCGTTGCTTCTGATTATTATCTATCAGTTTGTTCTGTCAAAAACCACATTCGGTCGAACTATATACATGGCCGGAGGAAATCCCAACGCTGCCAGACTTTCGGGGATAAAGCTAAATAAAGTACGTCTGATACTGTTTATAAATAACAGCATTCTTGCCGCTATCGGAGGTTTGCTGTGGAGCGCTCAGATCAAAATGGCCAGCCCGACTGCCATTATTTCCGCCGCCCCGGATATGAGAGTTATATCTGCCGCAATTCTGGGAGGTGTTTCGTTCATCGGTGGATCGGGAAATATAGTCGGAGCATTTATAGCGCTCTTACTTCTGAATGTATTTGACAATATGCTGAAAGTTTTGAATGTACAGTCCTACTGGAACGTATTTGCAACCGGTTTTCTTCTTGCGGTTGCGCTGATTATCGATTATATAAACGTTGAGAGAAGAAGAAAGAGTCTGCTGCTTAACAGATAGGAACCATATTGATTTATTAAGTCTTGAATAGTGTTATGTTTCCTGGAATTAACCGGGGTGCAGTGGGTTTACAGGCTGCACCCCGGTTGTTAGTGCGCCCGGCACGGGCGCAGCTCCTTGTATGCAGATGTTTTCTAAAATACGCCTATTTATTGACACTTTCGGTTTTTGTTATATAATTACACCAAATAACCTGCGCTTCGTTATTTGCGCTTATTAGGGAGGAATATTATGTTCTGTATGAACTGCGGCAAACAAATACCGGACGGACAGGGTACTATGTGCACTGATTGTGCCGCACAGTTGGTTTACCAGGCGCAGCCGGTTCAAGCTCCTGCCGGGACCGCGTATATGCCACAGCAGACGCCGGCAGACGCTGCGTATATGCCTGAGCAGGTGTCCGACAACGGGAGAAATACCGGAGGAAAGCGCCGTAAGATTTGGATACCGATAACGGCAGCTGCGATCGTTGTAGTATTAGCAATCGTTATTGTATTGAGCGCACTGGCAAACAGCGCTCCGGTTAAATTCTCAAAGGGGTTAAAGCAGCTTTTAGACACAGGAGACGAATACACTGTCCTGAGTATGATTAAAAACCTGACCGGCGAGACAGCGGCTCTGTTTGACGACGGGAAAAACGATCTTACTTTGGACGCGCTTATTCCATACACAGGAGAAATAAACGCGGAGCTTTCAACGGCAAAAAAAGGCGAGAAAAGCAGAATTGATCTTTATTTTGATACAGACGCGTTTGAACTTGAGAACACTGCTTTGTATTTTGATAAGGACAAGGCGATCGTAACAATTCCCGATATAGGCAGCTACGGCGTTCTCCTATCAGACATAGGCGCTTCATTGGAGAAAAATGATGTTGTGGAAAAAGAGGAGTTCGAAACCCTCATAAATGATGTCTTCGATATTCTCATGGATTTGAACGGGACCGTTAAAGAAGTATCGGAAGAGTTGGGGAAGATTGCGTATAATTCCATTCCGAAGGGTTGTTTATCAAAGGGCTCATTGAAATTAAACGGCGAAAAGCGCTCTGCGGTTATCCTTGAAATAAGCGATGATGAAAGTTCGGAGTTTATGATAAGCCTCCTGCGCGGAATACAAGACAGCAATTTGTTGATGGGATACGCAGAGAGTTACTTAAACGCAATTTCAATTTCAGACAGCTACTATGAAGATATCGATCTGGATGATGAATTCGATGAAGCCGTGGAGTCTCTTGAGGATGAAGTTCTCTGGAACAATCTGGAGTTCATTATCTACTTCGACAGGAAAACGGTCGTAGGAATGACTCTTGACATTGAAGGGATAGACGGCAGCAAAGGAGAAGACATAACGGCTGAATATCTTATTGAAAAAGAAAAAGGTGAAACCGTACGTGAATTCTACTTCGCCGCTCTTTATAACGGTGACGAAGAAGCGTCGCTTGAAATTGTCAGCACATGGTCAGGCAGCAAAAACAAATGCACTGATATTTGGGATATTGCGTATTACGATGGTTATGATGACTATACATATACTTTGGAAATGGATCATACCGTTAAAAGCGGTAAGATAACCGATACGATTGAATTTGATATGGACGGTGTATATATCGATTTCACACATACATTGAGCGGCGATATAAACGGCAGCTTTTCGTCTTCTATAACAATCGCTGCCGAAGAATCCGGCCCTTACGGCGAAGATATGGAAATTGAATTCGGAATAAAACACGATAAGTCCTCCGGAAGTCTCTCTTCGCCTAAGTATGTAAAACTTTCTGACGGCAGTAAAAAGTATTTCGATGAGGATGCGCTTGAAGACTTTATGGATGATATCTACGATTCACCTCTCGGAGACATACTTGATTATTGATATTAACGGTTAAAATCAAAAAGTCGGCCGGCCTTTTACGGGTCGGCCGACTTTTTGCGGTACTATCCCAATTCCGAGGCGCAGTCGAATTATTTCCAATTTAGCGCTTGACAATATAGAACATTTGTACTATCATCTATTCTGTAAACGTTTGCATCTTCATGAAGATATTAAATAATCGCATAAAAAGCAAAAAAGAAGCTCCGAAGCGGAGCTTCCCGCAGAGCGTACCCAAAAAACGCCGGGAAGGAGACTTGATCATGACAGTTATAAAATTCCCCGCACTCGTCGGTGCGGACATTGTCCGCCTGCCGTCGTTTGGCCGCCCTCTCGCGCTTACACATCACGGGTGTAATGTGCGGGTACATCATGCGGGTGTATCGTGCGCACATTGTGCCCGCGTGTGTGGGTGCGCATAATGCGTGTGCGTCCGCGTCCGCAGGAAAAATTTTTCGCAAAAACAGCGCCCGCAGCGACGGTAAATAATAACCCGTCCCCGCGCTTAATAAGCTTAGGAAGCGGGTTATCCTTTGTTTTAAACCGTCGCGACGGAGATCTTGTCGGACATCAACCGCTGTTTTCGCCCTGCAAAAAGTATCGTCTTTCCCTAATGCGCCTTACTCATAATTCAGGCATGTGCAAAAAAGTCAGCGCCCTGCCATGAAGATATATGCATCGGAAGTAAAATTATCGACGCTGTATATGGCGAGCACCTCGTCTATGCGGTTTTCGGCAATATACTCGGAGATACTAAGACGATAATATCGAAGATCTATAACATGGATTTGAGAAAAGTGAGGCAGGAGAAATGGTAGTAAACAGTCAAAATATGAGTCGCGAAGCACCAAAAGAACCGGGCCCTTACTGCCCGTGTATATTTTCAGCATCGGAGTATTGCCGCCGAGGAAGAAGGCATATTTGTCCTTAACATCAAGCTTTGAGTAATCATACAGCATCCCGTTTGTTTCTGTGCCGTCGGGGTAATTATTAATCACAAGACCATCGGGCTCCGGTACATACATTTCGATTGAGTCGGGCTTCACCCAGCGTACACCGGAAGAAGAATATACAGTGCCGTAGAAATCATGAGAAACGACCTGAGGATTGAATTCCGAAAGAGGAAGCGCGGAAAAGCCCACAGCATCAGCAAGGCCGGTAAAACCGTAATAAGCGCCCAAGGAGGTCCAGTGATGATCCGTTCTGTAATAGATATACTCGTCATCGTGGTCTTCAAGTACAGAGTAGATATCCGCGTTAATAGTATTTAAACCTGAGTAAATCCTGTCAATCAGCTCATGCTGATCATAAGTGACGGCTTTCGGGGGCAGTTTTTCTTCCCATATGCTCACAGCACCCGGTATTAAAGCGAAATATACGGGCCCCGGAGAGTTTTCACACAGTTTATTTATTGCATCGGTATTGGTTTTTATAATAGCGGGGTCCGGCTGCTCAAATCGTGATATCAGTGTGTCGTCGGAACAGAAGAAAACGTCATTATTCTCGGTTTTAAGCAGCAGCCGTTCGGTTCGTGATTTCATTGATATCCAGTAGTCGCGGCCCGGGAACTGTTCGGTGACATAGTCTTCAAAACCCGATATGAATTTGCCGGAAAAAAGAGCGTTAAAGCTGAACTTCGGAGGTTCTGCCAGATACCGGTTTTCCTGCTCGGAGAACGCTTTGTCCGGCAAAGCAATATGAAGGATAAATAGGGAGGCCAAAAAGATGCAGAGTATGAACAGCTGAGTAAGCGAGGAGCATTTTCCGGTCATTTTTATCCCTCCTAAAATCTGAAATATAAAAACGGGTTGTATGTGCTGTCAACAAGATATGCCGTTGATATGAAAAGTGATAAAAAAATCAGAACCGGAACCAGAACGGCAGTAACTTTTTCGGGAAGCTTTTTTATTATGCGCGCACCGAGTGGCGTACATGATACCGTTAGGATAATCAGTGAAATTGCGTAGTTTCTCAGCCAGTACAGCGTCTGTTGACCGATAAATCCCGCTGTGCCTTTACCGAACATAGCGCCGATATATGCAAACCCGGAGGCCGTGTCATTAACGGAAAACAGCGCCCATCCGAATGCGACGACGAATAGAGTGTATATGCGGGACAAAGCGGAAGACCGCTCAAGGCCCTTAAGCAAAAAGAGCTTTTCAGCCGTCAGAAACAGCGCGTAGTACAAACCCCAGAGCAAAAAGTTCCAGGACGCACCGTGCCAGATGCCTGTTAAACCCCATACAATCAGTATATTTAACAGTTGCCGGGCCTTGCCCTTCCGATTGCCGCCCAAGGGGATATAAACGTAATCGCGAAACCAAGTGCTAAGTGAAATATGCCAGCGCCTCCAGAACTCGGTTACAGAGCGGGAAATGTATGGGTAGTTAAAGTTTTCGAGAAATTCAAACCCAATCATCCGTCCTAAACCGATTGCCATATCGGAATAACCGGAAAAATCGAAGTATATCTGAAAGCTGAAGGCGATTATTCCGAGCCAGGCGCCCGCGACAGAAAGCTCCGGGACCGGCGTAGCGGCGCACGCGTCCCATAGTAAACCGATGTTGTTTGCAAGGAGTACTTTTTTCGCAAGGCCGACCGAAAAACGGCGAACACCCGAGGCAAACTGCTCAACGCTGTTTGAACGAAAGGAAAGCTGATCCGATATATCTTTATATCTCACTATGGGGCCCGCTATCAACTGCGGGAAAAGAGCTACGAAAGTTCCGAAGCTGATGAAATTCTTCTGTACCGCGGCATCACCGCGGTATACGTCTATAGGATATGACATTGTCTGAAAGGTATAAAAGGAAATACCTATGGGAAGCGTTACACCCAGCGGTCCGATAAAGGACAAAAACGGTATCCGGGAAAGTGTTCCGGCGATGAAATCGAAGTATTTGAAGAAGAAAAGCAAAGCCAGATTAATAACCGTATTTGCCGCCAGATAGCCTTTTGCTCTTTTATCGTTCTCACGATGTCTGTCTACCATCATGCCGAAATAATAGTTAATGCAAATGGAGAATACCATCAGCAGAACGTAGACGGGTTCACCCCAGCCGTAAAAAACAAGGTTGACAATAAATAGCCAGATATTGCGCCATTTAGTCGGTACGATATAGTAAACAGCTAAAACGATCGGGAGATATATAAACATGAATAGCAAACTGGAGAAGACCATTTGAGTTATCAGTCCTTATTTCTTTTCTCCCGGCGTAAAATGAGCCAGCGGGTTAGCGTCGGCGGCTATCTTTAGGTCGGTGTTTTCAATATGCGTATAAATTTCTGTAGTGTTAAGATGTTCGTGCCCGAGCAATTCCTGGAGAGTTTTAAGGTCTACTCCGTTTCCGAGCATCATTGTAGCCGCGGTATGGCGGAGTTTGTGCGCGCTGAAACCATCTGAATCAAGGCCGGCTTTAAGCATGTGCTTTTTTACCAGGTTGTGAACCGTGGAACGTGAAATCCGCTCTCCGCGGGTAGAAAGGAATAGTGCGGGCTGCTTTTTATCCGCTTTTATTGCGCGCTTACGAAGATAGGCGTTTAAAGCGGATACCGAGGTATCGTTAAGAAATACGACTCGCTCTTTGTTACCTTTGCCCAGAACCCGAATGCGGTCGCTGCCGATGTCGCTCAGATTAAGCGAGCAAAGCTCGGATATACGCAGAGCGCAGTTTAAAAACAGAACAAGAATACAGTAATCGCGCGTGCTGTTTATCCCCGATACGGAAGAAAGAAGAGTTTTACATTGCTCAACGGTCAGATACTTTGGAAGAGTGCTCCTGATTTTCGGTGAATCGAGTGCTTCTATCGGGTTTTCGGAAAGCTTTCCGGTTTTTACGGTAAGGTATCTGAATAAGGAACGAATGGTAGCAAGCTTTCTCGCTCTCGTGTTTGCGGATAAGCCGTACTCGGGCAGTCTGCTGCGCTGCTGACGAATCCTGTCCCGCGAAAGGAAGGACAGGTAATCATATACTTCCTGTTTTGTAATTTTACCGACGAAGTCAATATCGACATCTCTGACAGATATATCCGCAAAATCGGTCTCTTCCGGAACCAGCCCCCTTTGAATTTTCAGAAAGCGGAAAAAGGTACGAAGGTCCAGAAAATATTCATCGACTGTTTTTTTTGAGTGGTCTTTTATTACCTCATGATATCCCAAAAAATCCTTTATCAAGTCCGACGCTTCGCTTCTGTAATCCATGAATCTGGCTCCTTTCCGGACGCATGAAAAGAATATAGCATATTTATCGGTTTTGTTCAATAAAATCCCATGCGGGATATACAGGCCGGGGAGTGATGACGCATGAGAACTACAGCTGCAAAAAGTAAGAAAGAAAAGAAGAGTAAAAGGGAAATAAGGCTTGTTATCAGTCTGGGAATACTGATCTTCAGTGCGTTATTCCGACTGCTGTCACCCGCGCTGGCGGCTAAAGCGGGGAAGGTCATAGTTCCGATAATTGACGGAGACACGGACTTTGAAGCGGTCTTCCGCAGCGTCGGGTCGTTTGCCAGGGAAAAGGCCGGAAGTGTTTTTTCTTTTCTGTCGGATAGAAATGAAAACAAACGCAATAATGACGGAAGTTTACCGGAAACAGTTATTAAAGAAGGGAAGCAGACCGAAAAGGGCTTTGAAGACGAGTGATTTCAAGATTTAAGCTACAAATCGGCAGCGGTTTCGCTTTATTGCTTTCATTGCTGATATTTTTAGGGAGAGAGCGCTTGCTGGTATGCCTTCTGGCTGCGTGCGCCGTTCATGAAGCAGGGCATATCGCGGCTATTTTCATAACAGGAGGGCAAATAGAGAGCATCACACTCGGATTCACCGGCATCAGTATTAAACGCGCTATGAGTCAAAACAGCTATTTATATGAAGCTGCAGTCGCCGGCGCGGGACCCGCAGCGGGGCTCTTATTCGCGGCTGCCGCCTCTCGTTTCAATGGAGGGGAGATGGCAGCCGGCATAAGCCTGTGCCTGTCTGTGATAAACCTAATGCCATGCGCTCCGCTTGACGGAGGGATTATCCTCGATTCATTAATATCCAATCGTTTCGGACCGTGTGTTTCAAGGAGAGTAATACAAGTCTCTTCATATATAACCTCTCTCATATTGTTGTCCGCGGCAATCTTGTCGGCGATAAACGGCTTCGGTTTATTGCCGATGATTACCGGGACATGGCTTCTGATATACACCATCAAAAATCACGGGACTTGAAAAGCACGGATTCCGAGTATAGAATACAACAAAAA
>JAAYBW010000065.1 GCA_012729975.1 Clostridiales bacterium
ACCATGAGCTGTATGAGAAATATTTTCCTAACGGCGGCGGTTCCATCTTTACATTTGAAATCAAGGGCGGCTCGGATGAAGCAAAGGCGTTTATAGACAGGCTGAAGATTTTTTCTCTTCTTGCCAATGTCGCCGACGTCAAGTCTCTGGTGATCCACCCGGCCAGCACAACGCATTCGCAGATGAACGAAAAGGAACTGCTCGCGTCGGGAATTAAGCCGAATACAATTCGCCTCTCAATAGGTACCGAGCATATCGACGATTTGATTTACGATCTGGATCAGGCGCTGTGAGCAGATTGGGCGGACAGGGAAAACAAGTCCGCCCGATATCTTGTCCGTAGGGGCAGGAGCGGCACCAATGAGCAGCCGAAAACACGAATACTGTCGGATCCGGAGGATCATTCAGCATATACATAAACGCTCCGTCGGTCAACTTCTTTGACTGCCGGAACGCTTATGTTTTCACGTTTTGCCTTAAACAAACTTAATGGCCGAACAAGCTGTCGGTCTTGCTTTCATGTATATGTTCGTAGAATGTTTTCGGCTATCTCACGTCTTGTAACGCAGCGATCCATCGCTTGCTTTTCAATAAATCTGTGTGCGTCCGCTTCCGTCATTTTCAGTGACTCGATAAGCGCCCATTTCGCATGGTTCACGATGCGAATTTCGGCCATTTTATCTTCCAGAGATACGGTTTTCTTTTCAAGCTGACGCATACGCTCCCGGGCCGCGCGCATCCAGTCCAGTGCCTGCTGGATAAGCATCGCGGAGATAGGCTTGCGTATGATGAAAACACCGTGATCCACTACCTTTGAGTAAATCTCGTTGTAGATTTCGTTTTTAACGATAAGGGCGGCAACGCTTGACTGACCACGGCTGACATCGATGGCAAACCGCATGCCGAAATCGTCCGGCAGCGGAGTGTTTATCAGAATAATATCAAAGCTCCGTTCCTTAAGAGTGCGCTGCGCCTCGCTGACGCTCCCCGAAATGCAGACCGGGTCGAAATCCGGACTTGTCAGGAGCGAGCGCAGGGAACTGTTAAGTTTCTCGGAGGCTGAAACAATCATAACGCTGTAAACGTGCTCCCTGAGTGGCATTCCTTTTTCGTTCCCTTCAAGTGCCGATGTGCTGCACGTTTATTTTGTATACGCGGAAACAATTCGCTCCGGCAGGTGCGTGCGGATAAAACTGCTCTCACGCGCCGCGGCCTGTGCCTGCTCCAGTGACGCGGGGAGTCGGCGAAGACTGCTCAAAATCTCCGGTTCTGTTGTGAACAGGTTGATGTCAACGGCAGGGGGGAGCTCCAGCTGCTTGCTGATACCGTCCAGACCGGCGTATATCATAAGCGTATAAACGATATAGGGGTTTGCGCAGGGGTCCGGGGACCTGAGCTCCGCGCGCTTACTGTCGCCGAAGGCAGCCGGAATGCGAATGAGCTGCGAGCGGTTTTCAGCGGACCATGAGATATAGCGCGGCGCTTTATCCTGGCCGAGCCGCTCATAGGATTTTTCGGTCGTGTTGAGAAACACAGTCATGTCCGCGGCGTTTTCAAGAACGCCGGCAATAGCGGAAGGCATAATGCTGCGGTCATCTGAACCCTTAACGGAAAAATTGACATGCATACCGTTGCCGGGACGGTCCTCGAGCGGCTTCGGCGAAAAGTCAGCGGCAATTCCGTTTCTGCTTGCGATCGTTTTGACCACCGCGCAAAAGGTCACGGCATTGTCGGCGGCCGTAAGCGGGTCCGAGTAGCGAAAGTCAATCTCGTTTTGTCCCGGTCCCCCCTCATGATGGGAGCTCTCGGGCGTGATACCCATCTGTTCGAGTGTCAGGCAGATCTCGCGGCGGATATTTTCGCCCCTGTCGTCCGGCGCGATATCCATGTAACCGGCCTCGTCGCAGGGTATTTTAGTGGGCTTGCCGCGTTCGTCCAGCTCAAACAGGTAAAACTCCAGCTCAGCGCCGAAGCGGAAGGAGCATCCGGCCTTTTCCGCGTCGGCTATGGCGTTTTTCAAAAGCTGTCTCGAGTCGCCGTCAAAGGGAGTGCCGTCGGGCCATGTGATGTCGCAGAACATGCGCACGACCCGTCCGTGTTCCGGTCTCCACGGAAGAACCACAAGCGTTGACGGCTCCGGATGCAAAAACAAGTCCGAGTGCAATTCATCTCCGAAGCCGGCGATAGACGAGGCGTCAAAGGCAATGCCGGTATCAAATGCGCGTTCCAGCTCGCCGGGCTGGATTGAGATATTTTTCTGACGCCCGAAAATATCACAGAATGCCAGACGGATAAACTTGACGTCTTCCTCACAGACAAACTGCATGACCTCTTGCTTCGAATACTTCATGACAAACCCGCTTTCTAATTAGCTACATACATCTGCTTGTAAGGGTTTTTGCTGTCAGGTACGATTTTCGTAAAAGGTGAACTCATGACCGTATCCATGTCCTCACCGAACAGCGAGCAAAACTCTTTTACATACCGCTCTATTTCCTCGAAATCTGCGCCGGAAGCCTTTGTTACGGTCACGTTCCCGGGAAACTGAATGTTTTTGCAGTCGGACCGAAGGAATATCTTTCCTCCGTGCATCCCGGTGCAGGGATAGTTCCCGACAATATCGCCGGTGACGTTGAGCCCCAAAACGACAATAATACCGCCGGCCTGATACTCGCCCAAAAAGCTGCCGCAGCGGCCGCCAATAACGATAACGGGGCGCGTCTGACCATATTCCTTCATGTGTATGCCGACGCGATATCCGGCGTTGCCGCGCACATACAGCTCGCCGCCTCTCATGGCATATCCGGCGGCATCGCCTATACTGCCGTGGACAACGATCCTGCCGCTGTTCATGGTGTCTCCCGTGGCGTCCTGCGCGTTTCCCCTTACGATTATATTCGCGCCGTTGAGATATGCTCCCAAAGCGTTGCCTGGTGTTCCGACAAGCTCGATGCTCCGATCATTCAGGCCGGCGGCGATAAATCTGTGTCCGAGACAGCCGGAAACGGTCACGGGCTCTCCGGATTCCCGGATGCGTTCGTTCAGGCTTCTGAAATCCAGGTCTGATGCGTTGATTGTAAACATATTATACCACCTCTCTGAGTACTTTTCTACGTCTTTGTTCCGAGAATGCCGCAAGTGAAGGCAAGGTTAAAAGGAGCTCATTATCAACCGAAGACAGCGGTGTCTTCTCCCGTATCATAGCCGTATAGATTCCGGCGCCGGTTATATCTCCGATGAGGATAAACCCGGACAGGTATCCGTCGCGGATATACAGCCTTTTTATGCCCGCGTCCGTTTTCCTCTCATGCGCCTGACCGGACGGGGAGCCCGCCGACAGGGCGTGGAGCCCGAAAAATCCTATGGCGTTCATCGGCATCAGGTTTGTAAGCAGCTCGCTGCCCCCGGCCATATTGACGCCCGCCGTCCTGCCCTGCATATTCGCGTTAGGGAGAATCGCAATAACGCGGCGCTCGCCTAAGGAGGCATCAAACCCTTCCGTGCAGTCTCCAGCCGCATAGATGTTCTCTATCGAAGTGCGCATCCCGTCGTCAACGATGATACCGCGGCCGCATTCGCCTCCTATGTCTTTTATCAGCGATACATTGGCGCGCACGCCGACAGCCAGAACAAGAATGTCAAAGGAGACCGTCCTGCCGCTTTGCATGATAGCGTTATCGGAGTCAAAGCGAACCGCTGTGTCCGAAAGAAGAAAGGTCACGCCGTGCTCCTCAAGCTTTTTTTGCATAAACCCGGCGCAGGTATCGTCAAGAATGCTCGAGAGTACTCTCGGAGCCAGATCGCACACGGTAACAGACCGGGCACGCCCGCACAGACCCTCCGCGCATTTAAGACCGATAAGCCCGGCGCCGATGATCAGCACGCGTGAATCGGGTTTTACCGCACCGTCAAGCGCCCGCGCGTCAGCCTCGGTCAGAAAGCCGTACTTTGCGCTCACCGTATCGATTCCCTCAAAGGGCGGAACGATCGGATCGGATCCGGTCGCTGCGCAAAGAGCGTCGTAGGGGAGCGCTTCCCCGTCTTCAAGTGTAACGGTTTGCTTTATAGGGTCTATTTTTACGGCTTTTTGATAGACAAGCTTACAGCGATTTTGTATGTAATAAGATTCCGGACGATAATCTATTTTGCCGAAGTCCGACTTGCCCTTTAAACAGTAGGAAATGAGAGGACGGCAGTACGCGGTGCGTCCCTCCCCGCAGATCATTGTTATTTTTCCCTCGGGGTCCCGGCTTCGTATACCGTCAACGCAGCTGACCGCGGCGACGCCTCCTCCGATAATGACATATTGCTTCATGCCCTAACCCCTCTCTTCGTATACGAGCGCTCTGTTCGGACACCCGGCGACACATGCCGGCGCGCCGCAGGCGTTTTCCAGGCAAAGTTCACATTTTATGGCGGCTCCGCCCTCACCGGCCATTACCGCGCCGTAAGGGCAAAGGAGAATGCAGGTGAAACAGCCGACACATTTATCCCGGTCTATACGCACGGCGCCGTCCGTTCCCTTTGACAAAGCTCCGGAAATACAGCCCTTTACGCAAATCGGGTCCGAACAATGCCGGCAGGAGAGCGCGAAGGTGATTTTCCCGGTATCCTCGACACGGACCCTCGGGAAGATTTGTCTGTCCTTGAGCGCCTTCACCATACTATCGGCGCCGGAATTTGCGTAAGCGCAGTTATATTCGCAAAGGTGGCAGCCCAGACACCACTGTTCATCTACAAATACTCTTTTCATTCTCCTGCGTGGGAGATACCGAGTATCTCCAGCTCCTTTCCGTTCAGTCCGACGCCGCGCAGCATCAGGCGGTTTCCGCGCAGCGCCTCAATGGAATTTATGCCCATGCCGCCCATCAGCTCTTTAATCTCATGGTTCCACGCGGTCATGAGATTAATAAGGCGCTCGCTTCCGATATCGGGGTTGAGCCGTTTGACAAGCTCCGGGCGCTGAGTAGCGATTCCCCAGTTGCAGTTGCCCGTCTGACAGGTGCGGCAAAGGTGGCAGCCGAGCGCTAAAAGCGCCGCCGTGGCAATATAACAGGCGTCGGCTCCCAGCGCTATTGCCTTTATAACATCTGCCGACGAATGTATGCTGCCGCCGACCACAAGCGAGACATTGTTTCGGATTCCCTCCTCGCGAAGGCGTGTATCCACGGAAGCAAGCGCCAGCTCAATGGGAATACCCACATTGTCGCGTATGCGCGTCGGAGCTGCACCAGTTCCGCCGCGGAAGCCGTCAATGGCGATGATATCCGCGCCGCTTCGCGCGATTCCGCTGGCTATGGCCGCTATATTGTGTACTGCCGCGACCTTAACGATAACCGGCTTGCGGTATCCGGTGGTCTCCTTGATAGAATAAACCAGCTGCCTGAGGTCCTCGATGGAATAGATGTCATGATGAGGCGCGGGCGATATGGCGTCGCTGCCTTCGGGGATCATGCGTGTGCGGGAGATGTCGCTTCCGATCTTCGTGCCCGGAAGATGTCCGCCGATGCCTGGCTTCGCTCCCTGGCCCATTTTGATCTCGACAGCCGCGCCTGCTTCCAGATATTTTTCGTGGACTCCGAAACGCCCCGAAGCCACCTGTACAATGGTGTTTGCTCCATAGGCATAAAAATCCTCGTGCAGTCCGCCCTCGCCGGTGTTGTATAAGATTCCCAGCTTAGATGCCGCAATGGCGAGGCTCTTGTGGGCGTTATAGCTTATCGAGCCGTAACTCATCGCGGAAAACATCACCGGCATTGAAAGCTCAAGCTGCGGGGTCAGCTCACAGCACAGTTCGTCGCCCTCGCGCTTTATCCTGTCAGGCTTTTTACCGAGAAACACACGGGTCTCCATTGGCTCGCGAAGCGGGTCTATGGAGGGATTGGTCACCTGTGAGGCGTTTATGAGTATCCTGTCCCAATAGACCGGCATCGGTTTGGGATTTCCCATGGACGAGAGCAGCACTCCGCCGCTTGACGCCTGCTTGTATATCTCATTGATCGCGTCGGTAGTCCAGTTGGCGTTTTCACGCAGCGCGCAGTCGCTTTTAACTATCTTCAGCGCCCGGGTGGGGCAAAGCGATACGCAGCGGTGGCAATCCACGCATTGCGATTCGTCGCTGAGCATCAGACCCGATTCCTCATCATATGAGTGTACGCAATTCGCGCATTGCCGCTCGCAGACACGGCAGGCGATGCAGCGTTCGCGGTCGCGCTTAACCTCAAATTCCGGGTATATAAAATCGATTCCCATCAGTATTGCCCCTCCTTCACTTTGACTATCACCGGCTCGCCGCCCTGCGGCGCATAAACATTTTCGACGTCCGGCTCCATGGCCCTTATAGCCGCTTCTTCGCTGGCGACATACACGAAATCGCCCTTTTCACCGGCCACCATGGAGCGCAGCTTGAGCCGATCGTTCAGGGCCATCAATCCGCCCTCGAAGCCCAGGATGATGGAAAACGGGCCGGTAATGAGCAGGCTACCGAATATCGTCCTCAGATAAGTGGCCTTGCGCCGCGCGTCCTCATCCATGCGGCCGATGGTTTCCCAGAACGGCGCCGCAATTACCGATGCGGTCTCTTCGAGCGTGAGCCCCTGCCGGCGCAGCAGATAATCAGCGATATAGGTAATAACCTCAGTGTCGGTCTGTAGAGTGCATTTATAGCCGAACATCTCGATAAAGCGCCGATTGGCGTCGTAGGAGGAAATCTCGCCGTTATGCACCACAGAGTAATCGAGCAATGCAAACGGATGCGCGCCGCCCCACCAGCCGGGCGTGTTCGTGGGATACCTTCCGTGGGCCGTCCATGAATACGCGCGGTACTCCTCCAGACGGTAGAAATGTCCCACATCCTCGGGGAAGCCCACAGCCTTGAAAGCGCCCATGTTTTTACCGCATGAGAACACATAGCAGCCCGTCATTAATGAATTCACGCGTGTGACAAAGCGCGTGACATATTCCTTTTCATCAAGCTGCGCCGAGGCAAGTACGGAACGCAGAGGAGTGACAAAGTAGCGCCATATGAGCGGCTCGTCGGTGATCTCCGGAGTCTTTCTTGTGGGTATAGGCTCGGCCTTAACCACCTCGAAGCTCTCCTTAATGAAAAGCTCGCACTGGCTGCGATATGCATCGCTGTCATAAAAAATATGCAGCGCGTACAGATCCTTATATTCAGGATAGATCCCATAACCGGCGAAGCCGCCGCCCAGACCGTTGGAGCGGTCATGCATGGGTCTCATGCTGTCAATTATTTTTTCGCCCGTAATCCGCTGTCCCGAGCGGGATATTGCCGCTGATATGGCGCAGCCTGACGGAATTCGTATCTGGCCTTCTTTTTTCATACCGGTTCATTCCTTGTAAAAAAGTGAAAAAAATAGATGCCCATCCGAAAAGCATGCGCTTTTCACGGATGAACACCTTCGCTCATATTCGGAAGTATACACTATCGTATTACGAATGTCAAGCCAAACTGAACAAATTTTGCAAG
This sequence comes from Clostridiales bacterium, assembly GCA_012729975.1. GTDB lineage: Bacteria > Bacillota > Clostridia > Oscillospirales > Oscillospiraceae > JAAYBW01. The sequence continues at coordinate 7,490 of JAAYBW010000065.1, forward strand.
AATAGGATAAGGAAATTGCAAATGAGATGGTTGACAAATTGAAATCGGAAGAGTATAATACGCAGCATGAAGGCGAAGAAGTCTTTCGGGTCAAACCCGCAAGTCATCTCTGCCTTGTTTTTTTAGGCAAAAAATAAAAGAAAAGGCAAAGGCGCCTTTGATGGGATTACCGTCACAGGCGTTTTTTCTTTTTCCGAAAAAGGAGAGTAATAATGGAATCAGTATCGGAGTATTTCGGCTGCATGGTCTTTGACGACCGGGTCATGAAGGCAAGGCTAAACAGTGACGTTTATAATTCCCTGAAAAATACTATAGATAATGGTGCGCGGCTGGATCTGTCGGTGGCTAACTCTGTGGCCTCTGCAATGCGCGATTGGGCGGTTGAGCGGGGCGCGACCCATTTTACCCACTGGTTCCAGCCTCTTACCGGCCTGACGGCGGAAAAGCACGAGAGCTTCATTACGCCGGCCCCGGACGGCGGGGTGATCATGGAGTTTTCCGGCAAGGAGCTTATACAAGGCGAGCCGGACGCCTCCAGCTTCCCCTCCGGCGGTCTTCGAGCCACCTTCGAGGCCAGGGGCTATACCGCGTGGGATCCCAGTTCCTATGCATTTATTAAAGGTAATACTCTGTGTATTCCCACCGCGTTTTGCTCCTACGGCGGCGAGGCATTGGATAAAAAGACGCCTCTGCTGCGCTCCATGGCAGCGCTGAACCGGCAAGCCCTGCGAATTTTGCGGCTGTTCGGAAACACCGAGGCGAAGTGCGTTCGTACATCTGTCGGACCGGAGCAGGAATATTTTCTTGTGGACAGGGAGATGTTCAGTAAACGCCGCGACCTTGTGTTCACAGGCCGAACCTTGTTCGGTGCCAAGCCGCCCAAGGGGCAGGAGCTGGAAGACCATTACTTCGGTGCTATCAAATTGAAGGTAGCGGCGTATATGGATGATCTCAACCGGGAGCTCTGGAAGCTTGGCGTTCTGGCCAAAACCGAGCACAACGAGGTCGCGCCCGCTCAGCATGAGCTTGCGCCCATCTACTCGACGACCAACGTCGCCGCCGACCACAACCAGCTGACAATGGAGCTCATGCAGAAAATAGCGTCCAAACACGGTCTGGTATGTCTGCTCCACGAAAAACCCTTCGCGGGAGTAAATGGCTCCGGTAAGCACAACAACTGGTCGATGGCTACGGACACCGGTGTGAATCTGCTCTCACCGGGCGAGACCCCGTATGAAAACGCCCAGTTTTTACTGTTCCTGTGCGCCGTTATAAAGGCAGTGGACGATTATCAGGACCTGCTGCGCCTCTCCGTAGCCACCGCCGGCAACGACCACAGGCTCGGCGCGAACGAAGCGCCGCCCGCCGTTGTTTCCATCTTCCTCGGTGACGAGCTTACCGCCATTCTGGAGGCGCTTGAAGCAAACGCCCCGTATAACGGCTCGGAAAAGAAGACCATGAAGCTCGGTGTGGATATTCTGCCGCATTTCACGCGGGACACCACGGACCGCAATCGCACCTCGCCCTTTGCCTTCACCGGCAATAAATTCGAGTTCCGTATGCTGGGCTCGTCAAACTCCATCTCGTGCGCGAACATCATGCTCAACTCAGCCGTAGCGGAGTCTCTTAAGATATTTGCCGACGAGCTGGAAGCGGCCGAGAGTTTTGAACCGGCGCTGTCCGAGCTGATACGCCGCACGATAAGAGAACATAAGCGCATTCTCTTTAACGGCAACGGCTATGATGACGGATGGATCAAGGAGGCCACTGAAAAGCGCGGCTTGCTCAACTATCGTACAACACCGGACTGTATGCCCCATCTGATCGACGAGAAAAACGTACGGATGCTCACAAGCCACAGTGTCTTCACGGAAGCGGAGCTGCACTCGCGCTGCGAGATTATGCTGGAAAACTACTGCAAGACCGTACTTATCGAGGCCAACACCATGACAGACATGGTAAATCGGCAGATATTGCCCGCCGTTTTAAACTACGCTCATTCCGTTGCCGAAACGATAAAAGCGAAAATGTCCGTGCTTTCCGACGCTGCCTGCGGTTATGAAAAATCGCTGCTCGGTAAGCTCAACGTTCTCACCGACCAGCTCAGCCTGAAGGCCGAAGGTCTCTCGCAAGCGGTTTTAGGGCTGCGTGACGCCGAAAACGCTGAGAGTCAGGCCTACCTTGTGCGGGATACCGTTTTGCCGGCCATGTGCGAGCTTCGAGCGGTGGCGGATGAGACGGAGGCCGTGACGGCCGACGAATACTGGCCGTTCCCCACCTACGGAGAACTGCTGTTCGGCGTGAAATAAGGATATATACGGCGCCCTTGGATAAAAAACAGAATTAAAAGCGTTTGAGAAAAGAGAAGTAACTCGGAGTTCTGTCCACAGAGAGCGCGGGACGGTGAGAGCCGCGCGGCAAGAACCGTGTGAATAACACTTTTCGAGCTGCAATCCGAACGGGACTGCCAAGTAGGTGCGCCGCGAGGCCGGGCGTTATACGGCAGAGCCTTGAAGGAGGCTCGCATAGAGAAAAAACACAGGTGGCACCGTGAGAACAGCACTTGCCCTGTGAAATGCTGAAAAACTTTCGGAGGATGTAAAGATGTGTTCTATTATGGGCTATTGCGGCGCAGAGGCCGCGTTTGATGAATTTCAGCAGGGCTTTTTGAAGACTGTATCCAGAGGCCCCGACGACTCCCGCATCATAGACACCGGTATGGGGCTTCTCGGTTTCCACCGGCTTTCGATTATGGGGCTGCATCCGGAGGGGATGCAGCCGTTTGAGCTTGACGGGGATTTCCTTGTCTGCAACGGAGAGATCTACGGTTTTAAAAAGCAGCGGGAGGCGCTTCGCGAAAGGGGATACACCTTTGTCAGCGGAAGCGACTGCGAGATACTGCTGCCGATGTATCGTGAGTACGGTGTGAACATGTTTAAAATGCTGGACGCGGAATTCGCGCTTATCCTGTTTGACGGGCATACTAAACAGTACATCGCGGCCAGGGACCCCATCGGGATCCGCCCTTTGTACTACGGATACAGCAAAAGCGGAACAATAATATTTGCCAGCGAACCGAAAAACCTGGTCCCGCTTACCGACAGGATAATGCCGTTTCCTCCCGGACACTACTACAAGGATGGTAAGTTTATCTGCTACCGGGATATTACGGCGGCGGGCGACGTGTGCCGGGACGGGCTCGACGATATTTGCGAGGGGATCCGCGAGCGGCTGGTAGACGGCGTGAATAAACGTCTGTTGGCAGACGCCAAGGTTGGATTTCTTCTCTCCGGCGGTCTGGATTCCTCTCTGGTATGCGCCATAGCCGCGAAAAAATGCAAGACGACCATTCGCACCTTTGCCGTCGGTATGTCCGGCGACGCCATCGACTTAAAATACGCGCGCCAGGCAGCGGATTATATCGGCAGCCGGCATACCGAGGTCATCATCACAAGGGAGGATGTGCTCTCCTCTCTTGAGGCGGTCATCGAACTTTTGGCCACCTATGATATCACGACCATACGGGCCAGCGTGGGAATGTATCTTGTCTGCAAATATATAAGCGAAAACACGGATATACGGGTGCTGCTTACCGGGGAGATATCCGACGAGCTGTTCGGCTATAAATACACCGATTTTGCCCCCGACGCGGCAGCCTTTCAGGCCGAGTCGGAAAAGCGTATACGGGAGCTGCATATGTACGATGTGCTTCGGGCCGACCGCTGCATCTCGGTAAACTCGCTGGAAGCGCGGGTACCGTTCGGCGACCTCGAATTTGTGCGCTACGTCCTGGCGATTGACCCGAAAAAGAAGATGAACACATACGGCAAGGGTAAATATCTGCTGCGCCGCGCCTTTAACGGAGACTGGCTGCCGGACGAGATCCTGTGGCGTGAAAAGGCGGCCTTTTCCGATGCCGTGGGCCATTCCATGGTGGATCAGCTCAAAGCGTATGCCGACAGCTTATATACCGATGCCGAATTTGAGAAAAAAAGCGCGCGGTATACCCACGCCCGGCCGTTTACAAAAGAATCTTTGTTATACCGGGAGGTGTTTGAAAAACATTACCCGGGGCAATCACATATGGTCGCGGATTTCTGGATGCCAAACAAAAGCTGGGAAGGCTGCGACGTAAACGACCCGTCCGCAAGAGTGCTTTCAAACTATGGTGATAGCGGAAAATAAAAGTCTTTTGCACGAGTGAAAAGACCGGTTTCGATGCGATACCGGCGGCGCGGTTATAACCCGCGCCGGAGCGATAAAACGTTTGCGTGAGCATCTGGACAAAGGGGATAAGCAAAATGTATAATTGTGTTATAGCCGGGATCAACTGGGGAGATGAGGGTAAGGGTCGGATGGTTGATCTTCTGGCTGCGGACTACGATATTGTCATACGCTATCAGGGCGGAGGAAACGCGGGCCATACGGTAGTAAACGAAAAGGGCAAATTCGCGCTGCATCTGCTGCCCTCCGGCATTTTCCGGGAGGGCGTCATGAATGTGCTCGGATGCGGCGTCGCGTTAGACCCGGAAAACCTCCTGGATGAGATCAGTCTCCTCAGCGCGCAGGGCGTGAGCATAACCCCTGAAAACCTTATGATAAGCGACCGCGCCTCTTTGCTGATGCCCTGGCACAGGGAACTGGACGGGCTTGAGGAAGAAAGGCTGGGCGACCGGAAATACGGCTCTACCAAGCAGGGCATCGCTCCGTTTTACTCCGACAAGTACCAAAAAAAGACCGTTCTCGCCGGTGAGCTGTTTTATCCCGCGCAGCTGCGTTCACACTTGCGGGAGCTCATGGAGTGGAAGAACCTGACCCTGACCGGCGTATACGGCGCGAAGCCCTATACGCAGACGATGCTGGACGAATGGCTGGCGAACTTCTGCGAAAAGCTCAAGCCCTTTATCCGTGACACAGGCAGCTTTCTGCGACAAGAATCGGCGGGAGGGAAAAAGCTGCTCTTTGAGGCGCAGTTGGGCGCGCTGCGCGATCTGGACTACGGTATCTGCCCCTATACCACCTCGTCAAACACCATAGCCGCCTACGCGCCCGTGGGGTCCGGCTTTCCGGACGCCGTTATAAATCGCGTGGTGGGCGTGGTCAAAGCGTACTCGACCTGCGTAGGGGAGGGTCCGTTCGTTTGCGAAATGTTTGGGGAGGCTGCGGAAAAGCTGCGGGAGGCCGGTGCCGAATACGGCGCGAAGACCGGCAGGCCCCGCCGGGTCGGGCCGCTGGATATCGTCGCCACAACCTACGGCGTACAGCTGCAGGCGGCCACGGAACTGGCGCTGACCAAGCTTGACATACTGAGTTATATGGGAAAAATCCCCGTTTGCACGGCATATAGGATCAGCGGTGAAAATCGGCGGAGCTTTCCGTTCCCGGCAGCCCTGCCGGAGGCAGAGCCCGTAATCGAGTATCTTGACGGCTGGGGCTGCGATATATCCGCTGTCCGCTGCTGGGATGAGCTTCCGGAGGCGGCCAGACGCTATGTGCTGTATATTGAAAATGCCGTCGGCTGCCCTATCACATATGTTTCCGTCGGTCCGGAAAGAGACAGTCTTATCTTAAGAGAGCGGGAACTGCGCGGTAAGTGAAGGATCGATACGAGGCTTCGTTATCAAACGCCGCGCTTTCCGACAGACGCCGAGCCTGTTTTCCCCCGACGCCGGATAACGGACAAGATAAGACCGCCTGTCGGCGGCGCCGGGAAGACGTCCGAACGGACTAAGCTTTAAGGAGATAAAAATAATGCCGGAAAAAGTATTGGTGCTGGACTTCGGCGGGCAGTATTGCCAGCTCATCGCGCGGAGAGTCCGCGAGGCGGGAGTCTTCGCGGAGATCAAGAATTATGACCGCATCGGTCCGGATGAAATTATAGCCGAAGACTATAAGGGGGTTATCCTCACCGGCGGACCGAGCAGCGTCTATGACGACGCCTCGCCCAAGTTCAGCACGCGGCTGCTGGAGGCCGGGATTCCCGTTCTCGGGATATGCTACGGCGCGCAGCTTCTGGCCTATCTGGCCGGAGGACATGTGTGTCCGGCGGAGGGCAGCGGGGAATACGGCAAGACAATTGTCAAGTCAGACGGAAGTACTTTATTTTCCGGGGTTCCGGAAACCAGCGTCTGCTGGATGTGTCACTCCGACCACATCGCAGTGCCGCCGGAGGGTTTTACCGTGACGGCCTCCACCGATAAATGCCGCTGCGCCGCTATTAGTGATGATAGCCGGGCGCTCTACGGCGTGCAGTTTCACCCGGAGGTGGCTCATACGGAGTACGGCACCGCCATACTACGTAATTTCCTGTTTTCGGTCTGCGGCTGCCGAGGCGACTGGAACATGGAAGACTTCATTGAAAGCACAGTGGCAAAATACAAAACGGAGCTTAAGGGAAAGCGGGTGCTTTTGGCGCTGTCCGGCGGAGTGGACTCGTCGGTTGTCGCCGCGCTGCTGTACAGGGCGGTCGGCAGCGCGCTCACCTGCGTTTTTGTGGATCACGGTCTGCTGCGGAAAAATGAGGGAGAGCTTGTAGAGCAGACCTTCAGGACACGCTTCGGCAGCAGCTTTATAAGAGTCAACGCGCAGGAGCGTTTTTTACGCCGCCTTGCCGGTGTGACCGAACCGGAAAAAAAGCGGGCCATAATCGGCGAGGAGTTTATTCGGGTCTTTGAGGACGAAGCGAAAAAGCTGGGCAAAATAGACGTTCTGGCTCAGGGCACCATATACCCGGACGTTGTGGAGAGCGGCAAAGGCAGCTCCGCTGTCATTAAAAGTCATCACAATGTAGGTGGACTGCCCGAGAGTATAGGCTTCGACGGCATCGTGGAACCTCTGGCAGACCTTTTTAAAGATGAAGTGCGCCAGGTGGGCGAGCGGCTCGGGCTCCCGTCGGAGCTGGTGCGGCGGCAGCCCTTCCCGGGACCCGGTCTCGCGGTAAGGATAATCGGCGAGGTGACCGAGGATAAGCTGGCGCTGCTGCGCGAAGCGGACGCTATCTTCCGCGAGGAGCTGGCAAGGCATGCCCCGGCGTCGGTGCCCGATCAGTACTTCGCCGTTTTAACGGATCTCATGAGCGTCGGCGTCAAGGGCGACGCGAGAGCCTATGGCCGGACGGTGGTGCTCAGGGCGGTCACAACAGATGATTTTATGACGGCGGATTGGATGCGGCTGCCCTTTGAGGCGCTGGAAGCAGCCAGCCTGCGGATAACAAACGAGTTGGCGGGAATCACCCGTGTTGTCTATGACATCACATCAAAGCCGCCCGGAACAATAGA
>JAAYBW010000066.1 GCA_012729975.1 Clostridiales bacterium
AAGCTTCAGGAGAGCCTCTGCCTGTCCCGAAACCGATTCAACCGCGAAATTTTCCGAATAAAGGAATTCACTCAGTTTAGCCACGATGCTTTTATCATCTTCAACAAGAAGTATACGAGTCAAAACCATCACCTGCCCTTACACCAACGTCTGCTGCCTTTCCATTTATTCTAATACAAATTCCCTCCGAGAGCAATGTTATACCGAAGTTACACTATTTCAGTTATTATTACATTATTTTTGCCATATGTAACTATATTTTATTAGACAATATGACTAAACTGCTGAGCCGGTACTGACAAACATAGCTTAATTATTATAGTACATTCGATTTACATAACAAAACCTAGTACTGTCATCAGCAGCTATGCGCAATATCTTGAAGAACGAATAGTAATGCAATATTTATACAGTTTTACTATGTTATTTTTGTTGATATTATGCAAAAGAAATACTATAATTGCCGCAGGCATATATTTTATGTCGACAATTATTATTATTTCGCGGAGGTATCGTGTTGTTTTATCTTGGGTGCCTCTCCTTTGCTTTGTTTTTTCTCGGTGACATAAACGATCTGCGTTGGAAAAACAAAGCCCTTAGTCTGTGCTTTCCTTTTGGCTTTGTTATGCTAATCGCCGTATATTTTATTCTTTTTTTTAAGAACGTTGCTCCGGTCTCTATGCTATGGAGTATATTATTCGCCGGTCTTGCGGTTCTCTTTTTGCTTTTGACGCTTTATTCGCTTTTTCTGGCGATACCGTTCGCAGCGTCCTACGCCTTCCCCGGACAGCTGCGCCCTGTTCATACACACGGAGTATACACTCTTTGCAGGCATCCGGGCGTATTGTTTTTTATCCCGATGAACATTATTCTTTTTGCGGCTTTCGGGTTTCCTGTTTATGCCGCATTTTTATATTGTATTCTTAATATTCTCCTTGTCTTGTTTGAGGATATTTTCGTTTTCCCGAAGCTTTTATCCGGTTATGACTTATATAAGAAATCAACCCCCTTCCTTATTCCCAACGGCGCAAGTATACGTCGGTTTACTGCTCCCCGATCAAAATATCCGAGGATGTGAACCAATGAGGTTTCAGGATAAGCTGATAAGAAAAAACAGAAATCTGATATGGCAGGAATATTGCGGCTTTTTGGAGTTATCCATAGCCGATTATATGCGGATACAAAGGCGTCTTATGGACGAGCAGATGCGGATGTGGTGTGAATCCGGCCTCGGAAAGCTGCTGCTCAACGGTAAAACCCCCAAGAGCATCGATGAGCTTCGCTCCCAGCTTCCGCTGACCGCGTATTCCGATTATGCCGGGGTTCTGCTCACAAAACGCGCCGAGATGCTCCCCGCGGTCCCGATAGTTTGGATTCAAACCACTTGGGAAGGCGGCGTTCGCCCTTTTAAACTGGCACCCTATACGCGGGCAATGCTCGATACATATAAACATAACACTCTTTCTATCACCATACTGACTTCGGCACGCAACAAGGGCGACATTGATGTCCGCCGCGGTGATCGTATCCTTTACGGCGGCGCCCCGCTTCCTTACGCTACCGGTCTTATACCCGCGCTTTTGGCCGAAGACATAGACATCGTATGGCTCCCAGACGCAAAAGCGGACGCTCTTCGTTTTTCGGAACGTATAAAAAAAGGCTTCTCTATGGCTATGAAGAGCAGGATTGACTATTTTTTCGCCACAGGCAGCGTCGCCAACTACATTTCCGAGAATTTCGGAAAGCTTGGAAACGGTCGTTCCGGAAAAGTAAACGTATCGGTTAGAAACGCACTTCGCTGGGTCAGAGCGAAATACTACAGCCGCAGAGACTCCTCTCAGATTAAACCCCGCGATATTTTTAATATCAAGGGCTTTGTTCTCGCCGGAACCGACTCGAAATGCTATAAGCAGCGCTTGCTTGATGCCTGGGGAGTTACTCCGATAGAAATCGCCGCAGGCACCGAATCAACCTGTATTGCCACCGAAACACTGGACAATCCCGGTATGGTCTTTTTCCCGGATGCCTGCTTTTATGAGTTTATACCCGAAGCGGAAATGAAAAAGAACCTCAACAACCCCAATTACCGTCCGCGAACCTGCCTTATGGACGAGGTCGAGGCAGGCGTTTCCTACGAGCTTGTAATAAGCGTTCTTCATGGCGGTGTCTTCATGCGTTACCGTATCGGAGACGTTTATCACTGCCTTTCCGTTTCGTCCTCCGGAATTCCCCGTTTTACTTTTGTCGATCGTACGCCTAATATAATCGACATAGCGGGTTTTACCCGCTTGACACAGAACTCCATTGAGGAGGTCATACGCCTGTCAAAGCTCGGTATACAAGACTGGATAGCCAGAAAAGAATTTGATGAGAATATGAACCCGTATTTTCACATGTATGTCGAGCTCTCGGTTGACGCTCAGCAAAACGACGTAGTGACCAACAAAGTGCTGATAGATCACCTATCCGCGTATTTCAGGGCCTTTGACAGTGATTATGAAGATTTGAAGAGGCTGCTCAACATAGAACCTTTGAAAATAACGGTGCTTAAATACGGCACTATAGCAAATTACGAAGAAAAGATCGGACAGCCGCTGCCGCGCATTAATACAGACTCGCTTGAAATGATCGAGCTGCTCAAATACCAATCGATTTTCCGCACACCGCCGGAAGAGGAGGTGTCGGAAGCTTGAGCTCGGTTCCGTATTTTTATGTAAACCTTACTGCTCTGTGCTGCTATACTCTTATCTTCACTGCCTTCCTCGCGGCGAAGAAAACTCCCGAGATTCGCGCTTTTATAGTCGTTATGCTCGGATTTATTTTCTGGACGGGCGGCTCTATACTGATGCGCCTTCAGGTGTTTCCGGGCGTAGGTTTCTGGTTCTATGTTTCCATACTCTCCCTTTTCTCCCTTGCGCTTCTGATATACTTTTTTGTCTGCAGCTTTGCTCGTGTAAAAGGTTATTTTCTGAAGCTGCTCTGGACTATCGGCACAATTGGCATATTGATTGTCACAGCTCTCGGCATCTTTTTAAGCCCTCCGAGGGTGGAAACGCTGGCGGACGGCGGCACCGTGTTTCTGTACGAAATGAAATGGCCGATAATAATCCCCTGCATTTTCTTTTTGTTCATTGTTGTCTCCATCTTAAAAGTATTTTTGGACGTCATCAGGAAAAACGGAATTCGTACTCCGGGACTTCTTGCGATAATCAGCGGATGCATAGCAGTGACAATAGGAAATATGATTCAGATTATTCCCGGAAATACTTTCCCCTGGGACACTCTTTCCGGTATATTCTTTGCTTCTTTCCTTATAGCGGCTCTTTACAGAAAACGGATGTTTCGTCTCACTCTCATAATATCCCGCAGCGTACTTATGATTGTATCTGCGATAATCTGTATATTAGCGGCTGTCTATTTCGTAGGGCCGATTGAGATATTTTTCAACAATAAGTTCAGTCTGTCCAGTTCCACATCCACGACCATTGTTGTCGTCTTATTCACCGCCCTTCTGGCTCTGATCTACATATGTATGAAAAAACTGATCGACGCTCTTTTTACACGGGAAGAACAGCAGTCAATTCTGCTTAAAAAATTCAGTAATTCTGTCTCTCAGAGTCTTGATACAGACGAGATACTCGACCGACTTATCTTAACGATCAAACAGGAAATTCCCGTGGAAACCGTTCATATATGCCTGCTGAACGGCGATAAATACATATCGCGCTGCAGTTCAAATCCCTTCGCTGTGAAAGATTTTTCGATTTCGGCCGACAGTCCCTGTGTATCTTATATACTCAGCGGCGAAAACTGCTTCCTTCTCAGTGACTTTAAGAGTACGACTTCCTACCTTTCCATGTGGGAAGAGGAAAAAAACCTCATATCCCGTCTCAATCTCGCCTGTATAGCCGCGATTAAGGATGCCGACAACATCGTCGGTATAGTTCTCCTTTCATCCAAGGAACGCGGCGCTCCGTATACTTACGTTGAAATGACATTCCTTGAGACTATCTGCACGATCGCTTCCTTCGCTGTTAAAAACGCCGGTCTATATGAGCGAGTCTATCGAGAGGCACGCATTGACAGTCTCACCGGCGTATACAACTACAAGCACTTTATCGAAAAGGTTTCCGAAGAATTCGAAGCTGCCGGGAACGAGTGCCTTTCGCTGCTTTATCTTGATCTGGACGATTTCAAACTTTATAACCAGCTTTACGGGACCAATGAAGGAGATCATATTCTTCGCCGTACCGCGGATATCATCACCAGCTGCGCAGGAAATGCGGGAACGGTCTTTAGGCACAGCGGAAAGGTTTTTGCCGTTCTTCTCCCCGGCTTTGACGGCCGCCGCACAGAAGCTCTTGCCAGAGAAATACAGCGGCAGATAGCCCAGATTAACGCAGTCCCGGAGCGCTCTAAATATAAAGCACTCTCCATTTCTGGAGGGATCTGTGTAAGTCCTCACGCCGCCTCCAGCGCCAAAGAGCTTATCGAAAACACGGATATGGCTGTGTATAACGCCAAAAACAGCGGGAAAAACAAAATAGTTATCTTCAAAGGCTCCGCGCCCGCTACCCGCCGTATCTCACAGAGGGCTATGGAGATAGTTGAACAGGGCGGCAACGCTTACGGAAAGAGTTCTCAGACCGTGTTCGCTCTCACAGCTGCGATAGACGCAAAAGATCATTATACGGGCAGACACAGCCAGAATGTTGCCCGTTACTCGGCAATACTCGCATGTGCCGCGGGCATGAACGATGATCAGGTTCGCATGATATACGCCGCGGCTCTGCTGCATGACATAGGGAAAATCAGCATACCGGAAAGTATTCTTAACAAGACCTCAAAGCTGACAACTGACGAGTTTAACCTAATGAGCGAACATGTAAACAGTTCTATAGAAATGATGCGCTATCTTCCCGATATGGACTATCTTATCCCGGCCGCCGTCGGTCACCATGAGCGCTGGGACGGAGCCGGATATCCCAGAGGAATTGCCGGAGAAGATATTCCTCTCTCCGCCCGTTGTCTGGCGATAGCCGACGCCTTTGATGCCATGACGAGCGACAGGCCTTATCGACGCACCATGTCGATAGAAGCTGCCGCAAATCAGATAGCTAAAAACGCGGGCACACAATTTGACCCACAGCTGGCGGAAATCTTCGTTGATCTTGTCCGGGCGGGTGAAATCGTCCTTTTAAGATAAATCATTTTCACTTCAGTTAGCCGGCCGGCCGCCTCATCGCGGCCGGTTTCTGATTATCCTGTTTGACATAAGTAAAGGTCTGTGCTAAAATACCTGCATAAATGAATAGCGTGTGCATCCGCACCTGACGATGCCGGCGCTTAATGCGCCGAGGGAATACGGATGAAATTTCCGAGCTATCCCAGTAACCGTGAAGCCGACGAACGGGTATTCATGCCACTGCCGCAAGGCGGGAAGGCACCCAAGTAGGATGAAGCCAAGCCGGGAGACC
>JAAYBW010000067.1 GCA_012729975.1 Clostridiales bacterium
AACGATAAAACGCAGTACGCTAAGGGATTGCCATGCCCTTTCCTTTAAACAACACATTTCGACTGAAATCTTATTCAGCACATGATTCTATGCGCTGCCTTTTGCCAACGTTTACTTGACACATACTCGCCGCGCCTAAGTCTAGTTAAGACTTGCGCTTTATGTTATAATAATATATACTTCAGTAATCTAAAAATCGGGTCATCCGATGACCCTCGCCGCCGGCGGCAGAACATTGTGCACGAGACGGCGCGGAGGCAGGCATTATGGACAACAGGCCTATTGGAGTATTTGACTCCGGTCTGGGAGGACTTACAGCCGTAAGACGGCTTTCAGAGGTTCTTCCGGGTGAGGATATAATATATCTGGGAGACACGGGGCGCGTTCCGTACGGTGGGCGCTCAAGGGAAACAATAGTTAAATACGCCAGAGAAGATATGAAATTTCTGCTGGGATTCAACATAAAGGCGGTCGTCGTTGCGTGCGGCACGGTATCGACCGTGGCCATGCCGGTTATCGAGCCCGAACTCGACTTACCTGTTTTCGGAGTCGTTAAACCCGCGGCACTGAAAGCCGCGCGCCTGACAGCCAACCGGCGGGTAGGGCTGATCGCGACAAAGGCGTCTGTTAAAAGCGGAGCGTACGAGAAAGAAATAAGACGGCTGGATCCATCCTGCGCCGTGCTCTCAAAAGCCTGCCCCCTTTTTGTGCCCCTTGTTGAAAACGGAAGAATCGAAAAAGGCGATACGGTCATTGAAACCGTCGCCGCGGAATATTTAAAAGAGGTCGCGGATTTCGGAGCCGATACGCTGATACTCGGCTGTACGCACTACCCGCTGCTGATGAACGTTATCTCGGACATTATGGGCAACGATGTAACTCTCGTGGATCCGGGCGCCGAAACAGCGGAGTATCTTGCCTCGGAGCTGATGCTTCGCGGTATGCTCGCGGAAAAAACCGCGCCGGGACTCTGCCGCTGTTTTGTTACCGACAGTACAGACGACTTTTACGCAAGTGCGGAGTTGTTTTTAGGAAGAGGTATTATTTCGGAGGTCGAACAGGTAGAACTTTAAAGAGGAAAAGGATATGAAAAAGGATATAAACGACGGAATGAAAAACGTTATAATTTCAATTAAGGGCTTACAGTCCTCCGAGGAGGGCGAAGCTCCGATAGAGTTCGTCACAGACGGCAAGTACTGCTTCGGCCTGGACGAAACGATGCTTTCCTATATGGAGAGCGAGCTTACGGGTATGGACGGTACAAAGACCACCTTCCGGGTGAGCAAAAACAGCATGACCATGACGCGGGAAGGCACCGTAAACGCTGAAATGACGTTCCAGAAGGGCAAGAAGCATGTTTTTTTATATCAGACTCCGCTTGGAGCGACTACTCTCGGCGTGGATACGAGCAGGCTTAAGCTCGGCTTGAACGAGAGCGGCGGCAATATGGAGTTTTCGTATAATATAGATGTGGACAACTTGCTGCTCGGCACCAATTCATACGAGATAAGCGTACGCGAAGCATAAAGGGGTAATCTGATTGGCGAATCTTTTTGAGGCTGCAAAACAGCAGATAGGCGAGCTGACTCTTGCCGCATACGCGGCCGCGGTTAAAAAGGGTCTTTTGCCCGACGGAGCCGAAATGGCAGGCTCCGTGGAGATTGCGCGTGAGCAGTCGATGGGCGACTGGGCAACGTCCTGCGCAATGGCGGCGGCGAAACAGCTCAAAACCGCTCCGCGTAAAATAGCGGAGGTGTTGGTGAGTGAGCTTAATCTTTCCGGGAGCTTTTTCGAGAGTGCCGAAGCGGCGGGGCCGGGCTTTATCAACTTCCGTCTTTCGGATAAATGGTATGCCGAGGTTCTTTCGGCAATTGAGACGGAAGGCGACAGATTCGGCTGTGTTGATGCCGGAAGCGGCCGCATAATGGTGGAATTCGTTTCCGCCAACCCTACGGGCACGATGACAATCGGCAACGCCCGGGGCGGCGTGCTGGGCGACACTATGTCCGAGGTGCTCTCAAGAGCCGGATTTGATGTATGGAGAGAGTTCTACGTCAACGATGCGGGACATCAGGTAGAGCTCTTTACAAAAAGCCTCGAGGCCCGCTATATACAGCTCATACTCGGCGAGGACGCCGCGGAATTTCCCGAGGACGGATATCACGGAGAGGATATTAAAGATCTTGCCAAAGAACTTTACGGCAAGTTCGGAAAATCACTGCTTGATGTCAGCCAGGAAGAACGCCGCGAAAAAATGCGCGAATACGGAATAGAGCGCAACGTGGAGAAAATGCGGACAGACCTTCTGCGCTACGGAATAGAGTATGATTGCTGGTTTCGGGAAAGCTCTCTTCATGAGTCCGGCTATGTAAAAGAAACCGTCTCGGCCCTTGTAGGCGCGGGCCGCTGTTATGAAAAGGACGGCGCGCTTTGGCTTCGGCTTACGGATTTTGGCGCAGAAAAGGACGAGGTTTTGCTTCGCTCCGACGGATCGTACACTTATTTTGCCGTGGACCTTGCCTATCACAGGAATAAATTCATCGAGCGAGACTTTGATAAGGTCATAAATGTCCTCGGCGCGGATCACCACGGGCACGCGCTGCGATTCCGCAAGGCTATGCCGGCGTTGGATATCGATCCGGAGCGGCTTGACTTCATACTTATGCAGTTGGTGCTTCTTGTGCGCAACGGTGAAACCGTGAAGGTCTCAAAGCGCACCGGAAAAGCCATTTCTCTTTCCGATCTGCTCGATGAGATCAGCTGCGACGCCGCCCGCTTTTTCTTTAACGCCAAGCCGAACACGCATCTGGAGTTCGACCTTGATCTGGCCGTGAGGCAGGACAGCGAGAATCCGGTCTACTATGTGCAGTATGCCCATGCCCGGATCTGCAGTCTGATGAAGGCTCTTGCCGAGGAGGGAGAAGCGGTTCGTCCTGTTTCGGAGATAGATATCTCTCTGCTTTCCGAATACGCCGAAAGGGAGCTTATAAAGCAGCTTGCACAGCTCCCGGAGGAGATAAAGCTTGCCGCGAGAGACTATGATCCGTCCAGGATAAACCGTTACCTTGTAGAACTTGCCGCCCGGTTCCATCGGTTTTATAATTCCGGCAGGATAAAGGGTGCGCCTCCGGAGCTTCTTGCCGCCAGATTAAAGCTTGCCGATTCTGCCAGACGGGTATTGGCCATAGGGCTCGGCATTCTGGGAGTCAGCGCGCCTGAAAAAATGTAAAACAATCCGGGGGGCATCGAATGTGCCTCCCGGAATACATAACCGGTCCCGGGCCCCCTTATAGGAGCTCCGGGCCTTTTTATACAGGTGTCCCATGAAAAATGGTATGCCCGTATAAAACTTATTTAAGGCCGTGGGCATAGAGTGCCCGTATGGCCGTTACAGTAAACCTTTTTATGGAGAACGGTGTTATTTGTCGGCCGTGAATATGGCGGAATTTCCGAAGCGCCGCTCCATCGATGCGCGGGCAAAGCCCGCTTTGATCATCAGCGAAAGTTCGGTTTCGGACGTAAGCGGGATGTCGAAGTGATAAAGGCCCGGGGGATTGCCCATATTACGCATAATTTGATCATACTCGGCCAGTGTCCGTATTACTTCCTCCTCGTCCCGGGCGATATAGTCCGCATTGACAAAGCGCCCCGAGGGTTTTAAAGACCGATGTATCTTTTCATAAAGAGACAGCTTCTTTTCTTTAAAATAGTGATGGAGCGATTCCGCGGAAATAACAGCGTCGAATGAGCAGTCCGGGTAAGAATATTCAAAGTAATCGGCCTGCAGGACTGTCAGCTTCTTTGCCGGGAACTTATCAAGCAGAAGCTTCAGCAGCCCTTCCGAAAGGTCTATGCAGACCACTTCGGCATTTGGAAATCTTGTGAACACACGCTCAAGCTCAAGCCCCGAACCGCATCCCAGATCCAGCAAAACCGACGTATTGCCCGGCAGATAGCCGGCAGCGGCATCGTACAGCCCGGGTCCGCCTATATTCTCGATTTGTTTTTTATCGTAGATATCGGCCCGCGCGCTGAAGAAGGCGCCCATTTCTTCCAACTGCACGAGAGTCCCCCCTCTTATGCTGTCAGAATATACGCAAAATACTATCAAGTCAACCGGGAAAGAAAAGTCGGCTAAAGAGCGCTGCCGCTAAAAAACCGACAGCGTCGGCTATCAGCGCCGAGGGGACAGTGTGGCGTGAACGTTTTATTCCGGCAGCGCCGAAATACACGGCAATGACATAAAAGGTTGTTTCCGTGGAGCCGAGCATTACGGCGGCGCAGCGTCCCACAAAGGAGTCCGCGCCGTATCGGGTAATGATTTCCGAAGCTGCCGCCATCGCCCCGCTGCCGGATAAGGGCCGAACAAGCATAAGCGGGGCGGTCTCGGCAGGGATTCCGACAAAAGACAATACGGGAGCTATAAGTGCGGTTAAAGCGTCCATAGCACCGGAAGCGCGAAACATACGCGCGGCGGTTAAAATGCCCACAAGTGCGGGAAATATCCCCAAAATTACCGATAAGCCGTCTTTAGCGCCGGCGGTGAGCGCGGCGAATACGTCTGTCTTCTTTAACAGCGCAATAGCTGCCGCTCCGAATAAAAGAGCGGGGATAATGATGCTCATTTGAAAAACCGTCTTAAAATCCGCTCGGCGATAAGACCTGCGGTTACCGAAAACGCGGATGCCAGCCAAACCGCCGGAAGAATATCGAAGGGCTGCCGGGCGCCCGCGGAAGCGCGCAGCGCGCATACGGTGGCAGGTATCAGCTGTACCGAGGCAGTATTGAGAACTACCAAACGTACAAGTCCGCCGCCGGCTTCACCCTCACCCCGCAGGAGCTTTGCCGCTTTTATCCCCGCGGGGGTAGCGGCGTTCCCCAATCCCAGAAGGTTCGCGGACACGTTTATTGACAAAGCGTCGAGTGCTCCCGGGATTTTTTCGGATTCGGGGAACAAGCGGATGAGCACCGGCCGAAGCAAGCGCGACAAGCCATCCATCAGGCCGCTGCGGCGCATGAGTTCCATAAGGCCCGACCAGAGGCATATCGCCCCGGCTATGCCCAGACACAGGTCGACGGCGTCGCCCGCGCCTTCAAGGGCCGCGGAAGCGACAGCGTCCATTCTGCCCGTGAGCAGGCCGAATAACAATGCCGCTCCCGTGAGCACTGTCCAGATCCAGGCCATCGCCATGCGTCTTAACACTTCCCTTCGGAACAATTTACGCTGCTTGTATGGTAAGTATGCGTCATTGCATTGACATATCCCGTGTGGTACAATTACTGAAGCTTTAAACGTATATTATTACCTGCCGTGTGAAGAGGTACATATGGGATATTTTGAAAAAAAGCTGAGCGGAAACGTGGTTTATAACGGAATCATCGTTTCGGTGAGAATGGACAAGGCCGAGGTCGCAAGCGGACATATCGTAAATCGTGAAGTCGTGGATCATCCGGGAGGCGTTGCCGTATTGCCCGTTGACGGAGAGGGAAACGCGTATTTGGTGCGGCAGTTCCGCTATCCTTTCATGAAAGAGATGCTGGAAGTGCCCGCGGGCAAGCTCGAACCGGGGGAGGATCCCCTGGAGTGCGCGATTCGCGAGCTGAAGGAGGAAACGGGATTTACCGCCGGGGAGATCATAGATATGCACGTTATATACGCTTCACCCGGTATATCCTCCGAGGTGCTGCACGCTTATCTCGCGATAGATTTGTCCAGCGGACAAATGGAGCTTGAGGAAGATGAGTTTTTAAGCGTGGAAAAATGGCCGCTCGATGAGCTGCTGGAGATGTGTCTGAACGGTGAAATACACGACGGCAAGACGATAATAACAATCATGAAAGCGACAGAGATTTTAAAGCGGAGGGGGGGTTACTTTGGGAAGCAGGATTCTGATCGTTGACGACGAGAAGAATATTGTTGAAATACTCAGGTTCAACCTCGAGCGTGAAGGGTATGTGACTCGTGCCGCGTACGACGGCAGGGAAGCGCTGCGTGCCGCCGAGGATGAGCAGCCCGACCTTATACTTTTGGATGTGATGCTTCCTTATACGGACGGGTTTGAGGTCTGCAGACGTATAAGGCAGTCAAATAAGCTGGTGCCCATTATAATGTTAACTGCCCGCGAGGAAGAAAACGACATGGTGCTCGGGCTTGAACTGGGCGCGGACGATTATATAACAAAGCCGTTTTCGGTGCGTGAGCTTCTCGCCCGCGTCCGCACCAACATAAGGCGGCAGAGTGTAAAAGACGTTTCCAACGGTGACGGCGAGCTGCTCAGAGCCGGATTGATTACGGTAGATGTCAAGCGGCAGCGGGTGATGAAATCCGATACGGTGCTTGAGCTTACACAGCGGGAGTACGAACTGATAAGATTCATGATCGCGTCTCCGGGAAAAGTCTTTTCACGCGAAGAGCTTCTTTCCGGAGTGTGGCAGTATGAGTATTTCGGAGATCTGCGCGCCGTGGATGTGGCGATACGCCGCCTGCGCGAAAAACTGGAGGACGATCCCGCTGTCCCCGCAATACTGATGACTAAACGGGGAGCGGGCTATTATCTGGAAGCATAAGATCCGACTGTTTGTCCGCGGGTGATTACGCCGGAAGGAGGGGAACGCTTGAAAAGAGGTCTGCATTCAAAACTTGTGCTGATTATGCTGCTTATGATAGCATCGCTGATGACGGTCGTGTGCGCTTTTTTAATACGCGGCGTACTGCTTTTCTATCAAAGACAGTTTTATGAGCAGATGCGGTCTGTTTTCGCGAACCCCGAGTTTGTGGCAGACCTGCGCTCGGCCGCGGCCGAGCCCGACGGAGCCAGGCAGATGGAGAAGATATTGGCGGCATACAAAGGACAAATGGGAATAGACTCCGGAACCCGCTCTTATTTTGTGCTTGACGGAACAACCGGGGCGGTACTCGCGGGTGACTCGGAGTCCGGGCCGTTGGAGATAACGCCAAACATTATTACCGCGCTGACCGGCCGGGAGGGAAACAGGAGCAGCTGGAACGCTTCGTATATGGACGTAGCTCTTCCGATATCGGGCGGCGAGGAGGACTATATTGTATATATAGCCGACAACAAAAATACCGTGCGAGCTCTCAATAAGGAACTGTTTGTAATAATAATAAATGCCCTTGCGGTCGGATTTGTCATATCCGTACTTTTAAGCTTTATTCTTGCCAAAACTATGGTAATACCCATACAAAGCCTTACGCGCGCAGCGGAAAGAGTCGCCTCGGGAGACTTTTCAGAAAAGATAGAAGCGCGAGTCGATGATGAGATAGGTGTGCTCACAAGAACCTTTGACAATATGGCCGGGCGCCTGCACAATACGCTGGAGGATATAGAAAACGAGAGAAACAAGCTCTCGGCCGTATTCCTCCATATGACGGACGGTATTGTGGCCTTTTCAAAGGACGGCAGTCTTATACATTTTAACCCGGCCGCGGAAAGGCTTTTGGGCATATCATTTGAACCGGATCCGCCCGGATACGATGAGATATTCGGGGATATTATCAGCTTTGACCTTGCCCTCGGCCTTAAAGGCAGCGATGTGCTGGAGACGGAAAGGCAGACGGAAACGTCGTATCTCGAAATATTCCTTGTGCCCTATGAAGGAGAAGGCAGGCAGGGCGGAGGAGTTCTCGCAGTCATCCATGACATAACGGAGCAGCGCAGAAGCGATGAGCAGCGCCGCGAGTTCGTGGCGAATGTCTCACATGAGCTGAGAACACCCATAACGAGCATTCGCAGTTACGCGGAAACTATCGAGCAGTCACTGGAAGATATGCCGAAAGAGACCGTTCTGAGTTTTCTGGGCGTGATAATAAATGAAACAGACCGGATCGGAATGATTGTAAAAGACCTGCTTCAGTTGTCTCAGTTTGATTCGGGGCGCAGCGATATGCGCTTTGAACCGTTTAACCTTACGGATTCACTGCGCCGTATTCATCAGGCTTTGATTCTGGAAGCGGCAAAACACAAAATGGAAATGACGCTTGATACATCTGAAGACCTGCCGATGATTGAGGGGGACAAGTCCCGCATCGAACAGGTCATATTAAATATCGTAAGCAATGCCGTACGCTATACTCCCGAGGGAGGACGCATCGTCATATCCGCGAAAAAGGCGGAAGATAAGGTCGATATCAAGGTTGAAGATAACGGTATAGGCGTGCCGGAAGAGGATCTGCCGCATATTTTCGAAAGATTCTACAGGGTGGATAAGGCTCGTTCCAGAAGTATGGGCGGAACGGGACTGGGGCTTGCGATCTCACGCGAGATCGTTGTCCGGCACGGCGGGACCATAACCATACAAAGTCAGCTGGGCCGCGGAACCGCGGTTACCGTGACGCTTCCCGTCAGGCAGGGCGGCGGTGAAGCGGCATGAAGAGAAAAACAAAGGAGATAATCAAATCCTTTATCATTGTTCTGCTGTTGTGCAGTGCTGTTTTTTTGGCTTCGAAAACAGGGCTTTTCAGTGATTTTATAAAGGCAATCCCGATTTTATCGGCAATAAGGGACCAAAGCGAGGGCAGCGGCGGAACTCAAACGCCCGAGCAGTCCTACTCGGAGGCCTGCAGGCCGCTCACGATCGCGGTAACCTGGGAGACCGGATTGAGATACGCGGTAAAATACAATGATAGCCTGTTAAGCGAAATATATGACAGGTTCGACAATATACTGGGCGAGGTGCTTGGCAGCGCCTCACAGCCGGCACCCTCAACCGAAGAGGAATGGAAACAGAGCCTCACATCAGCCGGGGTCTATTTTGATTTCGGCTGCGAAGTGCCTTTGTCTGCGCTTGCGCGGTGGCTGGGTACGGAAATGATATATGACAGCGGGGCATACGCAAGGCGCATTTGCATCTGCGAGGACGGTGAAAACGGAGTTCTTCTGATGTATCTTTCCGGCGGCAGCGCGTGGCGCTGTACAACGGCGGCTGCCTTTTCAAGCATCCGCCCGAGGCTTGAGGAGCATTCCCAGAACGACGCGTCCTATGCCTTTGAACTGGGCGGCGAATACCCGGAGCTTGAACCCTATACACTGCTTGTTCCGGGCGTTAGAAAAATCCCGGATGCAACAGCTGCCATACCGCAGTTTACTCCTGAGCTGATAAGCGCAGTGCTGGCGGCTTTCGGCCTGGACGGTTATGAGAGCTCGAACTATTCCGAACCGGACGGAACCATGGTATATGTAAAAGAAGGCGTAACTGTAAGAATCTCCGGCGGGGGCATGATCGTGCTGAGGAATCGAGGATTGTCGGATGAGCAGAGCCCTCTTATCTTATCCTTTTCCGCGCCGGATGATGCCGATTATATCGAGGCCGCCAGAAGTATAACCGCGAAGCTGGCTGCCGCCGCGGGAGGGTCTTCTTCGCTTTATTTTACAGGTATAAAACATTTCGGCGAGTCGACTTGTGAGGTAACCTTCGATTATTTCATATCAGGCTCGAGGATTGTGCAAAAAAGCGGCGCAGCCGCGGTCGTGACGTTCACGGACGGGCTGATGACCGATGCGGTAATCGGTTTGCGTACTTATACCCTATCCGAAACGATAACCGCTCTGCTTCCGGAGCTGCAGGCGGCGGCAGCCGTTTCGGACGGAAGAGAGCTTCAGCTCTTATATCTGGACAGCGGAGCGGGTTTGATGCCGGCATTTTGGGCGGCGGGATAGGAAGAAGCTATGGATATAGGAAAGCTTAAAAATATAGTGATAATCCTGCTGGTTATTGTCAATCTATGCTTTGCCGGAATACTCGCGGCGGACATCCTTCAATCCAGGGGAATCGAAGCACGGGAAAACAGCGAGCTGGCCGAAGTGCTTGCGTCCAACGGGATATTCATTGATTCGGAAATAATACCAAAGCCCGAAAAAGTTCAAAGCTGGACGCTTACAAGAAACCAGGCATCCGAAGCCGAACTGGCAAAAGCGCTCTTGGGTGAAACGAACGGTATAGCTCAGGGCGGAGGCATTTGGTTGTATCAGAGTCCCGCGGGATGGATACGATTCCGAAGCGGAGGAGAGTTTGAGGCGGAGCTTAACGGTTTTTCGGGCACGGCAGAGGATATAGCCGGTATATTTGCGCAGTCCGGCGCTTCTCTTATAAAGACAGCCCCACTCGGCGACACGCAGGACGGCAGCGCAGCCGGGGAGTATGTATATACCTTCGGCGGCGCGCAGGTCGTCAACTGCAAAGTCACGATCAGCACGAGCGAAAACATATTGCGCTTGTCTGGTATGCGCCTTTACGGACAGCCGCAGATACACAGCGGGCAGACGGGCATAAAACCGCAAACGGCAATTATGAGCTTTTTAAACCGAATTAAAACCAGCGGCGGCATATGCAACCGCATAGACAGCCTGGAGATCGGCTATATGCTCTCGGTATTTCCGTCCGGCGCGTCGCTTGAGCCTGTCTGGTGTATTCGCACCGACGCCGGCACATATTATGTAAGCGCTGTCGACGCAAGGACGCTCAGCTCGGTATGAATCGCGGCGCAGGGGCATCGGCAGCGGAAATCCCGGCGTTTAAGTCAGCGGCACATTTCTGCAAAAAACAGTCAGAATAGACAAAAAGATAATAACTTTGTTTACATAAAATATAGAAGGCAAACTCTTTACTTTTTTGTGCAAATTGTGTATAATGCTCGAAAAGGTTGGGCAAATTCACAGGTGAGGACTGCTCATTTTCTGTGGAAATAATTCCCTGCAAAGGGATGATATAAAAGTGAATACGCCGCACTCGGCGGCGGATGGGGTGAAGCGTTGGACAAATACGTGATACGCGGCGGGAAGCCG
Organism: Clostridiales bacterium; assembly: GCA_012729975.1. Classification (GTDB taxonomy): domain Bacteria; phylum Bacillota; class Clostridia; order Oscillospirales; family Oscillospiraceae; genus JAAYBW01. Next base: position 10,803 of record JAAYBW010000067.1, read on the forward strand.
CTTCGCGGGGAGATAGAGGTCAGCGGTGCAAAAAACGCGGCGGTTGCGATTTTACCGGCCGCGCTTCTTGTGGACGGTGTTTGCAGAATTGAAAATATACCGCAGATAAGTGATGTAACCCTGCTTCTTCGCATCCTTAAAAATATGGGCGCCGGAGTTCGGGCTGTCAACAGGAACACAATGGAGATAGACAGCAGCGGCCTTACCTTCGGAGACGGTCCTTATGAACTTATGAGACGTATACGCGCTTCGTCCTACCTTATCGGCGCAATGCTGGGACGTTTCGGCAGAGCGAAGGTAGCTATGCCCGGAGGGTGTGATTTCGGCGTAAGACCGATAGATCAGCATATAAAAGGCTTTACGGCAATGGGAGCGGAAACCGAAATATCCGGCGGACTTATATGCGCGCAGGCTCGTGACGGCCTTCACGGAGCGAATGTATACCTCGATATAGTGTCCGTAGGAGCTACGATGAACATAATGATGGCCGCTGTTCTGGCAAAAGGAAGAACGGTTATCGAAAACGCCGCGAGGGAGCCTCACATTGTCGACCTTGCTAACTTCCTTAACTCCATGGGCGCGGATGTTCGGGGCGCAGGTACGAACGTGATCAGAATATACGGTGTTCAAAAACTGCGCGGGGGTACTTATTCCATTATACCCGATCAGATAGAAGCGGGCACCTTTATCGCCGCGGTCGCCGGTGCGGGCGGTGAGGTTCTTATAAAGAACGTTATACCCAAGCATCTGGAATGTATAACCGCAAAACTGGAGGAGATGGGCGTATACATTGAAGCGAGGGGTGATTCGGTACTCGTTAAAAGGGAAAAGCCTCTTCGCAGGACTAATATAAAGACGATGCCTTATCCCGGTTTTCCGACAGATATGCAGCCTCAGATTACAGCGCTTCTGTCTATAGCAAGGGGCAGCAGCGTTGTTACCGAGGACGTGTGGGACAATCGGTTCAAATATGTTGACGAATTAAAGCGTATGGGCGCCAGAATTAAGGTAGACGGAAGGACCGCTCTTGTTGAGGGCATTGACAAACTCAGCGGCGCGCCGGTCAAGGCATGCGACCTAAGGGCGGGCGCGGCGATGGTGATCGCGGGACTGTGCGCCTGCGGAGTGACCGTGGTGGAGGATATCCATCATATAGAACGAGGTTATGAGAATCTTGTCGGCAAGCTCAGGGGGCTCGGAGCGGATATACTGGAAGTAAGCGAAACCGATCCCGAGGACGGCGATATCAAGCAAGTAGTCGGCTGACACCGATTTATAGAAAATGCGGGGGGACGTTGAAAATGCGGTCGCATTTTCGGCTCCCCCTTTTATTGGGATGGCTGAAGGTGAAATTCTGTACTTTTGCGAGCGGGTCGTCCGGCAACTGCGCGTTGTTGTGGCTGGGCGGTACATACATACTGGTGGATGCCGGAATATCGATGCGGCGAACCTTTTCGGCTCTTGCGGACCTTGGCATAACGCCCGACATGCTCTCCGCCATACTGATCACACACGATCACAGCGATCATGTCGGCGGCCTGCCGATGATAACCAAATACTGTGAAGTGCCTGTATTTTCGAGCGGCGGTACCGCAAGGGCGCTGACGGCTTCGGGAAAATGCCGTCCCGGCAGGATCCGGGAAGTCGGATCGGGTGAGCCGTTCACAGTCCGCGGCCTGCAGATAACAAGCTTTCAGACACCTCACGATTGCGCGGAGAGCACCGGATACACTGTCACCGACGGGACAAAACGCCTGTCTGTGGTAACTGATCTGGGTGTTGTTACTCCCGGGGTGAGGCAGGCGGTACTCGGCTCGGACGCCGCGATCATCGAGGCAAACCACGATGTGAACATGCTTAAGACCGGACCCTACCCGTATATGCTGAAAGTCAGGATCCTTGGCCCCAACGGCCATCTTTCCAATGAAGCGGGGGGCGAGCTGGCCGCCGAGCTCATGACGGCGGGTGCGGTAAATATCGTACTGGCTCATCTGTCCAAAGAAAACAACACGCCGGAAACCGCCCTTGCCGCGGTAAAAGGCAAGCTTCGGGCGGCGGGCACCGGCCGCGGTGACCTGAGGCTTTCGGTTGCCCCACCGGACAGGCGGAGCGAGGTATTTGAGATATAGTGTGCTCGGAGGATAAAGATGCTTAATATCAGGGTTATCGGTGTGGGTAAGTTTAAAGAGGAATACTGGTCTGCGGCGGCGGCAGAATATATAAAGCGTCTTTCTCCCTACTGCAGGCTCGAGGTCGAAGAGACTCCCGAAAGCAGACTGCCGGCGAGGCCTTCGCAGGCCGAGCTCGCTGAGGCCCTCTCAAGGGAAGCGGACGGAATAGAACTCCGCATACCCAAGGGGGCGACTGTCATAGCCATGTGTATTGAGGGGAAAATGCTTGACAGCCCGAAGTTTTCCGAGTTTTTATCCCTATGCGCGGCAAAGGGGGTCTCAAAGCTCTGCTTTGTGATCGGGGGCTCACATGGGCTTGATGAGAGAATAAAAAAGCTGGCGGCGCTCAAGCTGTCGATGTCAAAGATGACCTTCCCGCATCATATGGCCAGAGTAATGCTGCTTGAGCAGCTATACCGGGGCTTTAAAATAGCGGAGGGATCGAAATATCATAAATAAGCATTAAGGAGTGGCGGCTATGGCATACTGCTTTTATTGCAGAAAAGAATATACCGACGGCGCGGACGTCTGCCCGTGGTGCGGAACTCAAAATGAGGACGCTGTTCCGATCGGCTGCGAGTGTGACTGCGACTGCGAGGACTGCCTTCTTGGCTGCTCCGAGCATGAGGATGCGTGCACCGGGAATTGCGATCCCGGTCTGTGGCCTCTGGATGACAACGGAGACCCTGTAAGACCGGCGTTTCTGGAAACGGTTATGGGCACACAGATCGATTATGAACTCAGACTGAGCCTTCTGCAGTCGTTCGCAATACCGACGCTGCGCGAATATCCGCAGACGGGAAGCCTGGGAAAAGTCATATTGGGATTCTCGGGAATGGGTATGGACATATATGTCCCCGAAAACATGCTTGATTTCGCCCGCGAGATAGTAAAACCTCAGCCTATAAACGGAGACTACATTCAATGACCTATAAAGAAGAGTTTAACAGGTGGCTTTCCAGCGCGCTTCTTTCAGATACCGAGAGGGAGGAGCTGTCGGCTGTCAGCGGCGACGACATCGAAGCCGAAAGCCGGTTTTACGCGCCGCTTCAGTTCGGCACTGCCGGTCTTCGCGGTATTATGGGCATGGGAACGAACCGGATGAACCGCTTTGTCGTAAGGAAAACTACACAGGGTCTGGCGGAGCTAATACTGCGGGAAGGAAGCGCCGGAGCCGAAAGAGGAGTAGTGATTTGTTACGACTCAAGGCTCATGAGCCGTGAATTCGCTTTTGAGGCGGCCTGTGTTATGGCCGGAAACGGCGTGCACATTCGCATATTCGAGGATATGCGTCCGACACCGGAGCTCTCGTTTGCCGTCCGGCACTGGAACGCGATGGCGGGCATCAACATAACCGCGAGCCATAATCCGAAAGAGTATAACGGGTATAAAGTATACTGGGAGGACGGCGCTCAGCTTTCCGCGGAGCACGCGGACGAAGTGACCGCCGTTATGTCGCGCATCGATGTTTTGGGCGGAGCCCGATGGATGGAGCTGAGCGAAGCGCGCCGGGTCGGTTTAATCGAGACGATCGGGCGGGAAACGGACGAGGCGTATCTTGAAACGGTGCTTTCACAGGCTTCCGACCGCCTCGCCGTTAACGAAGCTGCGGACAGTCTGACGATAGTTTACACACCGTTTCACGGTGTGGGCAGGCTTTTGGTTCCGGAGGCATTGAGAAGGCTCGGAGTGCGCCGTCTTGTGTGCGTTGAGGAACAGATGGTGCCGGATGGTACTTTCCCGACGCTTGTAAGTCCGAATCCGGAAAATCCGGAAGGCTTTGAGCTCGCGCTGCGCTATGCCGAAAAGAACAAAGCTCAGCTTATTCTGGCCACCGATCCGGACAGCGACAGGTTCGCGGCGATGGTGCTGCATAAAAATGAATACAGACATTTAAGCGGCAACCAGATGGGCGTTTTAATGCTCGACTATCTGATCGGAGCAAAAAGAAGAGCGGGAACCCTGCCGAAAAACGCGGCCGTAATCAAGAGTATAGTCACAACGGAGATGGCACGGGCTCTGGCCGAGTCTGAGGGCATACACATAGAAGATACGTTCACCGGATTTAAATATCTCGCGGAAAAAATAAGAGAGTACGAAACAAGCGGAAGCTACTCGGTAATTTTTTCGTTTGAGGAAGCCATAGGTTATCTCGTCGGTGACTTTGTGCGCGATAAAGACGCGGTTACCGCATCTGTGATCGCTGCTGAAATGGCGTCGTATTACCACAACAAAAAAATGACGATGATCGACGCGCTTGAGGAGCTGTATGCAAAATACGGTTACTATTCCGAAAAGACTGTGAGCCTGGTTATGCCGGGCATCGACGGACTGCGGAAGATGAAAGCGCTGATGGCCGGACTGAGGGCAAAACCGCCCGTATCGCTGGGGGGAATGGCCGTGACCCGCATGCTTGATTATCTTGACGGTTCGGTAAAACGGTTCGACGGAGCGCGGGAAGAGCCCTCGGCGCTTTTCGGCGCGGATGTGCTGCGCTTTACACTGGAGGACGGCGATACCTTTATCGTGCGCCCTTCGGGAACCGAACCGAAAATAAAGGTCTACATCATGGCAAGGGCGGCATCGGAAAGCGAGTCCGCGCAAAAGGCGCAGGCACTGTCTGCGCAGGCTTATTCGCTCGCGGAAAGGCTATAAATTACCGGCGGCTGAAGTTACTGTGCCGATCATAAACATAGAAGGCGGGTTAACCAAATGAATACGGAAGAGATATTCGGAAATATATACGACATACAAAAATTTTCGGTTCACGACGGTCCGGGAATAAGAACAGACGTCTACCTGAAGGGATGTCCGCTGTCCTGCCTGTGGTGTCACAGCCCGGAATCACAGAATTTCGGCTCGGACCTCGCTTTTATGGACATAAAGTGCATAGGGCTTGAGCTTTGCGGACTGTGCATAAAGGCCTGCGATATCGGCGCTGTAGGCGAGGGTGAAACTAAGGAGTCTCCGACCGGCGGCCTGATTCAATATCCCAAAGTAGACAGGGACAAATGCACCGTCTGCCTTAAGTGCGCGGAGGCCTGCCCCTCTAAGGCCTTATATGATCCTCTGCAGCATGTTTCGCTTGAATATGTAATGCAGAAAATAAGACAGGATAAGAAGTATTACGAAAAATCCGGCGGCGGAGTGACGATTTCGGGCGGAGAGCCGATGAGTCAGTTTGATTTTACTCTGACACTCGCAAAGCAGTGCAGGCAGGAGGGGTTCCATGTGGCGCTGGACACTACAGGTTTCGCGCCCTGGGAGCAATACAGGGAAATACTTCCCTTTATTAATCTTTTCCTGTTTGATTTAAAGCATATGAACAGTGAACGCTCCAAAAAACTTGTCGGAGTCCCGAATGAGCTGATTCTTGACAACGCGCTCAGGCTGGCCGACGCGGGAGCCCGGTTTCAGATACGTTTTCCGATAATACCCAGGCTTAACGACAGCGAGGAAAATATCCGCGCCACCGCGGAGTTCTGTGTCAGGATAAAAGACGCAATCGATGTTGTGCAGCTGCTGCCGTTCCACAAGATGGGGGCAACGAAATACACGCGTCTGGGTAAAAAATACAGGATGAACGTCGATCCGCCTTCCGATGATTTCATGCATAAACAGCTTGAATTATTCGAGAGCATGGGCCTGCCCGCAATGATACATTGAGTACGGAGCGAGGCCGCTCTTCCCGAAGAAACTTATAATCGCCGCATACGCGGGGCGCTCGCTGCGAGCGTCCCGTATGCATTTTCTGTTGTTCGCGAAACGGGGGTATGATATAATGAAATCGGTAAGTATGCTAAGCACTTTACATATATGCTGCGAAGGAGGTGATCGCGTGCAGGAGTATATTGCCGAGGGCACAACGCTGCCGGAGGCATACCATAAGTCTCTGGAGCTGCTGGAAGATTACGCTCCCGAAACGCCGTGCCCTGACTACGCAACAACTCAAAAGGAGCTTTCCATGACTTTATATGTCGAGGAAGCGCTGGCCGAACCGATGATCAGCCGGCTTTTCGCCGGTGGATTCAGAGAGCTGGAGCAGTACAGACAGGAAATCCTCGACGGTATCCTGGACTTTGAGATAGAGCGGGGAAATTGGGCTTATACCTATCATTCGCGCATGAAGGATCAGTTTCCGTTTATATTGCGCGAGCTCAGGCGAAACCCCGATTCGAGGAGGGCTGTCATAGACATACGTGATTGGCGTCATGACAGCGCGGAGGGAAACGAAAACCCGGCCTGCCTGCAGCATATTCAGTATTTCATCAGGGACGGGAAGCTGCACTGCAAGGTTTTGTTCCGCAGCAATGACGCCTGCAAGGCGGCATTTATGAATGCCTTCGCGCTGATTATGCTTCAGGAGCGCTTTGCAGGGCTGCTCGGTGTCAAGGCCGGCTCGTATACTCACAGAGCCAACAGTTATCATTGCTACGCGCGGGACTTTAATCTTCTTCGCGGTTATACGGACAGGATAAAAGGCGCGTCCGCTCCCGAGGAGCTCACATACTGTTACAGCGGAGAATGGGACGAGCTTATGCAGTCTGCCGCGGGAGATATAGCAAGAACGGTGGAGGAGTTAAAGCACAGATGATTCTTCCGCGCTTTCGCCTTAGCGGGTTTGCGCATCCGGTCCCGATAGATCACCGCTCGTCGGCGCGACGGCTCACGGGGAAACAGACAAAATCAGTATGGGGGAAATATGATGAACAATATAGAGCAAATTCAGGGTTTTTCAATGGATTATTTCAGGCTTGACGGGAAAACGGCGATTGTTTCGGGCGCGAATCAGGGTCTGGGTATGGGGTATGCCCTTGCGTTCGCCCGCGCGGGCGCCGATCTGTTTATTCCGCATTATACCGATGACGTATCCGATATTAAGCGGCTGATCGAGGCAGAGGGCCGAAGGGTTGAATTCCTCAAGGGCGACCTGAAGGATCTGGACTATATCCGCAAAATAGTCGATACCTGCGTTGAGAAATACGGAAAGATCGACATACTCGTAAACAACGCCGGAACGAATTATTTCGATGATTTTCTCGAGTTCAGCGACGAGGGATTCAAGCGGGTCATGGACATAAATCTGAATGCCGTATATTATCTTGGCCATGAGGCCGCAAAGGTTATGGTAAAGCAGGGCGGCGGAAAGATAATAAACATCGGAAGCGCGCTGTCTTATACGGGCGACAGAAAGTGCCCGTCATATGTAGTCGCCAAGCACGGCGTTATCGGTGTGACCCGTGCCTTTGCAAACGAGCTCGGCCAGTATAACATACAGTGCAATGCTATCTGCCCGGGATTTATATATACCGACGTTAACAAGGAAATAAGCTCCGATCCCGAGTTTTATAAACACATTACGAACCGCATATCCGCGGGACGCTGGGGAACTCTCGGAGATCTGATGGGGACGGCGGTGTTTCTGGCCTCAAAAGCGTCGGATTATGTAAATGGAGCGGATATCAAGGTCGACGGGGGATTCTCCTGCGTTCTTTAAGCGAATAAGGAAAGCACGGCGAACGCCGCGCTTTTTCGTG
>JAAYBW010000068.1 GCA_012729975.1 Clostridiales bacterium
AGTTTAATAAGTCGGAGGTCTTCGACGACATTTTAACCTTTGCCTTGCGGATAGTCGGATCGTATAGCACTGTTTAGAATCAATAATAGAGATTATCGGCAGAAAATACCGATGCATCGTCCGGTTTTTTTTCCCGCGAAGAATACATTTTTTCCTTCATACGGAAGCGCACAGCAATCGTAAAGAGACTCGATAAGAAGCTTATTTTGTTTGATCTGCCAGTGGAAGGTGTCCTCAACAGGCATCGTTCCGCCGCCGAACCTTTCCGCAAGAACTTGTATATTCCTGTCTGCGTCTATACCCCATCCCTCCTCTCCAGATCTTCCACTTTTTTTAACAGATTGCGTTCCATCCTCAGCATATAGTTCTCGTGCTCAAGCTGAGCCATCTTAATCTTTAACATTTCCAGTTCACTGCGCGGCTCCTGGGTCGCCATTCGTTTGCCGCGACGGTCTTCTAATCCTGCTTCGCCAAGCTCAGAGAATTTCTTCATCCAGGTATAGACCTGGTTGTAACTGACATCGTGTTTGACCGCCGTTTCCCTGTAATTGCTGCCGTTCTCGAGACAGTCCTTCACTATGGCTATGCGTTCTTCCTGTGTGGTCTCCCGTCCCTGTTTCATGCGGCTTCCCCCTGACGTTTTATGTTCAAAGTCTCTGCCGCTATTATATACTATTATCCATTTGCGGAGTTGGGTTTTTGACCGCAATCCATATTTCGCTGCAATTCTTTCTAATGCCCCGACTCCAGAAAGATACTCTTTTACTGCACTCATCTTCAGTTCCGGACTGTACACGTTGTTATGTTCTTGTTTCTGGAAGGACAATGAACCACCGTAGGTGTATCGATGCACCCAGTTTTCTACTGTGCTTTCATCTACTCCAAGGCGACGAGCTGCTTCCGTTTGACTGATTTTTCCTTCGATACACGCTTTTGCTGCTTCTATGCGTTCCTCTGCCGTTACCTTTTCTCTGGGCATAAAATATACTCCCTTCATGATTAACAGTGCTTTTTTTATATTTCACTGTCTTTCATTAAGGGAGCATATCATTGCACACCGGGCTCTCTCAAGTGGAATTTTGATTTGATTGAATGATAGGAGCCGTATGAATCGAGAGATTCACGCACGGTTCTGTGAGAGCTTTGGGGTGAGATTCCCCTTGGCTACTCGACTGAGAGGTCGGTCACTCAACTAATGGGTGACCTCCTACTCGATTATGTCTGTGACCGCTTACTTGATATCCGGATACAGGTCCTTAATGACTTGTTCCAGACCGCCGATATTTTGAAGCGTTTCAAGCTTCGGGACACCGTCGCTGACGTTCCAGCCGAGGGCGTTGTAGAAATTGTCGGCCAGCTGTTCCGTATCAATTGTAACGCCGGCATTCGGACCCTCTTTCAACGGAGGATTGCCGACGATTCGGCCAGAGATTTCAAAATCCTTTCTCCTCAGGCCTTCGCGCAGGTTAAAGGCGTGGCGCATCGTGAATGAACGCAGGCCAAGCTTCTTTACCTCTTCCTCGCTGTATTCAAAGCCTGTGACCGCCGTCAAATATTTAGCTACTGCGCCGGGCGGGAGGCCGAAACCCCCGAACAGGCAGAAGCCGGCGGCGTTCGTGAGTTCCGCGTCGATAACACCCGCCACATCGCGTTCTCCAGTGTCGAAGTAGTTGTACTTGATTTCCGCCGGTGCGTTACCCGACATGACGCCAAGTCCGCCCTTAACGTGCCGTCCCGGCGTGGGGTCGTATTTATAGGTACGTGCGAGGCCCGGCGCAAACCGTGGGTCATGCTGCGGGATCTCGATGCCGGACGCCGTCACAAGCGCTTCTAAGCCCTTGCCGAAATGCTTGGCGGCGCCAAGCGAACCCTTGGACAGGATCTTGCCGACACCCTCATGTCGGCAGATTCGCTCTGTCATCTCGACAATAGCATCGGCGTTCCCCCATTTGAGATCAATGCCGTCCAGTTCTTCGGCCGAAAAAACGCCGTTCGAATAATTCTCCATGCACCAGGCGATGGTCCCACCCATGGAGATCGTGTCAAAGCCGTACTCATTGCACAGCCAATTACATTTGTTGACAGCCTCGGCGCTGGCGTTTAAAAGCTGGCTGCCGAACATGCCCTGTGTTTCGTATTCGGGACGGGAGGTCTCCTCCAGCGGCCACTTGCCCTCACCGACGGAATAAATAGCGCCGCAGCCGATGGAGCAGGCGTTGCAGGCGTATTTTTTCTTTTTATAGCGCGCATCCATTTCCTGAGACGTCACCGGCCTGATCTGCTCTTCCGTCAAGTCAAGGGACGATCTGGCCCAGTTCTTGACGGACGTGTCTCCGGCATAGATGGACGACTCGTAGGAGCCGCCGGTGCCATGGTTAGTGAACAATTCATAGACCGGCGCGACAGGGCCTTCCTTTTCCCATTTAACCGTCTCCTTGTTCAGGGCGACAACAGCGTCCCTGTCCTTCGGTTCGATCTTCAGGTCGCCGCGCACGACGACCGCCTTCAGCTTTTTGGAACCCATCACGGCGCCCGTGCCGCCGCGTCCCGCGGCACGGTGTGTATCGTTCATGACAGCGGCCATATTTGAGAGATTCTCACCGGCGGGGCCAATGAGCGCAATCCCCACATGCCGGTCGTTCAGTTCGTCTTTGATCATCTGTTCCGTCTCCGATACCGTTTTCCCCCACAGCCCGGAGGCGTCCCGCAGCTCCACCTTGCCGTTATCCACAAAAATGTAAACGGGTTTTTTACTGATGCCCCTGACAAAAATGCCTTCAAATCCGGATTTTTTCATCAGAGGGCCGAAATGGCCTCCGGAGTTTGCGTCGTTCCAGCCGCCGGTGACAGGGGATTTGCTGACGACCGTATACCGTCCCCCGAGAAGAGGCCCTGTTCCGTTTGCCGGACCCGTGACGAATCCGATCATGCTTTCCTCCGAGAAAGCGTGGGAGTTCGGTGGCATTTCATCATAGAGGATCTTTGCCCCCAGCGACGGTCCGCCGATAAAGTTTTTTGCTGTCGCCTCGTCAAGCATCCTGACCTCGGTTCGCCCCGATGTCAGATCAATAAAAAGCAATTTGCCGGCGTAACCAGACATAGTTTTTTCCTTTCTTAACCACAATATCGGCCTTCCGCATAATAAACCCTTGTCCGGAATCTGTTGCGCGAACGGTATTTTGTTATCTCAATACTACCATTGATTTCCGGCAATATCAATATGGATTATTATGTGATCAGAGGCCTGTCCAAAAGCTACGGGCCGCCTGAATCGGCGGCCCGTTGGGTTATATGATGATATATGCTTATCCCAAATCCAGGGGGATCTCTTCCCATTGCCCGCTCAGGTTTATTTCCTCTTTGCTGACAAAAACTGATGATATATCCATCTTAGCTGTTCCAATGTCGCAGCAAAACGGTTAAAGTTTAAGCCCTTAAATATCCAGACTGTTTTCGTCCAGCAGAAAGTTTTGTATCCCAACTGTTATAATCCCGTAGTCGTTTCTGCGCACCTTTATATTATCGCGAACGACAATAATTTTTTTAAACGAATCATTCACAGCAATCAAAGGTCTTTGCTCTTGAGTTATTTTTTCTGGGTTAGACAATGAAAAGGCGGACTGAATATAATATTTCCGACTACCCATTGTTGCAACAAAGTCTATTTCGAGCTGCTTTTTCGTTGTCTTGTTCGGTTCATTTTTACCATATTGCTCGACAACACCGACATCCACATTCGGTGGCTTTGCCCTCGAAATATGTGTAGTTTTCCTCGCTCTCGTAGCCCGCGTCCGCCGTTACATCCACATAAGCTGTACCCAACCGTGCCTCCATGTTATCCAGAAGCGGGATGAGAGCAA
>JAAYBW010000069.1 GCA_012729975.1 Clostridiales bacterium
CCTGACGGCACATATGTTGTAAAGACTTATATATAAAGGTATAATAATACCGAAGAAAGACAGCTGTGCCGCCTTCGGAGCGGAATGCGGCCGTGAGTCTGCCGCTTTTTCGCATTTTGCGCGGTTTCGACCGAAAAGCGTTGACAGAAGACAGATCGTTAATGTAAAATATCAAAACTGCGGCATGCCGGGCATGTCCGCTTTAGTGTGCAGACTGCGGCGGCTTTGCCGCTGTCGAGTATATCGTAATATATTTACGGGAGGTGTAGTTCGGTGCTCAGAACATTTCAGCCAAAGAAGAGACAGCGCTCCAAGGAGCATGGATTCCGCAAGAGGATGTCAACGAAAAACGGACGCAAGGTGCTTGCCAGACGCAGAGAAAAGGGACGTGCCAGGCTTACCTGGTAAATGACGAAAGTGAGATTCACCGAGTCGCTGAAAAAGAACAGTGAGTTCCGCAGGGTATACGCAAAAGGAAAAAGCTCGGCGGGACCGCTAGTCGTGCTCTACTGCAGGAAAAACGGCACCGGTATGAACCGACTGGGGATAACGGTCGGCTCGAAGGTAGGCAAGGCAGTTCGGCGCAATCTTATAAGGCGCCGAATCAGAGAGATTTACAGACTCGCGGAAGACGGTTTTCAGCGCGGCTACGACATTGTGGCCGTTGCCCGGGTCCGGGCGGCATCCGCGGATTACCGCGCGCTGCATGATGATCTTATACGCTGCGCCAAAAGGGTAGGCCTGCTTACAGCCGAGGAGATGAACCGTTGAAAAAGGTTCTCATGGCGCTGGTGAGATTTTACCGCAGGGGCCTCTCGCCGCTGCGGCCGCCATGCTGCAGATATGTGCCTACCTGCTCGCAGTACGCCCTTGAAGCGCTGGAGAAATACGGCGCCTTAAAGGGTTCGTGGCTTGCGCTTAAAAGAGTGCTCAGGTGCCACCCTTTTCACAGGGGCGGATATGATCCCGTGCCCTGATTCCGCCGCCGTTTGGCGGCGAGAGCGGCCGAAAGGAATGGTTTAATGAACGTATTATATGTCCCGTTCTCATGGCTGCTGATGACGCTGTACGAGTTCACCTCAAGCTACGGTTTGGCGGTGATCCTGTTTGCCCTTGTAATCAAGATAGTGCTCTTGCCCTTCAGCATGAAGAGCAAAAAAGGCATGATGCGCTCGACACGCTTCACACCGAAGGTGAAAGAGCTCGAAAAGAAATATGAGGGCAACAAACAAAAGTACAACGAGGAAGTAGCTAAGCTTTATAAGGAAGAAGGAATAAAGCCGCTGGGCGGCTGTATTTGGTCACTGATACCCTTCCCGATTTTGCTGATACTTTACAGCTGCATCAGACTGCCCTTCACAAGGCTTATGTACTTTGCCGAAACGCAGTGGTTATATCTGCGGGACACTATTTTTCCCGCGCTTAACATCACCGTGGAAGTATCCGCGAGGAATACCTATGACCAGATAGTCTACGCGCAGGCTCTGCACGGCAACTTCGAAAGAGTTAAAGACTACATTACGGCACACGCGCAGGAAATCACCGACGCGGTCGGCAAACTGCCGGTTCTCAGGGATCTCAATTTCAAATTCCTGGGGCTCAATCTGGGCGATACGCCCAACTGGAAGTTTTTTACCGAGATTACGAGTTGGACACCGGCAGACGTTTGGCCCGCTCTCGGTCTTTTTCTGCTGCCCATCATATCGGCGCTGCTGGCGTGGCTGTCCACAAAAATAAGCTCAAGCATGACCCCGCAGCAGAGCAGCGATCCGCAAAACAGCACTATGAAGTCAATGACTCTTCTTATGCCGATCATGTCGCTGTGGATAGGCTATGTTATGCCTGCCGTTATGTGCGTATACTGGATAGCGACCAGCGTTTTTTCGGTGATCCAGGATGTATGGCTGACTAAACGCTACACAAAGATACTGGATATCGAGGATGCCGCGAACCTTGCCGCGAAAAAAGCCAAGGAAGCGGAGCTGGAAGAAAAAAGGCTCTTAACGGAGCGCCTGAGAGCGGAGAACGCGACGCAGAAGAATCCTAACACCAGCAGAAGAAAGATCCAAAGACAGGATAAGGCTGAAAGCGAGCGGAAATCGGCGGAATGGGCAGCCGCGAAAGACGAAGCGGCTAAAAAGGAGCCTCGGGGCGGTGAATCCAGAGTTGGGGACAGACCGTATGCGAGAGGACGAAATTACGTTCCGGATCGATTTGAAAACGGATTCGCCGAGCAGCACGCCCCGGATGAGGAGCCGCAGGAAAATGTCGAAGAAGTACCGCAGCTTCAGGACGGACACACCGAGGCGGGCGCCTATGATTATGAGAGCATTGACGCGGGAGAAATAGGGCAGGACGATGCGGACTGAATCTCCGGAGCGTACAATTAAAAGGAGTGCGACTCATGCTGAAAACATTTGATGCCTCCGGCAAGACGGAGGAGGAAGCTATAGCCTTTGCACTCGCAGAGGTAGGCAAAGACAGAGACGAGGTGTCTGTCGAGGTACTGGAAAGAGCCAAGCAAGGATTCCTGGGAATAGGCTCCTCACCTGCAAAAATAAGGATAAGCTATGAATTTATAGAGTCCGACGTGGAGAAGACCGAGGAATTCCTGCGTGGGCTGTTAAAGCACATGAGCTCGGACGCGATACCTGTGGTGGAGCTCAAAGACGAAGATACCATGGTTGTGAATCTGACCGGCGAGAAACTCGGTATGCTCATCGGAAGACGAGGAGAAACGCTCGATGCGATACAGCATCTGACAAGTTATGTGGTTAATAAGGACAGACAGAAAAGACTGCACATAAGCGTGGACGCCGAGGCTTACAGAAGTAAAAGAGAGGACTCTCTGCGTCACCTGGCAGAAAAAGTAGCGGCGAAGGTCATCAAGTACCGCAGGAATATGACCTTGGAACCGATGAACTCCTATGAACGGCATGTTATACACACTGCTCTGCAGGATTTTGAAGGAGTCAGCACGTTTTCGACCGGTACCGAACCAAACCGCCGCGTTGTGGTTGCTTACGGAAAAGCCAAACGCGAATTTTCACGCAATAATAATGGGAGGCTCTGAGATGGTTCTTGAAAGAGTCAGAGAGATCATATCCTCACAGTTCGGCATTGATGAGGATCAGATAACCGAGGATACGGACATAATAGATGACCTGGGCGCCGATTCGCTGGATGTGATGGAGATGATGATGGGTCTTGAAGACGAATTCAGTCTGTC
>JAAYBW010000070.1 GCA_012729975.1 Clostridiales bacterium
CCACCATATTGAGCTGCTCTCACCGTATAAATCTATTCCCGTCTTATCCATCAGTCCGAAAGACTGGATATAATCGTAAAACTTATCCGCCCCGAGCTTTAAAGCGATAGAAACAAAAGCGACGTTGCACGAGTGCTGCGCAGCCTCCACAAGCGTCTGCGGCCCATGTCCCTCGCGCTTCCAGCAATTAACCGGATCGTCCGCGCCGCGCCCTTTTACCATTATATTGCCGGTGCAGTTTATAATGTCATTCTCGTGAGCTACGCCTTCCTCCACAGCGGATGCAAGCGTTATTATTTTAAATGTCGAGCCGGGCTCATAGGTGTCGCTTATAACCCGATTCCTCCAGGAGGCCTCAAGCGCGTTCGCGTAAGCCTTGTTATACTCTTCCTGCGAAAGATTAAGGGCGTCAAGCTCCGCCTTTGTCTTGTCGCTTAAATTCAGATAATCGTTCAGATCATAATCCGGCATTGTAGACATGCCGATTACCGCGCCGGTATTGACATCCATGATAATACCCATAGCGCCGTTTTTTACGTCGTAGTCCACTATCGCCTGCTCAAGATATTTTTCCAGGTAAAACTGCGCGGTCGTATCGATTGTGAGTACTATGCTGTGGCCGTCCTTCGCGTCATAGTAATTCTCGTATCCGGAATATAGCAAGTCCAGCCCCTCGGATGTCGTGGCACGTACTATGCGGCCGTTAACGCCGGACAGATATTTGTCGTAATATGTTTCGATTCCCTCAAGGCCGGTATTCTCGGCGCCGACAAAGCCCAGAGTATGCGCTGCGAGCGTACTGTAGGGATAGTAACGCTTCGTGTCCTCTATTATATGCAGACTTGCTAAATTGTAGGTGTTTTTAAACTCAAGAACCTTTTCGGAGAGGTCGCGGTCGATCTTTCTGGCAACCACTTCGTACCAGGAATTTGTGTTTTCCCACTTGGACATTATTTTATTATAGTCAACGCCCAGTATATTAGACAGATTTAATGCTATGAACTCCGGATCCTCATTATAGCTGCGCATCTCCACGGGGCTGATATAGACGGTATCTACACTGGCAGAAACCGCAAGCATTTTCATGTTTGTATCAAATATGGTTCCACGGGCCGCGGTTATAGTCGTCTCTCTTACCTGCTGCTCAACCGCCTCACTCTGATACCTGTCATGATCAATTATCATTACTTTATAAAGCTGTGCGAGGAGAACAATAAATGCAACTATGCCGCACACTATCATTAATACCCGTGTGCGGCCGATTGTGCTTCTGTTAAGTTTAAGAGTACGGCTTTTCCCCTCGTCCATGCGTACGCTCCAATCGCGCTGCCGGGCGGTCGTACGGGCGCGGCTGCGTTTTACTACTTCTTATGCTAATGCGCGGATCATCTGAAATATTCCGCGAATCGCGACAGAAAAACTCCGATCTTATTAAAAATGCCGGTACCATTGCCCGGATCCCTTATAACAGCCATATCCGCTGTGGTGCTTTGAACATACGCTACCTGCGATCCCGCGGTCTTAACCATGCCGAGCTGATTCGTCGCGTAGGCTTCGACGGCATCAAGATTGAATGCTCCTTCATAATCTATCAGCAACCGCGATTCGTCCTCTTCGAGGGCCGCCAACTGTCTTGTATATTCAGCCGAGCGGCCCGAGAGCTCAGCCAAAGAAACATAAGACAGCACCAGTAAAAGCATAAGTACAGCAACCGCAATGCTTCCGAGTAAAGCAAACGGAGAAAAAGCCTGCACAGGAGCTGTCTTTACAACTGCTCCTACACTGACCCGAGCGGTCTCCCGAGTTATCCCGGGAGCAGTTTGTACTGCCGATGATTCTTCGTACTGCTCTTCCGGTTGTTCGGCAGGAGCAAATATAAAGTCGTCATACGCCAAATTCCCGTAAGATGCAGCTTGGGCATACTTCATTTTTCTACCCCTGAACCCGCTCCTTTAAGGGAGCTTTTATATTTTTTCCGCGACGCGCAGCTTCGCGCTGCGAGACCGCGGGTTTCTTTCAAGTTCTTCCGGCGAAGCCGTAATAGGTTTCTGTGTTATTACTTTAAGTGATCTTACGAAGCCGCATCTGCATTCGGGGAAATCCGGAGGGCAGACGCAGCCTTTATCCCGCTTGCGAAAAGCGTTTTTCACGAGCCTGTCCTCAAGCGAATGAAAGCTGATCACCGCGATCCTGCCGCCGCTGCGAAGGCAGTCGGGAGCATTTTGCAGCATGTTTTCAATTGCGCTGAGTTCATCGTTTACCGCTATTCGAAGTGCCTGAAAGCTTCTTTTGGCAGGGTGCTGCTTCTCTCTGAGGGCCGCACCCGGCATTGAGTTTTTTATAATCGCGGCCAGTTCCAGTGTCGTCGTTATGGGTTTTGCCGTTCTGGCAGTCACGATCGCCGCTGCAATACGAGGGGCGTAGCGCTCCTCGCCGTATTCATACAAAATCCTCTTGAGTTCGGTTTCAGAAAGCTCGTATATCAGCTCCGCGGCGGTTCTTCCGGATGATCTGTCCATTCTCATGTCCAGCGGCGCATCAGTCATGTAAGAGAATCCGCGGCTCGCATCATCTACCTGAGGCGAGGATATTCCGAGATCAAACAGCATTCCGTCCGCAAGCTTTATCCCCAACTTACCAAGTATTATGTGCGTATCCGCGAAGTTGCCCTGAATCGGTGTAAAATGTGATCCGAAGCGTTTTAGTTTAAGCGAAGCGGCATCCAGCGCCGTTGTGTCCCGGTCTATACCTATAAGCCTTCCCGAAGTGAGGCGCTCAAGGATCATTTCCGAATGATTTCCGCCTCCGAGAGTCCCGTCCACATATATTCCGTCCGGCCGTATGTTAAGCGAGGCGATGGCTTCGCGAGCCAAAACCGGTGCGTGGTAAAACTCCCCCGTCACTTTACAGTCCCAGTTCGGAAATAGCGGCGGCGATGTTGTCCAGAGTCAGTTCCTCGCTTTCCAGTTTGGCGTATACCTCGCTGTCCCAAATCTCGGCGTGATTGGAAAACCCGATAATAGTGACGTTCTTTTTAAGCCCTACTAAATCGCGGAGTTTCTGCGGAACCAGAATACGTCCCTGAGCATCAAGCTCACATTTGGCCGTATTCGCGAAAAGCGTTCTCATCCTTCGCGACACCGACAGCGGCAGTGAATCCAGTTTACTGCGAAACGCGTCCCAGCTGGCAGTCGAGTATACCGACAGGCAGCTGTCTACGGAAAGAGTTACATAGCACTCCTCGCCCAACTCATCCCTTAGCTTGGCGGGAATAAAAAGGCGCCCTTTGGCGTCGATGCTATGTTGATATTCGCCTGTCACCTTCTGCCCACCTCACTCTCTTTACCGGGCTATTTAAACATATTCCACCACTCTGCCCCACTACAAAATCATTATAAGATGCATAATTCCCAAATGCAATAGTTATTTGAAAAAATTATGTCAATCTTTTTTGTTTCCTGCTTTATTATGCAAACTCTTGTTCTATTTTGTTTGTTTATGCTTCTTCCTGAGTGATATTGATATGTACAGCCTTTTAAACGGGATTTATTAAGACGGATATCTGTTATATATTATATGCAGACTTTGGTAAATCATTCGTTTTATGTCCATCAAAAACTAAAAATGTAAACCTGGTTGACACTGCTTATTCAATCAGTCGTCATATCCGTTTAGCCGTGAATCAATCATTTGGTAATTATTATCGCGGAAAGCTGTATAAACGGAAACCGGGAACCGCTTGATGCAAAAAACTCTTTACTATATCTTTTTCATAGACTAGTATTAAGCACAGAGATTTTGATAAGGGACGTGGAATAATGTGAAAAAAGAGCTAACCGGAAGGATTTTTGACATACAGGGCTTTTCGGTCCACGACGGACCCGGAATACGCACTACCGTTTTTTTTAAGGGATGTCCGCTTCGCTGCGCTTGGTGTCACAGCCCGGAATCTCAGGAGTTCCCTCCTGAACTCAACTGGATGGAAATGAAGTGCATTGGGACAAAGGCTTGCGGCAAGTGCATTAATGCCTGCCCAAAAGGAGCTATTTCACCGGGCGGAACCCGCACAAATCCGCTTGATGACACCTCGGTGCAGTTGGTCAAAGTGGACCGTTCATTATGCGACTCCTGCTTTGAATGCACAAAGGTCTGCTCCCCGAAAGCGCTCTACATTTGCGGGACCGAGTATACCGGGGATGAGCTTATGGACCGCATACGCAAAGACAAACCTTTTTATGACCGCAGCGGCGGCGGGGTTACGTTCTCCGGAGGCGAATGCCTCTGGCAGGCGGAATTTCTGCTGGAGATTTTGATCCGCTGCCGCCGGGAGGGTATACACACGGCGGTAGATACCACGGGCTACGCCAAATGGGAACTGATAGAGCCGATCATCCCTTATACCGACCTGTTCCTATACGATATTAAAAGCACGGACAGCGACCTTCACAGGAAACTGACCGGTGTTCCGAATGAACTCATTCTTGAAAACGCCAAAAAAATAGCCGCCGCCGGCGGAAAATTCCAAATCAGAATTCCTGTAATACCGCTCTTTAACGACTCAGTAAAGTCCATTGCGGCCTCCGGAGCTTTCATAAAAGAGCTGGGCGACGCGGTTGAGGTAGTGCAGCTTCTTCCCTACCACAATCTCGGTACCGTCAAGTGGGAGCGTCTGCAGCGCAATGCCCCTGTTCTTGAGGCAGCGCCTCCCTCCGACGAGCTGATGCAGGCCAGAAAAAAACAGCTTGAGGAAATGGGCTTGCACGTTATTATCCATTGATTAAATGTCCTCCCCGCGGCATGTTCGCGGGGAGGACATTTTTCTAAGCGCGCTTATTTTGTGATAAAGCGTCAGGCAGCCCGGACAAAACTACCG
>JAAYBW010000071.1 GCA_012729975.1 Clostridiales bacterium
TCGGCTCTTATAAAGACAAGCAGCTCAAATCCGTCACCGAGGACGATCTCGGTCTTGAGAGCGAAGATAAAAAAGAAGAGACAGAAAAGCAGGAAGAAGAAAACAAGGAGCTGCTTGAGTTTATAAAGGAAACACTTGACGGGGCCGTTTCGGCGGTTAAGCTTTCAACAAAGCTCAAGAGTTCTCCCGCCTGTCTCGGTACACAAGGTCCGGTATCTTTAGAGATGGAAAAATACTTCAGCAGTATTCCCGGAACCGGGGAACATATGAAAGCGGAGCGCGTACTTGAGCTGAACGCTTCCCATCCCGTATTCGGTGTCTTGAAAACAGCTTTCGCCGAAGACAAAGAAAAGGCGGCATCTTACGCGAAACTGCTTCATTTCGAGTCGCTGCTTACTTCCGGTATGGAAATAGCCGACCCCGGAGCCTTCGCCGATCTTGTAAACTCTCTTATCGTATAAACCGCGCCCGTGTGCATAAATAAGCGCCGCCCCCCGAAAACCGGAGGGCGGCGCGAAACTTTTAGCCGTTATATTTCCCGGACCCCGATATTACCTTTTTTACCGCACGTCAACCTGCTCAGCCGCCTACGCGCAGGGTTACTACGGGAACTTCGCGCGGATTGAAAAGCCTCGGGAAAAAGTACACCCCGGTCAGTCCACGCGAAAGAATCATATCCGAATCACCGCTGCGGAACACACCGCCGTCATATTCGGGGAAAAAGTTCATGCCCGGAGAGAAAAGTCCGCCGATAATCGGAATGCGCACCATTCCGCCGTGTACATGACCGGATACCACAAGATCTGCGCCGAGCGCGGCATAGTCCTCAAAGTGATCCGGCCTGTGAGACAGGAACACGGTAAATCGTCCTTTTGCGTCAAAACCCGTGAGCAGTTCCTTCGGCGTCATCATGTCGTAAGGGCCGTTAGGGTCATGTACTCCCGCGATAATAATGCTTTCGGTACCTACGGTCATTTCTTCCCACTCGTTGGATAACACTGTCGCGCCGGCCGCCTCAACTCGCTCAATGAGCTCATAAGCCTCGCCCGTCGCCCATTCATGGTTGCCCGTAACGTAATATACCGGAGCTATTCGGGTAAGACCGGAAATAAAACCGACCGCTCTGTCAAACTGCTGCGCATCGTACTTGTTTTTAAGGCTGTCTACCAGATCTCCTGCAACAGCTATCAGATCGGGATCGGCCGATTTCACGGCCTGCGTTATACGCTCATCATAGTTGCCGTGAGTGTCCGCTACAACCGCTATCCGCATACCGTCAAAGCTTACGGGCAAATACGGGCTTGTTACAGTGCTCTCGGGAGTTACCACTCTTCCGTTGCTTCTGACCAGTGCCCAGACAAAAAGTGCAATGAGTATCAATAAAAACAGCGATCGGCGCGCTCTTTTGCGCCTTCTTTTACTCATGACTGTTGTTCATCCATGCTTTCCTTGTCTCTTAGATAAATGTGCTTGGTATGGGCGTCTCCGCTTTGCCGCACATCGATTTCAAATCGTCCGAGTGAACTTATGAGTTTCGTAAGCTTTGAAAATCCGAAGTTTCTCGGGTCGAAATCAGGCTGTTTTTTTAAAAGCAGGTTCCCCAGCTCTCCCATAAAGGCGTAGCCGTCCTCGTCTGTGATATCAATAACGGACTGCACAATCAGCTGCACGATGTTTTCAGGCACCTTGCCGCTTTTTGTTTCCTGACGCGGTTTCTCCGTCGGCGTTTCCGGCGCGGGCTCAACGGCCTCAGGCAGCTTTTCCGCGGGCTTCTTAAGCGGTGACGACTTTTTTTGCTGCTGCTTTTTAGGCTGCCTGGACTTGTCGTTTTCCTTGGCTTTATCGCCGTCACGTATAACTTCAATATAAATGAATTTATCGCAGGCAACTATGAAGGGGCCGGGAGTCTTTTTCTCACCGATGCCTATAACCTTCATACCGGCCTCCCGAAGCCTTATCGCCAGCCTTGTAAAATCGCTGTCGCTCGATACTATGCAGAAACCGTCAGTGTTTCCCGTGTAAAGGATGTCCATCGCATCGATTATCATAGCCGAGTCCGTGCTGTTTTTTCCCGTCGTATAACCGTATTGTTGTATGGGGGTTATTGCGTTTTCAAGCAGCGCCATTTTCCAGCCGCCGATGTTGGGCGAGGTCCAGTCTCCGTATATGCGTTTTATGGTGGGAGTGCCGTATATGGCTATCTCCTCCATCACAGCCTTTATACAGTCGCGCGGAATGTTGTCGGCGTCAATCAGCACGGCAAGCCTGAGATCCTTAAAATCTGTTTTATCTGTCACTTATCCACCTCCCTTCGTTTCTGTTACCAGGACAGTATAGCACTTCAAGCTCCGTCTGACAACCTGACAACGGAATAATTCCCAAATACCCCCAGCACATTTAAGCCCTCCGCATCCTTTGTTTCAAGTACGCAGACGGCATCCTCTTCGGGCGGGCTTCCGTAGAAGCTGTACCTGCCGAAACCGGAGACCGCACGGAATGCCGCCGAATCATCGTAATATTCAACTGAAGCCAGAAAATCCTCCGGGGGTATCTTAAGCGCGAAGAGAACATATATGTACGGCGCGTTCACGTCTCCCGTTACCCATACTTTTTCGGCTTCCAGAGAGTCCGCGTACTCTATGGCAGGGCACAGGCCGCTGAAAAACGCAGAGGATATGCGCTTCTGCCATGAGGTAAAATAGCTGCGGCAAAACAACGTACATGCGATGACCGCACATAAAACCGCAGGGATACTGGCGCGCCCCCGCGTCAGGCCGATGAGCCGATATACCGCGAGTGCCTGCAGCCAAACGAGCGGCAAAAAGAGCATATTTGCCCTGTTCACGTTAACGTCGATAAACGCGCAGGCGGCCAGAGCGCAGATAAGCCATAATAAAATAAGAACTCCCGCGCAGGACATTTTCTTGCCGAATAAATCCGCTGCCGCGAATACCGCGCCCGCGACAATGAGCACATGCCCGGGAATACCGTAGAACATACCCCAGCCTCTTATGCTGTTCCAAGGCAGGCCGTCTCCCTGCCGCCAAATCAAACGGAAGACACCGTCCAGGTTTAAAGCGGCCGCCCTGATCCCGCCGCCCGCAAGTATCGTAGTGGCAGACTGGCGTGTCTGCGTAAGCTGCGGCAGCGTCAGGCCCAGAAGCTTCATTTCGGGCATACCGAGCGCATTGCGCAGGTTGCACAGCGCTATGGGAAATGAAATTATTACGAAAAGCGCTAAAGCAGGCAGAAAGCTTGCTATATGAAGCTTTTTGGTTTTAATAAGGAATATAAGCGAAGAAACCAGAAAAAGAGGAAGGAAAATAAACGCCGTACCGTATGCGTAGAGCGATAAGCCGAAAAAAACTGCCGCGCCGTACATGGAGCGCGGCTTTTGTGCAGACCGTGCCAGAAAATAAACGCCTGCCAGCAGGGTAAACGGCAAAAGATTCGATTCCAGAGCCCAGCGGCTGAGCATAATGTGCCATGGGTTTATCGCGAGCGCAGCCAGTGCCGTGAGCGCGAAAGCCCCGCCCCGTGCTTTTTTTGCCAGCGCGTAAAATAAAGGCAAAGAGGCGCTGCCTGCCAGCGCCGATACCAAACGCAGCGAAGCGCCGCTGAGCCCGAAGAGAGCTATGAAAGGCATGGATAAATACGAATAGAGCACATTTTGCCCGCTGCCCCAAGATATGAATAGCACAGGCCTGACGCAGCCGTTTCGATCCATTCCGGAAGTAAGCATCGCCCATGCCTCATATCCGGCGGACGCTTCATCCTGATTGAGGCCCGCCGGATAGCGACCTATCAACAGCAGACGCAGCAAAGCACCCACGGCGACGATAAGCGCCGTGAAGAGCAGTTCATGCTTTACAATGCAGTTATCTCTTCTTTCCATGGCGCTCCCCCCTGTTATAATAGTACTCAGCGGCATAAAGATTAAGCGGCGGCGAACTGAATTATAAATGAAGCTCCGCCTGTTTCGGTCATTATAGCATCCTGACGGACTCCTGAAAAGAGGCCTCGTGCAGGAGCAGAAAGATGTTGACAACCAAATACCGATACTTTATAATAACATGGCTTTGGAGCGGCAAAATGTCTTAAACCGCCTGTCCAAACGTGGAGAAGTCGCCTAGTTTGGTCGAGGGCGCACGATTGGAAATCGTGTAGGCGTCAAAAGCGTCTCGAGGGTTCGAATCCCTCCTTCTCCGCCA
>JAAYBW010000072.1 GCA_012729975.1 Clostridiales bacterium
GGAACCGCCTTTTCCGATGCCTGCCAAGATGTATTTATACGATGGCGCGGGGTTCTTCCTCTAATTAAACCGGAAATCATGAAATCATTTCATTATACGATGGTTTACGAGATATTCCGGGGGTACTTAAAGATCGTCGAACTAATTTACATAGGTTTTCGGTGTATACGGATCGCTTTCGCTGACGTCTGATGAGATGACAGCAGCGGAAGCCGGTTTGGGAGAGGAGGAAAGCCGTAGATTACAGCATCGGCGGTGTTCTTAATAAATAACGTAAACGCAAAAAGACAAAACGTTCAGTTTTTGGCTGACGCATGGATACGCTTTTTTCGCGATGGGCCGGCAATCGAAATCGGCACATACCGATCGTGTTATCATGATGAATTCTCCTTTTTAACAGCAGTAAAACATAAGGATTCGTAATTTTTCCGTTTGCGGAGCGAGTAAAAAGAAAGGAAGAAAGCATGAAAAAGACACTGTCACTGGCTATAGCGGCCTTATTGGTATTAGCGCTGTTCGCCGCCTGCGGCACAAATGATAAGCCGCCTGCAACCAGCACACCCGCTGCCAACGCACCCGGCACCAACGCACCTGCCGCGAACACCCCCGCGCAAACTCCCACCCCCGGGACCTCTGCCCCGGAGCCTGTGGAGGAAGGACCCTATAAGTTCGCGCCCGGAAATTACGAGGTGGACGATCAGGGCTGGCCGAACAGCGGCTATGATTATGAGACGCCTTTCTGCACCAGCGGAGAGACCCTGAGTTATTGGATTACAAACTTTACTCCCCAGTTTTTACCCGAGAACGGCTTGAACGGAGTGCCCTTCCGCATGGAGGAGGCTGAGCGCACCGGCGTGAATATTGAATACATAGTTGTCTCCGCCGCAGCTTCCAAGGAGAACTTCTCGGTTCTTTTGGCCGCCGACAATTTGCCCCACCTGCTCAGCAAAGCCTTGGACTACTACCCCGGCAACAAGCTTCAGGCCATAGAGGACGGCTATTTCGTTAATATTTATGACTACAAGGAGTATGCCCCCAATTATTTCTACCTGATAAAGTCGAAGAGGGACGAGGATCCCGAATGGTACGACTTAGTGTTCTTAGACGATACTCATGTGGTGGAAATAAAGGCCGTGGATACAAAGCTCAGCATGAATACACATGCTTTGATGGTACGCGCCGATTGGTGCCGTAAGGTCGGCTACGGCTACGAAAACATGACTACTTACGACCAGTTGGAGGAGCTGGCGGAGATCTTCCGGACCGAGTTTGGCGCCATGTATCCCACCAACCTGCTCACAAATACTCTGGACCGCGGCTCGGTGTTCTCCGCCTATGATTTCGAGACCTTGCTCAATGTCAACTACTACCCCAGCCCCGCTGTCAAGGACGAAAAGGTCAGCTTCTTCTATACCGATACCAACGCAAAGGCGTTCGTTGAAAGGTGCAAGCATTGGATTGATACCGGCTTTGTGCGCCCTGACTTTGAGGCATACGCCAGTATGGGCATGGCCGGCGGCCCCAACAGCATGGACATGGACGGAGGACACGGCATCGCTGCAGGGCCTCCCGCCAACATAACCACCATGAATAACGAAAGCGAGGATCCGGACTGCGACTGGCAGGTAATCCGCAAGCCCGTTCTCTATGACGGGCAAGTGCTCCACCTTGGCGGCACCGGCAGCTACGGCGAGGGCCTCGGTGCTACCCAGATCTCCACAAACTGCCCCAACATTCCCCTTGCCGTCACCTGGATGGATTGGCGCTTCTGCGATGAAGGCTCCTACCTTGCCAGCTTCGGCGTGAAGGGTGTCACTTATGAGTACGATGAGAATGGACTTGAAACACCCACCGATTGGGCCTGGAACAATCCCGACGGCTGGAACTGGGCTATGCTCATGGGTACCCACAGTATGAACGCCTTCCTGGAGCACGGCCTGAAGATCACCGAATCCACCTTCTTCTATCCCGAAGGACGGAAAGTCCCTGAGTTTTATGCAACATACCGCGACGTACCCTACGACGGCGCGTATAAGTGGCCTAAGAGCATCACACTCGATGCCGAGCAAGCCGAGGAATTCAACAAGTACTTTGACATAGCCACCTACATCGAGGAGCACGTCTTTGAGTTTGTTTACGGCGAGCGGCCCTTCAGCGATTGGGAAACCGTCTATATGACCGATCTTGAAAAACTGGGTTTGAGGGATGCCGAGGCCATCTATCAGGAAGCTTATGAGGCGCACCGCGCCAAGGTCGCGGCCAGAAGTTTCTGAAAATGCGGCGTGAAAGGCCGGGGACGCCGCTCTCGAGCACACGCATATGCGCGCAGCGGCCCCGCCCGCCCCGCTTTCACCGTCAAAATTTTAATAGTAGACATATCTGTGGGAAAAGAGGACTAAAAATCGGATAGGACCGTATAGCCTGCGGTATCTGCAGCGAGGGTGTATATGTGCAGTTCATCGCGGCAGACTTTATGAATATGACTTCCGGGATAGCGGGTTTGAGGCCATGGTATGTCAGGCCGTCCTACTGATTTGCAGCGGAGCAAAGGGGAATACCGTAATAGTCCGTTTTGGTATTCCCCAAATCATTATGACCGACTATTACCATCAAGCATAGGGAGATAAAGATGGATACTAAAAAAGTGACAAACAAC
>JAAYBW010000073.1 GCA_012729975.1 Clostridiales bacterium
CGCCACGGTCAGCACGGAGAACATCATGCGCTGGTCGCGGGTAGTGAGATCATCCAGAAACTCCTTGCTCTCCCTGCGTTGAAGCTCCATATCATAGGGAATGACGGCAGAAAAGTTGTTGTTGCTGTTCTGCCGCCGCTGCCAGTTGGTAATGTTGGTTTCCACGCCCAAGACGCGCTTTTCCACTTCGCGCACGGCCTCGTCGGTGGGGATGGGGATAATATCGAGGCTCAAAATCATGTTGCGGTTGAAGTCGCAAAGTTCGGACACCATGCTGTCTTTGATGAAGTTGGCGTAGTCCCGCAGAAATACGACACGCCCAAATTTGCCGCCCATCTGGAAGCGATCTTTTTCAAACTCAAAGGTGTCTGGGCAGATAAAGTCCTTGAAGCTGTGGCCCTTTCGCATGGCCTCCTGCGCGTTCCAACGGAAACTACTTTCCTCTCCGGGACGGAAAAAGTCATGGAAAATCCGCAGTCTGTCCCCGGCGTCCAATAGGATGGCGCGGGAACCCAGGCGGTTTAAGTGCGCCGCCAATTCCGTGCCTACGCGAGTGAAGTAACTGCGGGCTTCTTCGATGTTCTTTTTGGACACACTCACGGTGATGTACTTCGTCTGAATAAACCCGTTTGCGCCGGTGGCCTCGTCAAGCAGGATCTTGTTGTACTCAGCGCGGTACTTATCCAAAGCGTCGCCCTTTGAGGGGATCAGGATAGACTGCTTGAAGTCCTCCTTGTCCAGCTTCTTCACAACGATGGTTATTTTGTAGGTCGCGCCGCTGTCAAAGGAATTGAGCAATTCGGAGTAGGCAAGGAACATGGCTTCCTTATCCTCCCTGGACGCCACGGCATAGTTGATATCTTCGAAGCGGAAGGTCTTTGAATACTTGTCCGCGCTCACCATAAAAATGCCATCGTCCCATATCGTTTTAATAGGGATGACATCCTGGACGCCACGGGGAACGGCAAACCGCTCCCTATCTTGCTGAAAGAGCTTATTTAATGTTTTCATCTGCGTTTTCCTCCCTCTATCGTCGTCGCGGATTTCGCTATATTCGCCTCGCCGCCAGCGGCAAGGCTCATCCGCTCCGTCGCTCCTCCTCTCCCCACGCGGCAGCCCACGCGGGGACCCCGTACTGGCTTTAGGGCTTCATAATAGATGTTCGTTGCCCGAAACATCAGTTTTTTGGGTATGATGAACGACGAGTATATCCACGCCTGCAAAAAACGCTCCGCCGTCATCCCGTTATATTTTATAAAGCCCATCGCAGCAAAGGGGGCTGCGCCAAGGACGCAGACCCATGACACGGTTTCCGTACCCAGGTGGGGCTTCAAAATGAAGTAGAGGCCCACAGCCACGAAAATGGCCAGTAAAGAAAAAACAAACTGCCGCAGCGACAGTCCGAAAAACATGGATTCCGTATAGTCCCGGATTTCCCGGTTGATTTTTACTTCCATAAGCCGCTCCTTTCACCGTGCGCCGCCGTCCCGCGCCGGGACTTTTGGCTGGTTTTCCCGAACCGTCCTTCCGTCCGAGGGCTTAATAAAGTCGATGCGCCCCGCCGAATAAATAGCGTTGTCGGTAAGCTGACGCTGCCATGCGTCCTGAGAAGGCGCCCATTTGAAACCGCCCGCTTTCAAAGCCGCCCGCTGCTGCTCACTCGGCTTTTCATCAAAGAAAAGCTGTAAGCGGTTCATTTCTGTGTTGGCCTCGGCGCGGCCGCCGTCAAACTCCCAACCCTCAAAGCCGCGCGATACTTCGGAAAGTTTTTGTTCCAGGCGCTTGATTTGGCTGTTGTTGTTTGTCAGGTCATAGCTGGAAAAGGGCTGGCGCTCCCAAGAGTACGAGGTCCTTCTAATTTTCTCATCCAACTTTGCGGCCTGCGCGTCCGTAATACCGGGCGCGCCCATGCAGGTGCCGGTTTTTCGCCAATGCTCGTTGACACCCTTCATAACCGCCTGCAAATCCATGCATTTTTGAAGTTCATCCGCCAGCTTTTCCGCGCTCTGCGGTTCGCTGGATACTTTTTTATTGTTATATGACATGAAAAAAATCCTCCTGTTCGATATATTTGTTAAAGCCCCATCATCTCGCGCACGACGCGATCTGCCATCTTGACCATCCCAACGAGGATAAGCATATTGAAAATAAGCTCGCCCACGTAGCTCCAAACCTGCGTGACCACCGCAGCGTCGGGGTCAACGACGGGCGGGCTTGAAGCGAATACCGAGAAAATGACGCAGGCCAGCACAATGACCGCGCCCTCCAAACAGACGGCGCTATAACTTTTGATGAACGCCTTGCCCACACTCTGCGACGGTTCTCCCGCGAAAGCGGCCAGCGGCACAGGCGCGATAGCTGCGTAAAGGTAGAGCCTGAAAAAGCGTCCGTAGACGCTCATAATCATTATGAATGACAGAACCGTAATGAACAACCCGCCGATCAGCGTTACCGCCCACAAGGGGATGCTCTCAAAGAAGCCGACGCTTTCAATGGCTTCTACCATCTCCTGCGGCAATATGGTGGCCGTGCTGCTCCCGCCGATGCCCGACGCGCCCATGATGGTGGACATCAGCCCTTGCACGATACGAAACAGCGCCATCATCAATTCCAGCCCGTATGTGACCGCCGCCTTTGCCAGTGCGAAGCGGATGAACACCTTGACGGCGACTTCCGGGCGCTTCATTTCCGCGAAGCTGCCCATCGTTTTCATCACGCCCACCACAAAGAATAGCACTAAAAGTCCAAGCCCAATAGCCATAACTGCGCCGTGAATATTCACCATCACGTTCCAGACAGCGCCGTCTTTGAATGTTTCCGGCGACTGCGTGAGGATGTGCCATATCTCGCCCAGCTTGTCATTCCAGGTACCCAACGCGTTGTTTAAGTTATCTACAATCCAGTTACCCGATGCCAAAAAAGTCACCTGCCTTTAAAAATCAGCGGAGCAAGCCCTTTTAGGCTTGCCCCGCCTTACATCGTGTTACCGACCAAGCTCATGCGGCCTGGAATCGTGGATGACACCGTATTTGTCATCAACAAAATACCGCCCTACAAAGGGGTTAAAGATGGCGTGGCACTTCACGCCGTTATAGTCGGCCAGATAGTCGTTGTCGCCCAGCCGCTTGAGGATGGTGGCCTCGCCCAGCACATGGTTTTCATCCTGCTTGAGCGAATGAATATAGCAATTGCATTTATCAATGTAATCCGACATTGTTTTTACCTCCGAAAAATATTATTTTAGCCCGTAATAAGGTTCAGGATTTCCTTTGCGAAGGTGATGATAACCCCGCCCGCGAGGGTCAAAAAGCCGTTGGCGCGCTGGGAGGGATCATGAGATTTCAGTGACAGGCCGATCTGGACGATGCCGAAGCCCAGCAGAATCATGCCAATGGCGCGAATCAGGCCGAAGATGAAGTTGCTCAGGTTATTTACGACCGCGATGGGGTCGTTTGCGGCAAAGGCCGTAGTGCAGAGGGAAAACAGCAGGGTGAAGGTCAGAATCGCAGCGGCATAGGCGCGAAAACCTTTTTTAACGCCGCCCGTCATAGGCAGGCGGCCACTCGATTTAATGCTTTTTTTCATGAGGATTTTCCTCCTTAATCTTGAATAGTTCTTCCAAATCATCCTCGGACAGCAGTTCATACTTGCCCGCCGGGATTGTCGGCTCCGGCAGCTCTGCCGGACGGAGTCCGTCTGCCGGGTCAATGTTCTCGGCAAAGGTGAGGGTGGCAACGGAATGGGCAACGACGCCGTGACGGAAAGGCTCGGCCTTGCCGTCCGCCGTGCCGCTCACATTGGGATGCCGCAGGATGTCAAACTTCTCGTCCATCACAGGGCGTTCACCCCGGATAAACAATAGGGCGTAGCGGTTATCCAGCATCCGCACCTCGTCCGGGGTGAGCAGTTCCCGCCCGCTGATTTGAAAGTTGGTGCTGTAATTTCCGCTGCGCCCGCTGGATTTGCCGTGGGTGGTGGTGTCCAGGGTTTCCTTGCCCAAAAGCTCGGAAACATATTTGTGTGTGCTTTGCTCGTTCCCTCCTAAATATAAAAACTCGTCGCAGTTGCCGACAATGCTCTCCCACTGCTTTTCAAACAGAGCCTTGAGCTGCGCCAGATTTTGAAGAATAATACTGACCGATACCCCGCGCGAGCGCATGACGGAGAGGATCTTGTCAAAATCGTCCGGCAGGCTCACGTTTGCAAATTCGTCCATCAGAAAATGAACGTGTACCGGCAGCATCCCGCCGTGCTTATGGTCGGCGCTGTAGAAAAGCTGCTGAAATAGCTGTGTGTAGAGAATGCTGACAAGAAAATTGAAACTGCTGTCGTTGTCCGGGATAATGATAAACAGCGCGGTCTTTTTCTCACCGATGGAGGCCAGATCAAGCTCGTCCGTAACGGTCAGGGCGGCAAGGCTTTCAAGGTTAAACTTTTCAAGCCGCGCCGCCAGCGTGATTTGAATAGATTTGAGCGTTTTGGCCGAGCCGGAGCGATAGTTGTGATAATACTTCAATGCGATATGCTCCGGGTCGCGCATTTCCAGGCGTTCAAAGAGTTCGTCCAACGGTGATTGGTATTGCTCATCTTCCTCGCGCACATCAGCCGCCCGCAGCATCTCCATGACCATCGGAAAGTTTTGCTCGTCGGGCGGCGCTTCATATTTCAGAAAGAAAATGAGCGCAAGCAGGAGCATGGACGCTGCCGTGTCCCAAAAGGGGTCTTGGGTCTGAGCGCCTTTTGGCGTGGTGGATTTAAAGAGATTGGTTACGAGCCTCTGCACGTCGTTGTCATCTTTGAGATACACAAAGGGATTGTAGCAATGGGAACGCCACATGTTGATAAGATCAAGCACCCTGACCTCCACGCCGCTGTTTATGAGCAAATGCCCTGTATCCCGTGCGATTTCGCCCTTGGGATCGAGGATCACCATGCTGGTGTTGCAGTTCATCACATTGGGCTTGGCATAAAATCTCGTCTTGCCTGCGCCGGAACCGCCGACCACAAGGATATTGAGATTTCGGCGGTGTTTTCTGCCGTTCAGCCCGATGCGGACGCTTTGGGTCAAAATCTTGTTTGCGGTAAATTTTTTATCCGCGTACTTTTTATTCACGGCGGCGGCCTCGCCCCACTTGGCCGAACCGTGTTCCTCTCGCGGACGGGTGTTACGTCGGGTGGAGATGTATATCCCGATTCCCATCCCATAAGCGGCAACAAAAATAAGGACAGCCCGCAGACTGTCCTCGCACCACTCAATATGCAGCGGATTTTCCATCGCCACCGGCAAGCCCTGCACAATTCCGGGTATTCCCCCGGATATGGAGGGCGCGATAAGCAGCGCCCCCCATATCACCGGGATCAGCCCAAACAGGCAGAGAATCAGGGATTGCTTGGGGCTATCGCGCCTCATCCCGGCCTCTCGTCTTTTTTGTTGGGGCTTGCAGGATTTTCAGCATCAGATCACTCACAAAATCAGCGGACTTTTGACGTTCAAGCTGTTCGGTTCGTATTTTGTTTAGAGCCTCTATGACAGCGCCTTCCTCGTAAGCATCGAGGCTGATGGTCTTTTGTTCCTCTTTCAAAGCGTCTCACCTCATCTCCTACTCCCGCGTTACCTCGCCTCCTGATTCCGGGCTGTCTTACTCGCCGCGTCAAGCTGCCGTGCCATGCGCCCCGAAACATCCCCGGCCACGTCGCGGATTTTTGCCAGTTCGCCCTTGACCTCCGGCGCGTCCATGCTGCCGAGGATAGAAGGGGCGTCGGAGAAATCAAAGTCCTGCGCGTCCACGCCGTATTTTTTGCAAAGCAGATAGGCGGCGCAATATGCGGAAAAGTGCGGCTCAGCCTGGAAATCCGGGCCGGTGGTCAGGTCGGCATAACAAAGCTCCTGCGCCACGCTTCGAAAGGTGTCGGAAAATTCCATGCCCCTGCGAACGAAAATGCCCCCCGTTTCTGGATCAGTCACGGCTCCGAGGTTGCCGGGCAGCTCGTCCACGCCCACGATTTTTACCGGCGCTTTGGAAATGAGCGCGGACAAAAGCTGCCGGTCAGTAAAATTGGGCGGTGGGTTGATTCTGACCTTGCGTGTGTCCACCTGAGAAATGTCGAATACCTTTTTGATGTTGTATCCGACGCCGGGGGAACTGTCCTCCTTGGTATATTCATGCGGCTCCAAAATGGAGATAGCGGACTGGCGGGGGCGCACAAAGCCGCCCATGCTTTTCCAATAATCGAAGTCCCCGATTCGGGTGGCCTCCGGCTTCTGTGCCAGGATCAGCAGGGTATTGACGGCGCTGTAACGGTCAAACCGGCCCTGCACATCGAGATACTGGCGAAACTTGCCGCCGTCGCCCGCAACCTCAAGCGCGGTGTTGTCAGAGAGCGCAAAGACCTCCTCGCGCTCTGCCCGTTTCTTTTCGGCGTATTCTTCTTTGGAAAGCTGGCCGCCCTGTTGCTCGGGGGTGTCAGCGGGGAAATTGTTCAACAGATCATCAAAGCTGCTCATGCTCAAGACCTCTCTTTCGATTTTTTAGATTTGGATTTACCGCTTTTTTGCGGCTGCCTATGATTGGTTTTCGGAGTGTCCATGGGCTTATCCGCTGCCTGCTGCTCATCGCGGCCCTGGGCGGCGGCCTCCTGCGCTTTTTTCGCCGCCTTGATTTCCCGAAGCTCCTCTTTTACGGACGGCCTACTCGAAGTATCCCTTGCGGATTTGCTTTTGCTCTCTGAGGTAGGCGCGGACGGAGGGGTTATCGTCGGGTCGCTTTGGACGAAAGGGCGGCTTTCTGGCTGCTCCTTTCCGGGAGTTAGCGGCTCGGCCTGGATAGGCTGCGGTGGCTCCTGCTCGGGTTTCCCCTCCGGCTCTCCCAAAAGGTCGTTTAGCAGTTTCTCGGTATCATTCACATCCGGCGCATTCGGCTCCGATTCCCCTTGCGCGGAAACCGGCGTTTCGGAGGCTGCGCCATCACGCGCGGCTTTGTCCGCGACAAGCTCATGCTCAATTTTTGCCTTATCCACCGTGGCGAAGTGGAAACGCTCCACTAGGCGGCTGATCTTGGGTGCGTCATCGGCCTTTACCATAACGTCGCACAGCCCGTCCGGGCTGTTTTTCGGATTCCGCAGGACGCAGTAGACAATGCCGTATTCCTTTGCGCCTGCCACGAATGTCTTTAGGTCGCTTTCCTTGACCGAAAAGATTTCCAGCGGCTTGCCAGATTTGAGCATGGAGGTGAGCCGCGCCTTGCCCTTGAGTTTTAGGTTTTTATCGTTGTTTTTCAGCGCGGCCACCAGCAGCAGGGCGACTTCCTTTGCCGCTGTGCCG
>JAAYBW010000074.1 GCA_012729975.1 Clostridiales bacterium
ACCCCATCATTCCACCTGTCGGAATATCAGTTCTACAAGGTTTTCGAGGCTCCTTTCATTCCTCAATAATTTTCGACCTTGTGCCTAACCTTTTCAGTTAGGAACGTGTCACACTCTTGCCCGCGCCTACCTCATGGGCCAGCAGGGTATTCCCGCCGTAGAGGATGTGGGCGATGGCGTCAATCTGATGCTTCCGAAGGGCGATTTCGGGATTCATGCCGACAAACTTGATATGGCTGCCGTCATATTCGCGGGGGCGAATGGCGTTGAATCGGTCATTGTAGATGCGGCACAGCCGTTCCCGCCGCGCAGGGTCTTTCCATATCCATTCCTCAAACTTGGCGCGGATGATTTCCTGCTTGGCCTGGGCTATCGCCGTTTCCTTTTTGTTGAGAACACGCTTTTCCGCGCCATCCTCATAAACCGTGTCAAAAACACGCACATCCCGCAGATTCAGGCTGTCCTCAATGATTTTGTAGGCGTTGACCCGCTGTGTGCCATAGGTGTTGAAGGAGTGGATATTGGAGCGGTCGGCGTTTTTTTCGGTGATGCTCCACTCGCCCGTGCGGTTGGAATAATGCACCCTGGTACGGTCACGGGCGTAGCCGGAGGTTTGCAGCAGCTCAACCATAAACTTCTGGATGACATCCTCCGGCAGCCATGTCGCGCCCAACCGTACCGAGATTTCGGCAGCGGTCAGGTCGGGCGGGACAGCCGCTTCAAGGGCGCGGACATTGACATCAAGGGAGCCGTCGCCCAAAGCGGCCTGCGCCGCCTTTGCATGAACCAGCTTTTCCCGGACATTGCCGGAGAGGTATTCGTCGGCGGTGACATAGGTTTTATCCTGCGAACCAGCGGAACCCACATTCAAAAAGATAACGCCCTCCAGCTCCTTTATCAGCGAATCCTCGCTTTGCCTGGTCAGCTCGGCCATGTACTCTAAATCAACACGCGCCTTTTCGGACATGGAAACGGCCAGCGCCTCGCTTGCCGTATCAACGTGGGTAATGGGGATATGCGGCTTGATGGTGCGCTTCTGGAACATATCGGCCTTGCGCTCCAGCTCGCCGTTTTCATCAATAATTTCAAGGGAGCATAAGAGGCAGTAGGCGCTGTCCTGTCCAAAGGCCATGCTGTTGCCGCGCGAATTGATGAGGCCGTACTTCTTTGTAAAGCCGTCGTACAGCCGGTTCAGCCTGGCCTGCTCTGTACGGATGTCGTTTTCAGGATAATCCTCGGCCTGGTACTCAATCAGCCTGCGGACGCACTCGCGCAGCTCAATGAGGCCCTTGACGCGGTTCTGCGCCGTCACCGGCATTTCCACGGGAACCATGCGGCTGTCCTGCCGGTAGTAGATTTTTCCGTCCGCCAGGGTATAGCTGAAATTACGCACGGTCGGGTCGGCGGGGATGGAGTTATCTTCTTCCGGCTCATCCTCGCCGCGCTCATAGTCAGGGATTTCCGCGTGGATGTTGGTGATGGCATTGCGGAGTAATTCCGACAGGTCGGCGTCCTCAAAGGGCTTGCAGGTGGTATCATAACCGTAGGCGGTGCTTTGGGTGGTCATTTTCCCAAGCAGCATATCGGGGTGATCCAGAAAATAGCTGTTGAGGGCAATTCCATCTTCGGTTTTACCGAGGTGTACCCAATCGGGCTCAATGTCGATAACCCTGTCGCGCTTTTGTAAAAAAATGATGTCAGCGGTGACTTCGGTTCCGGCATTTGCCTTAAATGCGTTGTTGGGGAGCCTGATTGCGCCCAAAAGGTCAGCGCGCTGCGCGATGTACTTGGGATGGCCATTCCATCCGAAAGGTCACGCTCCAAATACCACAACTGCTCGGCAATTGCCTTAATCTCAAGGCCGTCGGCCTTGTCCAGCTCGCTTTGGGGCATATACCGCCCCATATCCAGCAGCTCCCGGATGCGCTTGGCGGCCTGCTCATAATTGACAAGGGTTGCGGCGGGAGTGAGTACGGTATCTCCCGTGGCGATACAGATTCCGCTTTCATCAAACCAAACTGACACATGATTGCCGCCGAAGATAAAGCCCTTGCCTCCGCGCCTGCATTCCTGACGCAGAAAATCGGCATTTTCAGCGGTGGGATGGTCTTTTTTGAAATAGGACACAATGCGCAGGGGGCTGTTCAGCTCGTTGCCGCCGCTGGTCAATACCTCGTCGATGATTTGCTGAGAAATGGAAAAAGCGGAGGATTCGGCTTTTGCCGGTTCCTCCGCTTCACTAAAGATCGTAAGCTGGTCTGATACTGTGGGTAAAGGCTTTAATCGTAAATCAGGTCGTTCAGCACCGATCCCTCCGCGCTGTGCCGGATGTTGTTCATCAGCCCGACCCATTGCATTTGGTTCTCGGCTTTCAGCTTCTCCGTCACGCCCTGCGCCGCCGCCATCTGTGCGGTGATCTGCTCCACTCGGCTCATGGCCGCCTGCTCGAGCTCCGTCAGGTGTTCGATGAGTTTGCCCGCCGTCAGGAGATTCAGGTACAGAACGCGGCGGTGCTGCTTCAGATACTTCTTGCGGAGCAATGCGTATTTGCCAAGGATTACGGGGGATTCCCCCGGCACGGTCAGATTCGGCACGCGGTAGTCGCCCTCCATCCGATAGGTCAGTTCCATATTCAGCACTCCTTTCGTCGTTTTGATTGATAGGTACATGATATGCCGGACTTTCCGGCTTTGCAAATGTGCGATTTTCCTCTCTTTCCTGAACCCGCAGGCTCCGCACCGTAGCGGCAATTTCCCGCAGGCACAGCTCCGCAATATCGCTGGCGGCAAGGCCGAGGGCGTTGGCTGTACTGCGGGTGTTGAAGCCGGTTACATAGCGGAAGTCCTGGGGCTCCAGATAATCCTCCGCGTCAATGCCGCAGCGGGTGAGAAGCATATATGCCACGCTGTTTTGGAGGGCTGTGTGGTATTCCACATCCACATTGAAATCGTCCAGTTCCTCCAAAAAGCTGCCCTCGCGGGAATACATCAGATCGCGGAGGTAGTCGGCCATATTGTCCAGGGCGGCATTTTTCGCCGCTGAAATGAGGGCGCCTGCCAGTGAGGACTTATCTTCAAGGTCGCCAAAGGAGTTCTCCAGGCTCTCAATGACCTCGGCCTCGTAACGCGGCTCCATTTGCCAAAGGGGTACACGCCGGGAAAAACGGCTTTCATGGGTATCGGAGATGTCGAAGTAGTGTTTGAGCCGGTAATTGCCGTTATGCTCATCGTCAAAGACGGCGATGCCTTTCGCGCCCCGATTGACCCAACGGCCAAACTGCTCGTTCCACTTTTCGATTTCAAGTACGGCGGTGGCGTCGGGGCGCTGGGCGTAAATCAGGATTTGCTCGTCAAAGCGATATTTGTAGTTGCGGCAGGCCGAGCGCAGGAATGCCGTCCACGCGGCGGGGGTATTCGTTACGGTCTGTATGGTGGATTCATACAGGCCGGTGATTAGCTGATATTTGGACGCCATCGGTCGCGCCTCCTTTCGATTGTTTTACCTCTCGTAGCTTTTGGGCGGTTTTGCCTTCGGCGGGGCGGTGCTGCCTTTTACCATATCTGCCGCAATAGCGCGTCCCATCTGCTCAAGCTGCTGATAGGCGCGCCTGCTCTCCTGATAATGGCGGTCATTCAGCGTGATTTCCGCCTTTCCCGGTTCAATCACGACCTGAAACTCCCCGGCGGCGATATAATAGGCATTGCAGACCAGCTCCATGTAGGGATAGCCGAGCCGCGAGATGTGAAAGGGTGTAGCCTTGCACGGGCTGTTCCACGAAAAGAGGTTGTGGGCGATGTCCACCACCTGACGGGTGCGATCATCAAAGTCACGAATTGCCCGTTTCAGCCCGGTGAAGCTGATACCGTCCACCGAGATATACCGGCAGGCTGCCGCGCATATCTCCGGGTCATGGGAGAGTAAATAAAAGGCCTCATGATAAGAGGGAGGGTCATTGTTGTGCGATCCCTTGGTCAATGCGGCCAGTTTTCTAAACCTGTCTGCCTGTGTCATTGAAGTTTCCTCACTTTCCTGGTATTTAGGGCGTCGTTTTCGCTCATCGCTCCATCCTGTCTTTCTTTGGCATCGGGGGCCGGGGGTTGCCGTCCTTGTCGTACTTCCACGGCTTTGCGGCGGGAACATCCCAGCCGAACATACTCCCGGCAAGCATGGCTGCCTCCTGCGCCCGCGTAATGCCGAAGATTTTATTGGATGTGTCCGCGAAGAAGCGGTTTTCCTCCGGGTTGGGCTTTGAACCGCCGCAGCGGGTATATCCCTTTTCATATAGGGATATGGAAATCAGCTCCCCGGTGGAGGGCAGGATGCTGTAACAGACACTTGGTAAATCATGCTTGCCCGCCAGCTCGGGCAGAAGATAGCGATTGTCGAAAGCGAAGGCGTATATATCATAATCGCCGAGGCGGGGCAGGCAGCGGACATAATAGGAAAAGTCCAGTGTTCGTATCATGTAGCCGCTGCCCCGTGTGGTCAATTCCTTGCCGGGGGCTGCGGCGCAGAACGCCGCCAAATTGTCACGGCTGGCAAAGGGCGGCTTTTGCCCATCATTGCGCAGAGAATTGATAACCTCATCAAATTCATTCTTGAACGCAAGCGTTTTCAAATGGGGCTGCTGGTCAAACCATGTAGTCCAAAAGCTGCGTCCATTACTGCCGAAGTCTGCCCGAAGATAGCCGACAGAGCCGTGACGCTCGGCGGCCTCGCCCTCCAGATGGAAAAACAGCAGTTTATCGTCTTGCGCGGGTAATAGTTCGTATGGCATTCCGTTTTCCCCCTTATCTCGCGTCATCCCGATTTCTCGGCTTTAGGGCTTTGACAGGCGATGTGGATTCTCGCTCCCGGTCGGCGCGGGTGTGTAAATCAGCTAAAGCCTTGTCGCGGTCGGAAAAATAATGGCCTAAGTCATACCCGGAGCGCCCTTCAAGCTGCTGCCATGTGACAAAGGGTGAAACCGCTTTGGGGTTTTCAGCCAGTACGAAGGTCTTTTTGCCGACCTTTACGCGCTCGGAAATCGCATATCCGGCGACCTTTTCCTGGGGCGCGGATTCGGGAGGGGGCTGTTTTGCGGCCTCACGCTCGGCGCTGATGGCGTCCAGGCGCGCCGCCGCCCATGCGGGAAGCTCCTTTATTTCACCCTGCACATCGTAGCGTTCAAAG
Source organism: Clostridiales bacterium (assembly GCA_012729975.1). Taxonomy (GTDB): domain Bacteria; phylum Bacillota; class Clostridia; order Oscillospirales; family Oscillospiraceae; genus JAAYBW01. The sequence goes on from JAAYBW010000074.1 coordinate 5,173, forward strand.
CGAGTGCGGCTGCCGTCGTTCAGATGGGTGCAAAAAACGGCGTTCCCGCGCGCATTTGCATTTGCGCCGTTGCCGCCGTCTACCAAAACAAGCTGCATATCCCCGCGCCTGTATTCCGGGCGCAGCGCCTCGGCCTTGATAGCCACCACCTTGCCGACAATGCCCTGGCTGTAATCGTTGGGGTGACACTCTTTGGCGGTAATCGGCTCGGCCTGATACGCCGCCTTGCCGATTTCGGAAGCGACCTTTTCGATTTGTCCGTGCAGGCTTTTGGCAAATTCCCACATAATTTCAAGGTAGTCGGAATCAACACCGACCTGGGAATACTCGCCAATCAAGCCATTTTGGGTGAATTCGGCTTTCATATAGAAGTTGCCGTCCTCTGCTTTGGGGTTCTCGGCCATCAGAATCTCACGATTGCCGATGCGGATCGACTGCCTGACCTCATAGCCGGTATCGGCCACCATGCGCCTGCTTTGCTCGGCCTCCAGCTTTTCTTGCACAGCCCGTAGACCTTTCAAAAGCGGCTTGACCTCATTAACGTAAACCTCATGATCGTCAAAGGAGTCTGCGATTCCCTCAATATCCCTGATGGTTTCTTTGACCATATCAAGGTCGGACAGGTAGTCCTCCAACTCTGAAATGCTGTCCTCCGCCGGTATGTCCTCAAAATGGCCGAGGGAATCATTGTCCTTTAGAAACTCATACAAATCTGCTGCAAATGTCCTGTTATCCATAAAAAATACTCTCCTTTATTTGATTCGGTATTTATTGGCGGCTCTGCCGCCATCGCTGTGATACTGCGGAAGCACGTCGATGTAGCCGCCGTCCCGCAGGCGGCGAAGATTGCGGCTGACCGCGCCTTTGGAAATGTGCAGCGCGTCGCTGATTTTCCTCTGTGGGATAATGATTTCACCGTTTTTGTTGGCAAGCTCATCAAGAATGAGGTACAGCAGCTTGCCCGTTACGGTGGAATCAACCTCGCCGCAGACTTTATACTTGGATAGTTTTCTCACAGGCATTTCCTCCTCTCAAAAAATTAAGAGGGCAAATGCCCCCTATGTAACAGGGGCAGCAAAGCGCCATCCCTGTTGGCTATTTCCGTCTATTCAGTTCACCGTCCGTGGGAGAATCCTCGGCTTCTTATACCGTTGAGAACGATGATGATTGCTGTGGGTTAATATTCTTGCTTGTGGGTTAACAGAGGGGAAGTACGGCAATATCACAGTTTTGACGATTTTTCACAACCCCACTACCCCCTTGGCGGCAAGGTTCATCGCGCGTCACGGTTCCGCTCTCTTTGCCGCCAAAGCTCCAGCGCCTTGACAATGGTGTCCTCAATTTTCTGCGTGGGCGTCCCCGGCGCAAAGAATTTGCTGATTTTATCACGCGGCATCTTAAACTGCTCCACCTGATTCGGCTTTTCCTCCTGCATGATGGAGTGGATAACATCTTCGTTGAGCCGCCCTTCCTCTGAAAACTTCCGCATTTTCATAGTCTGAACATGGGATGGGGTTCTGTCCTCGGCAACCATTTCTTCCAAAAGGGTTTGCTGCTGATCCGGGGGCAGATAGGACAGCTCGACGGCGGGGCGCATGGCGATTTTCCCGGCATCCACCATTTCAAGCACCTGTGGGATAAGCTCTGTTAAGCGAATGTAGCGGTGAACAGTTGCTTGGCTATCGCCGGAGGATTCGCCAATAACGGCAAGTGACTTTTTACCGGCTAACTTGTTATCCACTGGAGAACAAGTTAAATCTGTGCGCTGTCCCTGCCGCTTCATGGCCTCCAGCTTCATTTTGTAGGCAAGAGCCTTTTCAGACGGCAGGATTTTTTCGCGCTGCAAATTGCTGTCAACCATGATAATGACGGCTTCATCATCCGTTAAATTGCGGATAAGGCAGGGCATTGTGCCGCGCTCGGCCAGCCCGCTTGCCATTTTACGGCGGTGGCCTGCAACCATTTCATAGCCGCCGTTATCCCTGGGACGCACAAGGCCGGGGACTAAGACACCGTATTTTTTGACGCTCTCGGCCATTTCCAGCATATCATCGTCCATTTTCACCTTGAACGGGTGATTGGGGAAATCGTGAATTTCATGTAAAGGCAGGTCTATGATCCGTTCTCGCCTGGCATCGTCCCGTTCCTCCTGGGTAGGAAAGAGGTCATCTGCCGGGGGCAGGTTTATTTTTAGCTCTTTCGCCATCAGCCAGCACCTCCTTCGTAAACTCGGCGTAAGCCTGTGCGACCTTGCTGCCCTTGTCATAAGCGAAAATGCTCTGTCCCGCCGCGCTGATTTCGGCGGCCTTAACCGCCACCGGGATTTGGGTCTTATAGATTTTCAGCATACTGCCGTACTGCTGCCGCAGAGTTTCAGCCGTCGCCCGGGCAAGGTTGGTACGCATATCCGCCAGCGTCAACAAAACGCCGTCCACCTTTAGGTTGGGATTTATCTGTTTCCGAATCTTGCCGATGGTTCGCATGAGCTGCGTCATGCCTTTTGCGGGTAGGTACTGCGCTTGAACGGGTACGATTACACTATCGGCGGCAGCCAGCGCGTTGATGGTCAGCATGGACAGGGACGGCGGGCAGTCGATTAACACATGGTCGTAATTGTGCTTAATCAGTTCCAGATAGTTCCGCAGGGTAAACTCGCGGCTCATGGCGTTTACAAGGCTCATTTCCATGCCCGAAAGCTCAATGCTGGACGGAATCAAGTCCACGCCCTCGTCATGCCGCAGAATCGCGCCGTAATGCTCAAAATTCTCGTCATGGAGTGTCTTTTCCATGATGTCGGCAAGGGTCATGGGCAGGGCGTCGCTGTTCGGCCAGCCCAGCGAAGCAGTCAGGTCAGCCTGGGGGTCAATATCCACAAGCAGAACCTTTTTGCCCTGCATGGCAAGCCCGATACCGAGATTGGCCGTTGTGGTGGTCTTGGTCACGCCGCCTTTTTGGTTACAGATCGCCGTGACTTTGCAATTAGACATACGGGGTTCCTCCTTCCATAATAAAAGCCGCTTTCGTTTTGATTTGCCGGAAACGGCTATGTAGGAGGCAAAAGCCCCGAAAATGCAAAAGAGCCGCTCATTCTCGGTGAGAACAAACGGCTCTTTGCTATGTATGCGGTTGTCTTTGGCGGCTATTCTTCGGGCTCTATGGGGACAAGTCGCAAAACGGGCTGTGGTGGCGGGGGTTCGCCGCCTGCGGCTTTCCACCCGGCTTGGAACGATATGTGTACCATTTCAAAAAGGGCGTTCTGCGCCTCGTCATACTCCCGGCGGTCTATGAAGTCGGAAAAGGCTTTTTCAAATGTATTGGATTCCATAACTCTTACCCCGCAGCCTTGACCATTCGGATGGGTGCGTTGATGATTTTTAACATTACCTCGTCCACCACATCGGTATACCGCCCCTCGGCAATCAAGCTGCTGCGGAGGTTGTTCAGCGCGTAAAGCAAGAGCCGCCATTCGGCTTCATTCAGCGAAACATACACCTTCTTCATGTTATGCCCCTCCCTTGTGCCTACATTATATATAAAGGCGTTGGCGGGGACAAATGTACGATTTGGCCCGTTGACTGTATTTGAAAATCGTGGTAGTATAATGCCATTCAGTCGGGGTTTTAATGCCATTGGAGCGCCCCTTCAATGCCATTCATTCGCCCGCAAAAATAATAATGTAATCTGTGCAATCTGAGAGGAATGGAACAAGGGTTAGCTCGTCCTTGTAGTTGGTGTCAATGCCATTCAGTTGGGGGAGTGTTTTTCAAAACCTCCTGAATTATCAAGCGTTTCCGGCTACGGTCAAAAAGAACCACCCATAAAAACATTTCGTTTTCGGGGGTGGCTTACCGTATACTATGGGAGAGCGCTTGAATGGCATTCAAGAGGTCATCGGTTCGATCCCGATTATCTCCACCAAACGAAAGAAGACCTATTTTCGGTTTTCTTTCGTTTTTATTTTATTAACTTAAAAACTATTACCGACCGATATGTTGTGCGTACTTTTGAAAGTCAGTTGCAAATGTCTGCTTAAATACGTTATAATAACGTCAATAATACACGGAGAGGTGATAATGTTGCCAAGCAACAGGACGTCCGATAAGGAGACCCGGTATGTTAAAA
>JAAYBW010000075.1 GCA_012729975.1 Clostridiales bacterium
GCCACTGAAGTGCTTCAACCGGAGACAGACCCCAGTTGGTAGGGCAGGTGGAAACGATCTCTATTATGCTGTATCCCTTGCCGTCTATCTGGTTTTGGAAAGCGCGCTTAATCGCTTTTTTCGCAATTCTGATATTCTTGACGCTGTCTACGGTGACACGCTGAGCTAGAGCGACCCCGTCAAGAGTTGACAGAAGCTCGCAGACCTTTATCGGATATCCGGCGGAGACAGCTTCTCTGCCGTAGGGGCTGGTCTGAGTGACTTGCCCGAGAAGGCTTGTTGGGGCCATTTGACCGCCCGTCATTCCGTATATCGCGTTATTGACGAAGATTACGGTTATGTTTTCACCGCGTGCTGCCGCGTGAACGGTTTCGCACATACCGATTGCCGCAAGGTCACCGTCGCCCTGGTAGGTAAAAACTATGTTATCCGGATTTGCCCGCTTAATTCCGGTAGCTATGGCAGGAGCTCTGCCGTGAGCCGCTTCGACCATGTCGCAGGCAAAAAAATCGTATACGGTGACGGCACAACCGACGGGAGACAAGCCGATCGTTCTGCCTTCAATACCGAGCTCATCGATTACTTCGGCAATCGTCTTGGTTATTATGCCGTGCGTGCAGCCCGGACAGAAACTGAAAACAGCATCGGTAAGGGATTCGGGCCTTTTATATACAACCGCCATGTTATCTGCCCTCCTTTACGCTGATGATCTTATTTACGACTTCATCGGGCGTAGGTATTATACCACCGGTATGCCCGAAGAAATGTACCGGCAGTCTGCCGTTTACCGCGAGTTTTACATCCTCAACCATCTGGCCCATGCTCATTTCGACGGCAATGAAAGCTTTGGCGGTGGATGAGAGCTTGTCGATGGGTTTTGTTACAAAAGGCCAAAGAGTTATAGGACGCAGAAGTCCTGCCTTTATCCCCGCGGCGCGCGCGGCGACGACGGCGCTGCGGCATATGCGGGAGGAAGCACCGTAGGCAACAACAATGTACTCGGCGTCTTCTGTCATAAACTCTTCCCAGCGCTGTTCATTTTCAGCTATTGCCGCATAGCGCTCAAAGCGTTCGAAGTTTGTCTGTTCAAGCAGTTTGGGATCCAGGTAGAGAGAATTCACTATATTGTGTTTACGTTTTTTCTGTGTTCCGGTAACGGCCCAAGGCTTGTCGACGGGTTTTGCGGAGCTCATGTCCGGCAGCAGAACTGGTTCCATCATCTGCCCGAGCATTCCGTCGGAAAATACCATGGACGGCATCCTGTACTTATCCGCAAGATCGAATGCGAGGAAAACAAGATCAACAACCTCCTGAACGGAGGAGGGGGCTAAAACGATAAGGTGAAAATCACCGTGTCCGGTAGCCTTCGTCGCTTGCCAATAGTCGGATTGTGAGGGCTGTATTCCGCCCAAACCCGGCCCGCCGCGCTGTACGTTTACGATAAGCGCGGGAAGATCGCAGCCGGCAATATAAGAAATGCCCTCTGACATCAGACTTATTCCGGGTGAACTGGTCGACGTCATTACACGTACTCCGGCGGCGGCAGCGCCGAGGACCATGTTTATCGAAGCTATCTCTGATTCAGCCTGAAGAAAAGTACCGCCGATTTTCGGCATCTTCTTTGCCATATAAGCCGCAAGCTCAGTCTGAGGAGTTATAGGATAACCGAAGAAAAAACGGCAGCCGGCACATAAAGCGGCCTCGCCGAGAGCTTCGTTTCCCTTCATCAGGACTTTTTCAGCCATATTCCATCATCCTTTCACCCGTCAGCGCTCTACGGTTATCGCAGCGTCGGGGCATATCTGGGCACAGGCCGCGCAGCCTATGCACTTGGAGGCGTCGATAAGGTCGGCGGGATGGTAACCCTTGGTGTTTATTCTGTCCGTCGACAAAGCAATGATATGTTTCGGACATACGGAAACGCAAAGCCCGCAGCCCTTGCAATACCTTTCGTCTACTGTGATTCCGGCCAAATACTTCATTCCTTTCAACTACATCCACGGAGTGCGGACATATATATCTATAGGGTATAGGTTTTCTATATCGAGGGTGGCTGCAACTGATCTCGGCGCTGTGGTCATAAGCAGCGGAAGCTTAAGCTGCTCGGCTGTTTCGCGTGCGAAGTCCATTGAGCTGCGAATGGTATCACAGGTAGTATCACTCATAAGGTGCGAGTTGTTGACAATCCCCGTAGCTTTCAAACGGGAACTGCGTTCAATTTCCGAAAGCAGCTGTGCGGCATCGCCCGAACTGGCAGTCAGGGGACGGTATTTATTGATGACATATAAAAGGTCGTAATCAACGCCCTCGAATTGCGAGGCATACCTGCCTAACGCGGTAGAACCCGCGTCATCACCGCCCACGTCAAAGAGGACGCGTCCTTCTATGCTGTCAAAAACCGAGTTAATCTCGCCGGGAATTGAGGGAATGTCAAGTGTTGAGCCTGAATATCGCGGCGCTATGAGTCTTACGCCATGTGATTTGAGCAACTCAGAATAATCTGACGTTCGGAAGTAGGGATTCACAATATCGAGATCGACGACAGTTACATTCTCTCCGCCTGCAGCTGCATCAAGCGCAAAATTCACTGACAGATTCGTCTTTCCGCAACCGTAGTGACCGCAGATAAGTGTAATGCGTCGAAAATTCATTATTAACCCATCCTTTAACGCTTAGATTTCGTATTGTACCACACGCAAATTTTTAAAGCAATATTCAAGATGCACGAAATTATTTCGTCGATAATGCATTTTTAGCATTATAAACTTGCAAAATGCCTATACTAAAAGCCATAAGCTGCTAA
>JAAYBW010000008.1 GCA_012729975.1 Clostridiales bacterium
CAATCCCTCTTCGGCGAGGGCTTTTATCTTACCACGTCTCATCGCTTTCTGTCAAGGCTTTTTTGCCTCTCCCTCGCGGACGCCCAGTTAATATACCATCCCTTCACCCCCTTGTCAACCCCGTTTTCGACTTTTTTCGAAATTTTTCTGCAGCCTCGGAAAAGGCTTTAAAATACCCTCAGTCAGAGGCGCATCAGCGGCTCGGATACGGCGATCGATTGTCATTTATCGTTCGGGTTTAAGTTTTCGCATATAAAGACGGCGGGCGCCGCGAACCGCATAAAAGCGAGTCTTCTCGCGTTTCCTATCGCCTTATATACCTTTAAATTATTTCCGACTTTTTCTTCGCGGCGAGCCCGCTTTCCTTTTCCGGAGCAGGAAACAGTAATATTGCAGTCCAGAATTATCACGATCCTTTTCACAAACGTATATTGTGCAAAACAAGCTTATCCGCAAAGGCGCGGCGCAAAGCGTCAATGCCCCCTGTCATTGCAGGCGTACCGGCATAACGGCATCATATATTATATACAGTATTGAGCGATTCAAGTCTGAAATCATATTCACAGATAAAGCTGATTGAGTTTTTATCTTTTGCGGCCCAAAACCGTCAAATTTCGGGTTTACAAGCAATCGCTCTGCGTGTATAATTCGATTAGAATAATCTCATACAAATGTTTGAATATTTTTTAAGCTGGGAGGCGAAATTAATGGCCGGAATATCCGCAAAACAAAAGCAGATACTCGATTGTATCGGCCGCAGTATAGCCGAACGGGGTTTTCCGCCTTCGGTGCGGGATATTTGCCTTCAGGTCGGGCTGAAATCCCCCTCAACCGTGCAGCGTCATCTTAACATACTTGAGGATGCCGGATATGTGCGCCGCAGCGGCGGCAGTTCACGTTCGGTTACACTGACTGAGCTTTCGCGCCCGAAGGAAGGTGTCCCCATTATCGGGTCCGTTGCAGCGGGCAATCCGATACTTGCGGTGGAAAACATCGTCGGGTGGGTGGATTACGATCCCAAAGATAAGGGCGAGCATTTTGCGCTCAACATAAAAGGTGATTCCATGGTAGGCGCAGGAATCCTCGACGGAGATACCGTTATCGTCAAAAAGCAGTCCACCGCGAACAACGGAGAGATCATCGTCGCCTTAATCGGAGACGAGGCAACCTGTAAACGGCTTAAGCTTTCAAACGGCCTTGTACTGCTTATGCCTGAAAATGACTTGTACAGTCCCATTGACGGCTCTGAGGCGCTTATTCTCGGAAGAGTTATCGCGCTTATAAGAAATTACTGACAAATCGGAGGCCGGCTTTGAGCAGATTGGGTGAAACGATACGGGCATATAAACAGCGGGATCCTGCGGCAAGGTCGTCCTTAGAGGTTTTGCTGCTTTATCCCGGTATTCATGCGGTAATCAGCCATCGCCTGGCGCATTTTCTCTATCGTCACAATCTCCGTTTTCTCGCGCGGTGCGTATCTCAGATTTCCCGGTTTTTCACCGGCATCGAAATTCACCCCGGAGCAAAACTCGGACGCCGCCTCGTTATAGACCACGGGATGGGAATCGTGATCGGTGAGACTGCCGAAATCGGAGACGATGTACTTCTCTATCAGGGAGTCACACTCGGCGGAACCGGCAAAGATAAAGGCAAGCGCCATCCGACGCTGGGAAATAACGTGCTTGTCGGCGCCGGAGCGAAGATACTCGGGCCCTTCACCGTAGGAGACAATTCCCGTATCGCCTCAGGCGCGGTTGTCCTCAGCGAGATACCGCGCGATTCGACCGCGGTTGGCGTGCCCGCTCGTGTGGTCAGGATATCCGGAGAAAAGGTCGATTTCACCTCCGAGGTCGACCAGATACATGTTACAGACCCTGTCGCGGCCGAATTGGCCGCGCTGCGAAACCGAATAGAGGCACTTGAACAAAACAGTAATACCAAAGGATGATCACCGAATGAAACTGTATAACTCCGCTACCCGCACAAAAGAGGAATTCGTTCCTATTGAGCCGGGTCTTGTGAAAATGTACACCTGCGGCCCCACCGTATACCACTTCGCTCATATAGGAAATCTCAGAAGCTATATCATGGAGGATATCCTGGAGAAGTATTTCCGATGGACCGGGTTAAAGGTCAACCGCGTTATGAACATCACCGATGTCGGTCACCTTACAAGCGACGCCGATACCGGCGAGGACAAGATGCTCAAGGGAGCCCGCAGAGAACATAAGACCGTAATGCAGATCGCCGAGTACTATACTAAGGCTTTTTTCGACGACTGCTCAAAGCTGAACATCCGCATACCGGATACCGTCGTGCCCGCTACCTCATGCATACCTGATTTCATCGAGATGATATCCGTCCTGCTGAGCAAAGGCTATGCTTACATCTCGGACGGCAACGTGTATTTTGACACCTCAAAGCTTGATGAATACTATATCTTCAACAGACATAATGAGGAAGAGCTTCTCGTAGGCGCCCGCGAAGGCGTCCTGGAGGACACCTCAAAGCGCAATAAGACAGACTTTGTGCTGTGGTTCACAAAGTCCAAATTTGAGGATCAGGAACTGAAATGGGACAGCCCCTGGGGCTTGGGCTACCCCGGATGGCACATAGAATGCTCCGCAATCAGCATGAAGTATCTGGGTCGCAGTCTCGACTTGCATTGCGGCGGGATTGACAATGCCTTTCCCCACCACACTAACGAAATCGCCCAGTCAGAAGCATACTCCGGTCAGAAATGGTGCAATTACTGGTTCCATGTCCTCCACTTGAATTCAAGCACAGGTAAGATGAGCAAATCGTCCGGTGAGTTTTTAACCGTATCTCTTCTCGAGGAAAAGGGTTATGACCCTATGGCTTACCGCTTCTTTTGCCTTCAGAGCCATTACCGCAAAACGCTCGCCTTTTCCTGGGAGGCGTTGGATAACGCAGCAGGCATCTATGCGAAGCTTATTGCCCGCATAGCCGCAATATCCGATACCGGCGGCACTGACAGCGCTGCCTTTGACAAGTTCAAGGCTTTATTTGACGAGGCTTTATCCAACGACTTAAACAGCTCGCTTGCCATAACGGTGCTATACGACGTTCTTAAGGCGGATATCCCGGGCGCTGTGAAGCTTGCGCTCATTTCGGACTTTGATTATATTCTTTCTTTGGATCTCATTAAAAAAGCCGATGAGCTTCGCCTTAAAGAGTCCTCCGCAGCTGATGAAAGCGCTGATGAAGAGGTGGAAACACTTATTTCCGCGCGCGCGCGCGCGCGGGCAGAGAAAAATTGGTCCGAATCCGACTCCATCCGCGAAAAGCTCAAAGCTATGGGCATTGTAATAGAGGACACTCCGCAGGGGCAAAAGTGGTATAAGCTCAAATAGACAACCGATTCTTATATGTTCTTCATATATAAAAAGGCTGCGTGATACGCAGCCTTTCGCTATTTCCAGGATAACCGCAAGCAGAGTATTAAGCGGCGATATGCGGCTAACGCACTTCATCCTCGATGGTGTTCAAGGCGATTATAAGAAGCCTTCCGAACTCAATCTTCTCTTCCTCGGTCATGTTTTTAACAAGCTCATCTTCCGCCTTATTCGCGCTGTCAATAAGAACATCCATAAGCTGCTGACCTTTCGGCAGGGGTACAAGCCGCCTGAAGCGGGCATCCTTCTGGCTTTTAATACGCTTAATAAAATCTTTCTCCTCCAGCCGGTCTATAATACCGGATACCGTCGGGTTGGTAAGGCGAAACATTGCCTGTACATCAAGCTGGTTAATTTCACCTTTATCTGCGTTTCCAAGTATATACATCAGCACATCGGACTGAATGGCAGTAAGATCGAAACTGGCCATCTGCCTGTTCTTTTGTTTGATAAGCGCGTTGTTCAGCCTGAGGATATAGGCAATGTTGGTCCTTACAACTTCCTCATACATCTGAATCCCTCCGCAATATCTCGCACGTATACATCATATTACCCCAACAGGTTGTATGCTGTCAAGGGCAAATGAGGCCTTTATACGAAATGAAGCTATCTCATGCCGATTCTTTCGCAGGTTTTTTCAATCTCGAACGCAGCCCGGTCTGCATCGATAGTAGTAAACTTCCCTCTGTCGTAAAGAAGCCTGCCCCCTACGTACGCTTTTTCAACCTCGCTGCCGTTAACGGAGTATGCCAGCGCCGAGATAATGCTGTTGTCCGGCTTTATCCACGGCTTATCAATATCAAGCACGACGAGATCGGCCTTCAAACCTTCTTTTATCTCTCCCGTTATCCCCTCAAGACCGAGTGCCTTCGCGCCGCCGGCGGTAGCCATATAAAATGCCTCCGATGCGCTCACGGCTTTTGGGTCGCCGCTCATACCCTTATGTACAAGCGCCATGAAGCCCATGTCCCTGAACATATTAAGCGAGTTATTACTCGCGGCGCCGTCTGTGCCTATCGCTACGTTAAGCCCCGCTTTAAGCATTTTCGGCACAGGTGCTATGCCGTTTGCGAGCTTAAGATTTGACACAGGGTTTGAGGCCACCGAAACCCCGCGCGCCGCCATAAGCTCCATATCCGAATCGGTCAGGTGCACGCAATGCGCGCAGACCGTCCCATGTCTTAGTACGCCGAATGAATCCAGGTATTCGGGCGGTGTCGCTCCGTACTTTTCACGTATTGTCCTCATCTCGTCAAGGCTTTCCGATACATGAATGTTCAGCGCGGTTCCCAGTTCATCGGCCGCATCGACAATCTCCTTTAAATAGACGCCGTCGCATGTATAAGGTGCGTGCGGACCGAGCATAAAAGATAGTCCGTCCAATCCCTTCCATCCGTTAATCTCATCAACTGCCCGCTTAAGCTTTGCTCTTCTTGACGACACATCGGATTCGCCGCCCGCAAGTCCCCTGCTCATAACCGCCCGCACTCCGGCATCCTGCTGCGCCCTGGCTGCGGCTTCGGTATGTATGTACATATCCAATGAGCAGGTAGTGCCCGTGGCGAGCATTTCCATATATCCCAAAAGCGTGCCCCAGTAACAGTCCTCCGGGGTAAGGCGATCCTCCATAGGCTGTATTTTACCGAAAAGCCAATCCATGAAATCCAGATCATCCGCGAAATTTCGGAAAACAGTCATATATACATGAGTATGGGCATTGATAAGCCCCGGTATTAAAAGTTTGCCGGAACCATCGACGACCTCATCGGCCGTAAAGCCTTCGGGTGCTCTGCCGATAGTTGAAATCTTGTCTCCCTGCACGTAGACAGATACTTTTTTAACCTCGAAGCTTCTCCCTTCCGTCGGCAAAACGGCGCGAATATCTTTAAAAAGTATACCCATTCAATACTCTCCTCATAAATAAATGCTATAATATCCATACTTAAGGATATTATAGCATTTCAAGCAAATGTTAACAAGACTATGCAATCAAACCCGCAATCAGCCAGGCGATACCTGTCAGAGCGGAGCCTATCAGTATATACAGCGGTGCCGGCAGTCTTATCCTTCTTCTTTTAACGTTGTTTTTCATATACATACCGGCTATCCTCTGAGCCTCCCTGACTACATCGTTTTGAGTCTGGTTTCTCGAGGAAAAAGCCCCGTCCCTGATTATAAAGATTGCCTGTTCAAAAAGGGTCGGATCGGGGGAATCCACAACTATCACCCTTTTAGATACTCCCTTAACCATAGAACACGCTCCAAACCATTTGCTGCCATTTTGCCCGCTTTTCTCCTATTCTATTCAACTTCTCTGTTTAACGGTTACCGTTATTACGGTCATATCGTCCTCCCTGCCCGTAAAAACCGTGGCTTTTTCCAGTATAGACCTTGCCAAAGCCCTCGGCGTCTCATCTCCGGCTTCACCTATTGCGCGGCGCAGCCACTCATCGCCGCGTCCGTCTGTAACTCCGTCACTCGCAATAACCGCTACCGTATCCGGCTCGAGCATGAGGCGTGTGCAGCCCGGCGCCGACGCCGCGCCGAGTCTTTCGGCAAAGCTCTCCCCCGTTACGCGCCGCACTTCACCGCCCTTCTTGATATATGAAGGAGCAGCTCCGTACTTAAAAAGCTCTGTTTCTCCGGTAAAAAGGTTCACGCACATTAAATCGACCGTGGCATAACTCATGCATTCCTCGTTTTTTGCGAGCATCGCCGATGACATCAGTTTAAGCGAGACAAGCGGCGACACGCCTGCCTTAATAAAACGCTCCAATATCCGCAGAGTGCCGGCGCTTTCCTTCGCCGCGCCTTCACCGCTTCCCATACCGTCCGACAAAAGCACACACAGCACGCCCTCTTCTGTTTTGAAGTTCGTATTGGAATCGCCGCTGATACCCTGTCCGGGACGCCGCAGCGCTGCGATTCCGACAGATGCGGCAAGCGGTTCCGCTTCAAGTAAAAACAGTCTGCTTCGTTTTGATCTGTCGGTATCCTCACATAGTCTGGTTCCTACCGCTGCGGAGATCTTTTCAAGGTATTTGGAATCTCTGCGCAGGTCCATGATACCGCTTCCTTCAAGCTCTATATGCATGCGGTTGTTGGAATCTCTGAAAACTCCTCCGCTTATATCCGCTCCGACACCGCGCAGATAAAGCTTAAGTCTGCTTTCAACTTCTGTTTCCGCGCACTTTGAAGCATCCAGTTCTCCCGCTATGCCTTTAATGACAGCTTCTATGTCCAGATACTGATCAAAGAAGTTTTTACGGCTTTCTTTAAGTCTGTTGCGGAAAACTCTTCGCTGCTGCATCGCTTTATACTCTGCGTTGATTGCCGAGAGCAAACCGCGCATATCCACACACGCGCTGCTGAAGTATCCGGGGATATCCTCCGCCGTCAGTTTTCCGTTTTTAATCATCGCGGCCGTAGCGTCATTAAGAGCATTCTGAGTTTTCCCATATTCCTTTTTCCAGCAGATTCCCGCACGCGGGCATTTTCTGCACACAGCTTCCGCCGCGAGGTCGAAAACCGTAGAGATGTCGTTATCGTTTATGTTGTCGGGAAGTATCCGGCGCATCTCATCGTATATCTCCCTGAATGCAAGAGCCGCGTCCTGCGCCTTTCTGCGCACATACTCGCGTGATCTCTGAGCGCCTTCAAATGATTCTCTCCCGACTATCCTCTCTTTGACCTCCAGCAGCAAAGACGGGGGGAGCACCATGAATATAACGGACCCGGCAAATGTTTCATATAAAAGCGGCATCAGCAGCGTTCCCGCTCCCCCCCATATGCCCCCGGCTGCGTTTGCCAGTATATAAGCAGCTGCGGATACCACTCGCATACCGCCGCTGAATATCCCGGAGACCATACCGGCCAAAGCATAAGAAACGGTAAAAAAAGGAGCACTCGATGCAGCCGCGTCCATAGACAGACCCAGAGCTGCGCCGGTTACTGCGCCCGCGCCGGCCCCTCCCTTCCTCGCGGTGACTATTACCGCCGTCACAGCGGCGATCCTGCCTAATGAGATAATGTCGAATATCTTGAATAATGACAGAGTAATAAGCGCCGTAGCGCCGCATATGAGCAGCGACCATCTGCGAATCAGGGGCTCGTCCGTGCCGGTATCGTGCGAATTGATCGCTTCCGCATAAAAGTATGCGCTGCCCCCTATAAGGATTATCTCCGTAATATAGATGGCGGTTGCCTGCAGCGGCCAACCGCCATCAGACGCGTAAACAAAACCCGTGCAGGCCGTCATAAACGCCGCAATTGCGGGCATAAACCACTTCCTGCGCACAAGTCCGGCGTCGCGGAAAACAAAGGCGGCGGAATAGATCAGAACGCTAATCGCGCAGTACTTCATCGCTCCGGTAAAACCCGCCCTCATTACCGAGCCCAGCATCGCTCCTATGAGGGCGAATAGGCCGCCCAGACCGGAGCCGCACGCCGCCGTAAATCCGGGTCCGAAGGGTAATGATCCTCCGAAAATTTCGGCTGCGCCCAATACCGCTCCCAGAGCAAACTTGACCGCGCATTCAACAGCCTTAACTGTCGCTTCGTTCCCTTTTATATCGGAAAACACTGCCGACAGCCCCTGCGCGGCCATCACTTTAAACCGCCCTGCCATTCCCCCAAGCTCTCTCCAAGTCAACGCAAAGACCCCCGCTCGATTGATGATAACCTGATTATAGTAAACCAAATACTAAAAATCGGTCGTTTCATGGAGCGCGTCCTTTAAATTATACGCCGTATGTTGCTAAAACCCGCTTAATGACATACAATAAAAGTAATTATTACATAAAGCGGAGGATGTGTTATGTCTGTTGAAACAGAATATAAGTTCACGCTCCCGGGGGCTTACTATGCCGAAAAAATCATGTCTGAAGATTACGTTGCCAGATATATAAAGGATGACTACAAAATAAATACTGCCCGCTCTGTTTACTACGATACGGAGGATTGGTCGCTCAACGCACACGACTATACGCTGCGGGTCAGGGAAAGCGGCGGCAGCTCCGTCGTTGCTCTCAAGCACGGCAGAATAGATACCGTCAACCGCCCGGGCTTTTTTCGCAGTGAGCAGTTTCTGTGCAGCTTCAACAATGCCGAAACCGTTGTTGACGATTTGCTTGATAAGGGCGCGCCGCGCGAACTTGCCGATATCGTCGGCGGCCGTCCGCTCAGCCCCTGTTTTACGTTTAATTTCACTCGCAGGTCCGCGGTCCTCTACCTTCCGGACATGCTTCGCGCCGAGCTGTGCTTTGAAAGCGGAATACTCGACACAGGCAACAAAGCAGAACCTTTGGAAGAGATGACCGTCGAGCTTCTGTTCGGTGACGAGGACGGGTTTGTGGCTTACTGCAAACGCTTTCTGAACGAAATGGATCTGTCTCCAGTACTGCTCACAAGACAGCAGTATGCTCTCAGGCTTTTAAGAAGCCGGTAAAGGTGATGCGGATGACGGAAAAAAATTATGAAGTTCTCGGTATGCGCTGTGCAGCCTGTGCCTCGAGAGTCGAAAGGGCCGCAGCCTCACAAAAAGGAGTTATGAGCGCCTCGGTTAACCCGGTATCAAACAGGCTCACCGTCAGGTTTGATGAATCCATTACCGGCGATAATGAAATTACAGCTGCCGTCAGATCTGCCGGGTACAGCGCCGAACCCATATCCCATGCGGTAAGCCGCGAGTTTTATATACGCGGAATGCACTGCTCCGCCTGTGCGGCTAACAGCGAAAAGACCATGTCAACGCTTCCGGGCGTTTATTCCGCCAACGTCAATCCCATTACCGAAAAAGCGATCGTCGAGTATGATATATCCGCCGTTAAATTTTCTCAGATTACCGCAGCCGTCGAAGCCCTGGGCTTCAGAGCTGAAGTGATACAGGGCGAAAAAGCCCGCTTCGCGTCGGACGCAAGGCGTGAGGCCGAGCAAAAGGGAGAGAGGAAGCGTCTTATAATCGCCGCTTCACTATGCATTATTCTGCTCTATCTTTCCATGGGAGAAATGCTCGGACTGCCGCTTCCGTTCTTTCTGAAAGCCGATTTTTCAGCCGCGGCTCATGCCCTCGCTCAGCTTGTGCTTACGGCGGGAATTCTCTTCCAGGGGCGTATGTTTTATTTAAGAGGCTTAAAAGGATTTTTAAAAGGCGCTCCGACTATGGACACTTTGGTTGCTGTGGGGACCGGTTTCGCTTTTTTATACGGACTTTTTGCCACAGTTATGATAATACTCGGCAGCCACATGTACGTTCACAAGCTGTATTTTGAGTCCGCCGCGGCAGTCGTAACACTTGTTATGCTCGGCAGGCATCTTGAGGCCGTAAGCCGCCGCCGCACTTCGGATGCGATTGGCAGACTGACGGAACTGGCTCCGGAAAAAGCGCTTGTCGAAACCGCCGAGGGCCGGGTCGAGGTCGATACTTCGGAACTGGCCAGAGGCGATCTTGTCGTCGTATTTCCCGGAGGGCGTTTTCCGTGTGACGGCATCGTAGAATCCGGCGCTTCAAGCGCGGATAATTCTATGCTTACCGGCGAATCAATGCCCGTCGCAATCGGTCCGGGTGATAAGGTAGTCGGGGGAGCGATAAACGCGGAGGGATTAATCAGGTTCCGGGCAACCGAAGTAGGCGACTCAACGGCACTTGCGGTCATTATACGTATGGTGGAGGACGCGCAGAATAAAAAAGCACCTGTATCGCGTCTTGCCGACAGGGTGGCTGCGGTGTTTGTGCCGGCGGTTATGGCTATTGCCGCGGTATCCGCCCTTATTTGGGCCCTCGTTGGGCGTGACACGCAGTTCGTCATTAATATCTTCGTATCCGTTCTCGTTATAGCCTGTCCCTGCACGCTGGGTCTCGCCACACCTACCGCAATAATGGTGGGAACCGGCAGAGCCGCGCAGCTGGGAATACTCTTTAAAAGCGCGGAAGCCTTACAGGCGGCACATGGCATTACCGACGTAGTGCTTGACAAGACCGGCACTCTCACCGCCGGCAAGCCGAAGGTTACCCATGTTCGCGCTGTCGAAAGGCTCACGGAGGATAAACTGATAGCAATTGCAGCCGCGGTCGAGTCGGGAAGCGAGCATCCCGTAGCCAGAGCTATAACAGATTTTGCAGCCGGGCGCGGTGTCGAGTCTCTTCCGGCCGCCGGTACCCGCGCTCTGCCCGGAAAAGGCGTTGAATCGAGCATAAACGGGATCGGCGTTTTAATCGGCAATCGCACCCTGATGGAGGAGTCCGGCGTCAACATATCCGAGCTCGACGGCCTTGCCCGCGAGCTTGAATCATCGGGACATACTGTAATGTATTGCGCTCTGGGCACGGCATTGGCCGGTATAATCGCCGCGGCGGATGTTCTCAGGGAGGACAGCGCTTATGCAGTATCTTTGCTTCACAGGCTTGGCTTAAGGGTAACGATGCTGACAGGCGACAACGCGGCCTCCGCCGCTTCGATCGCAAAAGCCGCGGGTATTGACAACTTCGTGTCAAACGTCCTTCCCGCGGATAAAGCCGCGTCTGTCAATAAGCTTAAAACCTCGGGGGCGCACATAGCTGTGGTCGGCGACGGCATAAACGACGCTCCCGCTCTCGCCGCGGCGGATGTCGGCATTGCGATAGGAACGGGAACGGATGTCGCCATAGAATCTGCCGATATCATACTTATGAACGACAGTCTTTGCGCGGTATCCGATGCGATTGCTCTGTCCGGGGCCGTTATGCGGGACATAAAGCAGAACCTTTTCTGGGCATTTGTCTATAACTGCATCGGAATCCCGTTTGCCGCCGGTGCCGTTTATGCGATTTTCGGGAACGACAGCCTTCTTCTTACTCCGATCATCAGCGGAGCGGCTATGGCCCTGTCGAGTGTTTCCGTTGTGCTTAACGCGCTTCGTCTGAGAGCCTTTAATCCAAAAAGGTAGGAGGATATAAGTATGGCTCAAAAACGCGCTTTGGCCGTTCATGACATTTCCTGTGTCGGGCGCTGCTCGCTCACCGTTGCTCTGCCTATACTGTCCGCTGCCGGAATTGAAACCGCAGTACTGCCGACCGCTCTGCTGTCTACACATACCGGCGGCTTTACCGGCTTCACATATCGGGACCTCAGCGCCGATATAAATTCAATATCGGACCATTGGTATGCCATGGGGCTGAGTTTTGACTCTATCTACACTGGTTATCTGGCTTCTGTCGGGCAGATAGAACTTGTAGCCGCTCTGATGGAACGCTTCGGGGCAAATGCTCTCAAGCTCGTTGATCCGGTAATGGCGGATAACGGCGCTCTTTATACGGGTTTTTCCGATGATTACCCGATAGCCATGCGAAGACTCTGCGGTATGGCGGATATAATCATCCCCAATATGACCGAAGCATTTCTGCTTTTAGGTGAGGAGTATACGCCCGGTCCTTATGAGAAAGCTCATTTTGAAGGACTGATCCGCCGGCTTTCCGCCGTCAACCGCTCAATAGTCGTTGTAACAGGCGTTTATTTCAACAGCGTCGACCTGGGCGCCGCGGTGTATGACCCTGAAACCGATGAAGTATCATATTGTTTTGATAAACGTATACCCGGCACCCTGCACGGCACCGGCGACGTTTTTTCAAGCGCTTTCCTGGGCGCGCTTTTAAACGGCAGCAGCCTTATCGAAGCCGTCGGGACAGCCGTTTGTTATACCCGAAGCACGATAGAAACAACCTTCGCCGTCGGAAAAGATACGCGCATGGGCCCCTGCTTCGAAATCACTATTCCGGAATACATCGCCATGCTCGGTTTGGACCGCCGAGGGAACATAGTCGGCTGCTGAAATTTATACTGACCATATGCGCGCAGCAGTGGACCCCGGAGCTTCCGTTCCGGGGTCCGCTGCATTATGTTAACTATATTCCGAAATATTCCCTGACTCTTCCGGCATCGGTGAGAATCTGCCGTTTGAGCTCCTCCACTCCCGAAAACTTTCTCTCCGGACGCAGAAAATCATAAAATTCCAGACGCACCTTTTTGCCGTATATATCTTTGTTAAAATCGAGTATATAACTCTCTACGGAGACTACGCCGTCGCCTGACACGGTCGGGCGCACGCCGATATTGGTCACCGCGAATCTATCTTTATCATCGCCCTGAATAAACACGCGGGTCGCGTATACTCCGAAGCGGGGTATCAGCACCCCCTCGGGAAAATGCAAATTAATCGTCGGCGTTCCCATTTCGCTGCCCAGCCTGTGGCCGGAGGATACCGTATCCGTCAAAGAGTACGGATGCCCGAGAAAACGCCGCGCGGTATCCATGTCGCCGGTCTCCAGCAGATGTCTTATATATGTGGAGCTGACCGTAATGCCGTCTATTCTTACTTCCGGCATTATGTCACATCCGATACCCGCCTCGGCGCAGCGGAACTTAAGTTTTTGCGCGCTGCCGATCCCGCCCCTGCCGAATCTGAAATCGTAGCCAACCACGAAATGAGCCGCCGCATAGTCATTGGCCATTCGGTCAATGAAATCAGTCCATTCCATATTCATCATTTCTTCGTCGAAGTGCAGCGATATTACTTCTTCGATTCCGAAAAGGCGCTTTACTTCATAAGCCCGCTCCTCGGGCGAGCTTATGAGCATAACCGCTTTTTTTTGCACCAATGTATCCGGGTGCGTGTCAAAGGTGAGTATGGCAGGCTCAACGCCTAATTCCGCCGCTCTTTGCTTAACCTTGTTGAGCAGGCTGGCATGCCCTATGTGCAGTCCGTCGAAAAATCCGAGGGCAATCGCTTTCTTATTCATTTCTACCTCCGGGGGCGGCACGCCTTTTTTCTTGCGGTGCGGGCCGCTCTGCCGTCTTATCCGGGACGGCTCGTCTTAATCAAATCTCAAAAAAACTCTTTTCACAGCGCAGGAGCCCTTCGTCATCGGCCTGCGCGATCATCAGAAAATCGCCATTTTCGTTGTATACTCTGTAAATATCCGGTGAGGAAGCGCTTGACGGAACATCAGCACCGCACCTGCATTTTTTCTCCCCTTCGGAACTGATCGTAACCGCCGGGTATTGTAAAAAAGCCGTATCAAGGGACTTAAGGAAATCCGCGGGCACCTGAGCGCCCATAAGCTCTTCCATAGTGACGCACATATCCAAGGTAAAGTCCGCGAACCTTGTTCTTTTCAGAGAGGTCATAGCGGCCCCGCAGCCGAGCGACGCGCCGATCTGCGCGCATAGAGAACGCACATATGTGCCCTTTGAACACGCGACGCGAAAAACAAAATCCCGCCCCCCGCCTCCGAGCAGTTCCAGCTCGCTTATATTGATAACTTGCGGTTTTCTGTCAATTTCCAGCCCCTTTCGGGCATACTCGTACAGCTTTTTACCGCCTATCTTTTTTGCCGAATACATAGGCGGAGTCTGTTCCCAAGTCCCGACGTACCCGCCCAGCACCGTGAGGAACTCATCCGTGTCGACAAAACAAGGCGTGTCTTTGAGTATTTCGCCGGTCACATCCTCGGTATCCGTTACAAGGCCGAGTCTTATTCCCGCGACATACTCCTTGTCCGCTTGCTCAAAATACTCTACCGCGCGCGTCGCGCGTCCCACAAACAACGGCAGCACCCCTGTCGCGATCGGGTCGAGGGTGCCGCCGTGGCCTATCTTCTTTTCGCTGAGGATTCGGCGTGTCTTCGCCACCGCGTCATGGGATGTCCATCCGCAGGGCTTATCAAGCAGCAAGATCCCGGTCATTCAATCTTCCACACCTTCTCGGCAGCTTCCAGCATTAGTTTTTTCGCTTCAGCGATATCGCAGTCAAGAGTGCATCCGGCAGCCAAATTATGACCTCCCCCGCCCAAAGGTCTGCACATGGCGTCCGCGTTTGCATAGTTTACCGTACGCACGGAAACCTTGCATCCGCCTTCTTCCAGCTCCCGAATCGTAATGCTTGCCTCGGTTCCCTCAATCTGCCCCGCTATTACGGCGATATCTTCCATATCCTCCTCGGTGACGCCTGCCTTGCTCATCATCTCCAGCGTTACCGGCGCTATGGCAAGCTCCCCTTCTTTATAAAATTCCAGGCTGTTTATTAACATGCCCTCTAAAAGAAGGCGGCTTCTTCTCTTGGTCATAAAAAACATGTGTGTTATCGCTCCGTTGTCGGCTCCCGCCTTTATCAGCTCGGCACCGGCTCTTAGCGAATGCGCGTTAACGTTTTTGAATCTGAAACAGCCGGTATCGGTAGTAAGAGCTATGTATAGAAGGTTTGCCGTTTCATGGCTCATCGGCGCTCCCATTTTTTTCAATACAAGAAACACAACTTCTCCGCAGGAAGAAAACCCGGGAAGCACCAGCCTGTTCGGACAAAATCCGGTGTTCGACCGATGATGGTCAATGGCGAGATCTATCCTGTCCGCGAGATGAAGCGCGTTATTTTGTATTATGGAAAGGTCAGCCAGATCGGTACTGATAACAACGTCCGGAGTATAGCCTTCCGGAGCATGGTAATCTTCGATAAAGGGTAAATATTTATCGGTAGTCTGCGGATTGCGCAAGGTATACGCCGTCTTCCCGCAATCTCTCAAACCGAGGCAAAGCGCCGAGGAACTGCACAGAGCGTCCCCGTCGGGGCGCCGGTGTGATATTATCAGGAACCTGTCCCGTTCACGCAGAAAATCTGCGGTCTGTTTAATGTTCAGCATCGTCTTCTCCGCTTATTTTATCCAATTCGCCGAGTATCTGATTAATGCGCGCCCCGTGAGCTATTGAGCCGTCCAGCTCAAAAATAAGCTCCGGAGTATACCTCAGCGTAAGCCTCTCTCCAAGCTCCCGCCTGAGATATCCCGCAGCGGACTTGAGCCCCTTCATCAATTCCTTTTCCCCCGCTCCGCCGTAAGCACTGATGAAGACTTTCGCATACCGGAGGTCACCCGTTGTTTCAACCCTTGTTATGCTCAGCATGCCCTTGTTAATCCTCGGGTCCTTGATGTCCGCAAAAAGCGAGGCAAGAATCCGATGTATATCTTCATTTATTCTGTCAATCCGGGCCACTTAAATACCTCCAAAGCGTCTTTCTCTGCTGTCAAACCACTCTATTGCCCTGTCTATATCCTTTTCGGTTATGTCGGGCCACAAACGGTCCGTGAAATAATACTCCGCATACGCGGATTGCCAGAGCAGAAAGTTTGATATCCTCTTTTCTCCTCCCGGGCGTATGACCAGGTCCGGGTCGGGTACCCCCGCGCTGTAAAGGTATCCCGCAAAAGTATCTTCATCGAGCGTCGAGCCCGGACGTTTTTCCCGGGCCCATCTTTCGGCCGCTTTTATAATCTCGTCTCTTCCGCCGTAGTTTATACAGACATTAACCTGAAAACCCTCGACCCTCTTGTTTATGTCGCGGGTTACGTCGACCAGCTCCGCAAGATTCCTCGGCAGGCGCGTTATATCACCGAAAATAACGAGTTTAATGCCGTCCCGCTCCATTTTCTCAATAGCTTCGAGAAGATACTTCCCGAGCAGATTCATAATCGTTGAGACCTCATCCTCGGCGCGTTTCCAATTTTCGGTAGAAAACGCGTAAACTGTCAGGTACTTCACGCCGATATTTTTGCAATAAGTGGCAATGCGCCTGAAGTTTTCCGCGCCGGCGGAATGGCCGGCGGTGCGGGGCAAGCCGCGCCTTTTTGCCCATCGCCCATTACCGTCCATAATTATCGCGATATGGCGGGGGACGCGTCCTGCCCGCCCCGCCATATCTTGTTTTTTCAGTCTGTGAAAAAGCTTCATCCGGGCTTAGATCTCATAAAGCTCTTTTTCCTTCGCTTCTACCAGCGTCCCTATGTTGCTTATATATTCATCCGTAAGCTTCTGCAGATCCTTTTCGACGTTCTTGAGGTCGTCTTCGGTTATCTCGGATTTCTTTTCCTGCTTTTTAAAGAACTCCATCGCGTCCCTGCGAATATTCCGAATCGCTATCTTGCTGTCTTCTCCGTATTTTCTCACCTGCTTGCCAAGCTCTTTACGGCGCTCTTCGGTAAGAGGCGGGAATACTATGCGCAGGACACGGCCGTCGTTTTGCGGGTTTATGCCAAGGTCGCTCGCCTGTATTGCGCGCTCTATATTCTTCAGCACCGAAGCGTCCCAGGGCTGTATAACAAGCGTTCTCGGATCCGGCACGGATATGGATGCTATCTGGTTTATGGGTGTGGGGGATCCGTAATAATCCACATTGATCGAATTGAGCACTGCCGCGTTCGCCCTGCCTGCTCTTACGGCCGCGAACTCCGTTTCCATAACCTCAATGGTTTTATCCATTTTTTTCACGTATTCCATATAATCAGACTTATTCACGGTGTGGCCTCCTTTATAATCAATATACAATTGTTCCGATTTTCTCACCTTTGACTACCCTGACGATATTTTCCGGATCCGATAATGCGAATAGAATAACAGGTATATGATTATCCATTGAAAGAGACGTGGCTGTGGAGTCCATTACACCCAAACGCTTTGTGAGAACTTCATCATAGGTTATTACGTCATACTTTGTTGCATCCGCCACTAACTTCGGATCGGCGTCATAAACTCCGTCCACATTTTTCGCCAGAAGTATCGCCTCCGCGTTTATCTCGGCGGCGCGCAGCACGGCAGCGGTATCGGTCGAAAAATAGGGGCTGCCGGTTCCGCAGCCGAATATGACGATTCTGCCTTTTTCAAGATGCCTTACGGCCTTGAGCCTTATGTACGGCTCTGCGACGTTGCGCATTTCTATAGCGGTCTGTACTCTTACCTGAGCACCCATGCGCTCAAGTATATCGGAAAGCGCAAGGGCGTTCATAACCGTAGCCATCATTCCCATTTGATCGGCTTTACAGCGCTCCACTTTGCCCCCGCCATCCTTGACTCCCCGCCAGAAATTGCCGCCTCCGACAACAACGCCGAGCTGCACTCCCATATCCGAGCACTTTTTCATCGCCCGGCACACATGCTCCATTACCTCAAAGTCAAAGCCCGAGCCTTTTTCACCGGCAAGGACTTCTCCGCTGATTTTTAAGAGCACGCGTTTATATTTCGGCTTATCGGTGTCCATATGAATCGCCTCCCGGATAACATTATCCACCCCATTTTAATACATAATCCGAAATATTAAAAGAGGTTGGCGCTTATTTTTTATACACACGATCAAGCCCCCTTCTCAATATCTGGCATATGGCACAGCCCGGTATACACAGCATAAGCCATATTGCCGAAAAAAGCGGACATATCTGCCCATACAGGTTGCCCGCTCTGCCGCTGTAATCCCACACCCCCCAGCCGAGCGCTATATTGAGTATACTGCCCGATATAAACTCTACGGCTGTAATAAATGCCGCGCCCATAATCCATTGGATATGCCTGGATTCTTCCGACACTTCCGTAATATGATACAGACCCGAAAAACACAGACCTCCCACAGGGAGCATACTCCAATGAGTAAAGCCGCGGAAAGCAAGCTCAAGTGCCGCGTACGCACCCGCACCGACACAAAAAACGACCATATATTCACCGGTCTTCTTCATCTCCGTATCACCCGATGGGATGATACCCGTTTGATACTGAAAATATAAAAAAGTCTTATAAATCAATTGACAATTTACGGGCGCGCTGATATAATCACGGGCAGACAATAAAGAAGGCGTTTATATGCGCCTCACCCGGCCTTCATCCAGCGCCGCGGTCAACATCGCTTATCCTCCGGTTTTCCGGAGCGGTATGTGTTTGTGCGCGGATGTTTATTGTCCGCGCTTGTTTAATTTATTGGAGGTGTATCGGTATCAGCAGCAATGAGCATCAAATCAACGATGAAATACGCGACAAAGAAGTACGTCTTATCGGAGAAGACGGCGCCCAGCTTGGCATAATGTCCTCATCCGAGGCTTTAAGCCATGCGATTCAGCGCGATCTTGACCTCGTCAAAATCGCACCCGGCTCAAATCCGCCTGTCTGCAAAATAATGGACTACGGCAAATTTAAATTTGAACAGTCCAAACGGGAAAAGGAAACAAAGAAGAATCAGCATGTCGTTGAAGTTAAGGAAATACGGATGTCTCCGGGCATCGGTGACAACGATTTTAACGTTAAGCTGAAGTCCTGTTTGAAGTTCCTTAATGACGGCGACCGGGTGAAGGTATCAGTCCGCTTCCGCGGAAGACAAATGACGCACACCGAAATCGGTGAGCAGCTGCTGTTGCGCTTTGCTCAGGCATGCTCCGAATACGCTGTTGTCAATAAAGAGCCGAAACTCGAAGGCAGGAGTATGGCTATGTTCCTGTCTCCGAAGACGCAGGCCAGATAACTCAATTTTCAGCCGGTAGTACCCGGTAACCACTTACAGGAAAACGGAAGGAGAACCCATCATGCCTAAGATTAAGACCCACAGCGGGGCTAAGAAAAGATTCAGTCTTACAAAAAACGGCAAAGTAAAACGCGCTCACGCCAACAAGAACCATATTCTCACAAAGAAAAAAACCAAGCGCAAGAGAGGCCTCCGTCAAGGGACCTATGCCGACGGCACCAATGAAGCGGCGATCAAGCGCATGATCCCTTACAAGTAAGAAAAACAACACTCAATATATAGGAGGCAACCGAGATGGCCAGAATCAAAGGTTCCATTATGACGCGCAAAAGAAGAAAAAAGATTATCGGATTCGCCAAGGGTTACTGGGGCGCTAAGTCCAAGCACTTTAAGATGGCTAATCAGGCGGTTATGAAGTCGCTGTCCTACGCTTACGTAGGCCGCAAGAGAAAAAAGAGAGACTTCCGCCGCCTTTGGATAACACGTATTAACGCCGGCTGCAGAATTAACGGCATCAACTATTCAACATTCATACACGGTCTGAAGCTTGCGGGTATTGATATGAATCGGAAAATGCTTTCCGAACTCGCAATAAACGATCCCGCTGCTTTTGCCGCTTTGTGCGAAAAGGTAAAAGCCGCCGGCTGAGCCGACCCGATATCGTAAGTTCCCCGGGGAAATTTCCCCGGGGAATTTTTGCATTCATTATTTTCCCGCCGGGCGGAATTCATTTTATATCGGTATCTCAAAACGTAAGATCGGAATTATGCTCACACGGCACTTACATATCGGCCGCGTACCTGATCTGATATTTCATATTTCCCGCTTCATCCGACTCAAGCAGCGCATAACTTCTGTTGCGTCCCCTTCCCACGCTTCCGGGATTGAGCATAATCAGTCCTTCCCGCTCGGCGCGATACGCCTCATGCGTGTGTCCGAAGAGTATTATGTCCGCCTGTGCTTCCAACGCCGCGTAAAATACGCGCTGCAGGCCAAGTTTGACTCCATACGCATGGCCGTGGGTCATCATTATTTTCTTCCCGGATTCCTCAATAATCAACTTTTCGGGCGCAAAACCAGCGGGATCGCAGTTGCCGCGCACACAGCGAACACTCAGCTCCGGATATGACGCTCTCAAAGCCGTAATATCCGAGGCGCCGTCTCCCAGGAATAAAGTAAGATCCGGCATATGCAGCTTTACCGCCGCTTCCATCAGGCCGCAGCTTCCGTGGGAATCCGAAAAAACCAGGATTTTCATCTGAGCGGTTCACCTTTATTTCTGTTCCGAATATATTGGATTGACAGACAGTTGATCAGGAGGCGTCGTTATGTCAACCGATTTCAACAAATTAACATCCGAATTTTTAAGCGGAGCCGGGGCTGCTTTATCGTCAAAGGAAGCTGATATCAAAAAGATCGCCGAATCTGCGGACGGGAAAAAAGTAACCCGATATATCGAGCAAAACGGCGCCGTACGAAAAGCCCTGGAAAGCGGGGATACGGAAAAGCTCAGGCAGCTGATAACCTCCGTGCTTTCCACGCAAGAGGGCTCCAGACTGGCACAGCAGCTGGCCGACCTCCTCAAATAGCGTCATGGAAGAGTTTGAAAAAAAGCTCAACAGCCTTCTGTCCGATCCGGGAAGTATGGAGCGGGTTATGCAGCTGGCAAAAAGTCTTGCGGGGAGCGAAAAGGCGTCTGAGGACACGTCATCGTTATCAGGCGCGGACGCTGTATTGGATCCCGAATTGTTGAAGCTTTTCACAGGCGCAATGAGGGAATTCAATTCATCAGGCGACGCGGCTGCCATAGTCGCGGCACTCAAACCGTTTTTGAGCAATGATCGCGCCGAGAGAATAGACAGAGCTCTGGGTATTGCCAGACTGGCGAAGATAGCTCGAAAGCTGCTTCCGGGAATCATCGAAGGGCAACCGCATAAGTAAGGAAAGTGAGGCTGTATGTATAACCGTTATATCGGAAATACGGGAAAGCGTTATATAATCGAGGAAAATGAACGCAGCCCCTCGGACTCATCCGGATACAAAAAATCCGGAAGATCCGCGGCGGCAGCACCCGGCTTATCATCTCACTTTGCCTCGCTCCCCGCGGCGCGCCGCGGATTTAGTCTTTCATCTATTCTGCACGAGACAAAGGAAGGCGGTTCGCTTACAGGAGCGCTTCGCGGCGCGCTCTCCGGGATACTTCCTAAAGGGATAGATATAGGCGATCTGCTGCTTATACTGATACTTCTTTTGATATATCTCGAAAAAGAGGACGAAGACATTCTTATAATGCTCTCCGCCCTCATATACCTAGGTTTGAAATAATACGTGTCACTGCGGCACGGTAAACACTTCGTCCGGCGGTGCGGAAAGTTCGGCATAAACGGCGCTCATCCTGTATATAACCGTATCTCCGTCCCTTGTTTCGGCGTAATCCAGAAGACCTGTTTCAACACAGACCTCATAATCGGTAACATAGCCCAGCAGCGGATCCTCGGTCGTAACACAAATGTAGTACCTGCCGTCGCGTTCGGCAAACCTTGCGTCGATAATGTCTTCAGGCTCGAGCAGCAGCAAATCCTCATAAGTCATTATCATGGAAAACGCGTCCGCGGTTTCGGTCTGAGTCTCCGCGCGGGAACGCGGTCCGGTGTATACCCCATCATCACCGTCATACCAGACTGTTATCAGCTTATCGGTTATAAGCAGGTTTTTCGCGGCTGTTTCCCCGTCGGATAATCTGATGCGGGACATGCTCTCGCGCACCCAGATCTGAACCTCCCAAACCTTCTGTCCTTCCTCCCTGCCGACGGTAAGTGTCCTGGAATAGCTGTCGGGCCTCGATAACTTTGATATTACCGCCTGAACCGTAGACACATTTACTTCCGCTCGAATGAGACCTTCGGGATCATTCGTGCCGCTGTTGCCCCCGGTTTCTTCGGGTGCTTCGGAGGTAACCGGCAAAACTACCTCAGGCGTACGGGCCGAATTGCCCGTCAGCAGCATAATGAATATCACGGCTGCGGTTATAAGCACCGCGGCCGCAACCGCGTAAGCCATCATTTTTCTTTGGTCCATCCGTCAGCTCCTCACCCGGAGGTTTATCTGCCGCCCCGATGAGTTCAGGGCTTTTCCTTATCTTCGCGGTTTAATCCGGCATCGCTTACATTACATTCACCGTTATCTTTAGCCGTATGGTTATGATTCTTTAATGAGCTCCTCATTATTAATACTCCCCCCGCTGCGGCCACAATGAAGCACAAAGCAAATATAAGCGCTTTTACCGCTCCGCTGGTTGCAAGCACAACGGCGGACAGGCCCAGCACGATACTTACGCAGTATAGTATGGCAACCGCCTGCTTCTGGCTCAGTCCGAGATTCATCAGTCTGTGGTGAAGGTGTTGTCTGTCGGGCATCCACGGTTTCTGCCCTTTTGCGATACGGCGGAAAAAAGCCCATGCGGTATCGAATATCGGCAGGCCGAGTACAATGAACGGAACAGCAAAAGAAATTATGGCATACGTCTTAAAAAGTCCGATTATCGACATCGTGGACAGTATGTACCCTAGCAGCAGGGCGCCCGTATCGCCGGCGAATATTTTCGCCGGGTTAATGTTATAGGGGATAAAGCCCACACAGGCGCCTACGAGAGCCGCCAGGATTATCGCAACGTTACTTTCCGAAACCAGAAGCGAGATCACCAGCATAGTAACGGATGCTATAGCCGAAACACCGACCGAAAGTCCGTCCAGTCCGTCGATTAGGTTAACGGCGTTTGTTATCGCCACTATCCAGATGAGCGTTATCGGTAACGACAGCCAGTTTAAGACCAGATAGCCTTCGGAAAACAGCTGTATCGGGTTTGTAAGCACATTGATTTCAATGCCGTGCATGATCGCTATCACGGCAGCAGCTATCTGCCCGAGAAGCTTCATCCAGGGTTTGAGCGTGAATGTGTCGTCCATTACTCCTATGATCACTATAACCACGCTGCCCAGAAGAATGCCGCGGACCTGCTTGGTAATTTGCGCGAAGAGCAATACGCTTAGAAGAAAACCGAGAAAAATCGCCAGTCCGCCTAAACGGGGTATCGGATGGTCATGCATCCTTCGGTCGTCCCTGGGCACGTCCATCGCGCCGATTTTTCTTGCGAATGTTTTTATGACCGGAGTAGCCGCGAAGCTCATTACAAAGGCTGCCGTCATAGAAACGGCCACCATAACGAGCTGAGTCAGACTAAGGGTCTTGTCCGTTAACATGGACATACCTACCTTTCGACAAAGCCCACTTTTTTGTAGACTTTACGGAGCGTACGCTGTGCTGTCCCGGCGGCCTTCTGAGCCCCTTCCCTGTATACGGACTGGAGATATGCCTTTTCGGCAAGGAGTCTGGACGCTTCTTCTCTTATCGGTCTGAGCAGCTCAACTACGGCCTCACCCACCGCGGTTTTCAGTTCTCCGTAGCCCTTCCCGGCAAACTCATTTTCTATTTGTTCAAAGGTTTTATCTGCTGCTATCGAATATATGCTCATAAGATTCGAAACACCTTTTTTATTAACCGGATCGTAGCGCACTGCGGTTTCGCTGTCGGTAACGGCCCGTTTAAACGCGCGCATGATGTCATCCGGGCTGTCCATCAGACAAACGCAGCCTCCGGAATCCTGCTCCGACTTCGACATCTTGTTTTCCGGTACCGAAAGACTCATTATGCGCGCGCCGACTTTAGGAATAAAAGGTTCGGGCAATGTAAATACATTGCCGTAAATGCCGTTAAACCTGACAGCAATATCGCGGGTTAACTCGACGTGCTGCTTTTGATCGTCGCCCACAGGCACAAGATCGGCCTGGTAGAGCAATATATCAGCAGCCATAAGAGCCGGGTAGGTAAAAAGACCGGCATTTATATTCTCGCTGTTTTTTGATGATTTATCCTTGAACTGAGTCATTCTCGAAAGCTCACCGAACATGGTATAACAGTCAAGCACCCAGCAGAGTTCCGCGTGCTGGTGAACATGGCTTTGTATGAAAACGGTGTTTTTCTTCGGGTCAAGCCCGCAGGCTATATACTGCGCAAGCTGCGCCAGAGTCCTTCTGCGCAGATCGGAAGCTTCCTGTCTGACGGTTATGGCGTGCAAATCGGCCATCATATAATAGCAGTCGTAATCGTCCGCCAGCTTAACCCAGTTTTTTATAGCTCCGAGGTATGAGCCGAGAGTAAGGTCTCCGCTCGGCTTTATACCGCTGAGGATCGACTTCCTTTTCTCTTCCAAAACCTCACCTCCCGCTCAGATAATTTCTTATGCCGCTGCCCAGAAGCTCTATTCCCCTTATTATCTGCTCCTCGGACGGCACAGAGAAATTCAGGCGGAAGCCTCTTGATGCAATATCTTCCCGCGTGTCGAAAGTCGGACCCGGCACTATCGCCACTTTATAGCTTTTAAGGGTCTCGCACAAAGGCGCCGAAGCGAATCCGTCAGGCAGCTCACCCCAGATAAACAGCCCGCCCCCCGGTCTTGTAAAGCGCACTTGCGGATCTATACACTCATCTATTTTCCTGAGCATAAGATCCCGCTTCCTGATGTACAGAGACCTGCATCTTTCGATATGCGCGTCCAGATCATATTTCTCAAGGTATTTTGCGACGGCTGTCATAAACACGCCGTTTGTATGAACGTCGGAAACCTGCTTGGCTACAGTCATTGTAGATATCAGCCATTTCGGACCGCAGGCAAAACCAATCCTTATCCCCGGAGCGATCACCTTCGAATAACTGCCCACATACATAACATGACCCGTTGTATCGGCGGTCTTTATCGGCGTTTCTATCTTTCCGTCATAAGCCAATTCAAAATAAGGACTGTCTTCGAGCACCATAACATCATACCTTACGG
Source organism: Clostridiales bacterium (assembly GCA_012729975.1). Classification (GTDB taxonomy): domain Bacteria; phylum Bacillota; class Clostridia; order Oscillospirales; family Oscillospiraceae; genus JAAYBW01. Next base: position 24,607 of record JAAYBW010000008.1, read on the forward strand.
CAAGCTCAAGCAGTTTCATTCTCTTTTCTTCCGACATGGTAATACCCGTAGGATTCTGGAATGTCGGTATAGTATATATGAGCTTTACGCGGGAATTGCTTTTAAGAGCGCGCTCGAGAGCATCTATATCCATTCCGTCGTTATCCATCGGTATGCCGATTATATTGGCTCCGTATGAACGAAAGCTGTTTAAAGCGCCGATGAAGCTTGGGTTTTCACATATTACGCAATCGCCTTCGTTGACAAGGCATTTGACCATCAGATCTATTCCCTGCTGTCCGCCGCTTGTGATGATAAGGTCGTCATCCTCCGTACCGATACCGTATTTGTTTTTAAGTCTGTCCGCGGTAAGCTTGCGAAGCGGTGCGAAGCCCTCCGTTATACTGTACTGCAGTGCCCCGGAGGGATCTGCGGAAAATATCCCGGCAATAACCTCACCCAGTTCTTCGTGGGGAAAAGCCTCTGAGGATGGATTGCCCGCGGCAAATGATATAATACTCGGATCCGCGGTTACCTTAAGCATCTCACGGATGGCTGACGGCTTGAGGCCTGACATCCTGTCGGATATATTGGTCAAAAAAAACACCTCGAATAAAATGAACTGACGGAATTCTATCTAAAATCGGATTATACCACAAGAGGCGAATATTGTATAGACGATTCCGAATATGAAATTGTTGCAGACCCGCCTACTTGACAAAACAGATTAAGCGAATGTAGTATGAGAAGATAGATATGCACTCGGAGGTCATCTGATGGACGGCAGTTGCTTGGATTTAATGGAAGCCCGCATTCCGCGCGGTG